>CAZQVC010000137.1:0-5591 GCA_964596625.1 uncultured bacterium | reverse complement strand
GCCGCCCTTGCATCAGCCAAGCGGGAGCAGGCACGGCTCAACGCGTTCATCACGATCACCGAGGAGCTGGCGGCAGAAGCCGCGGGCCGGGTCGCGGCCGAGCCGACGGGGCCCTTGGCCGGCGTGCCGGTCGTGCTCAAGGACAACCTCTGCCTGGAAGGCGCGCCGACGACCGCCGGCTCGCGTCTGCTGGAGACGTTCGTGCCGCCCTACACCGCCACCGTGGTCGAGCGCCTGCTCGAGGCGGGCGCGGTGCCGGTCGCCAAGGCGAACCTCGACGAGTTCGGCATGGGCTCGACGAACGAGAACTCGGCGTACGGCCCCGTTGCGAACCCGCACGATCACGACCGCGTGGCCGGAGGCTCGTCGGGCGGCTCTGCCGCGGCCGTCGCGGCCGGGGTGGTGCCGTTGGCGCTCGGCAGCGACACCGGCGGCTCGGTGCGGCTGCCGGCCGCGTTCTGCGGGATCGTCGGCTTCAAGCCCACCTACGGCGCGCTGTCGCGGTACGGGCTCATCTCCTACGCCAGCTCGCTCGACCAGGTCGGCATCATGGCCCGCGACGTCGAGGACGTGAGGCTCGCCTTCGAGGTCATGCGCGGCGCCGACGAGCGCGACGCCACCAGCTTCGGCGAGCGCGGCACGCCCGGCGCGTACTCGCCCGCGCCGTCGGGCGTGGGAACGAGCTCCTCGAGCGACGACCGTTCGCGCCGTGTGGGCGTCGTCACCGAGCTGAGCGGCGACGGCGTGAGCGCCGACGCCCGCGCCGGGCTCGAGCGAGCGGTGAACGCCTTACGGGAGGACGGGGTCGAGGTCGTCGAGGTGTCGCTCGACAGCGTGCGGCACGCCGTGGCGGCGTACTACCTGATCGCCACCGCCGAGGCCTCCAGCAACCTGGCGCGCTACGACGGCACCATCTACGGAGCGCGGGCTGCGGTCGACCGGAGCGGCGACGCCGGCCAGGAGGCCGTCATGACCGCCACGCGCGGCGCGCTGTTCGGCAGCGAGGTGCGCAGGCGGATCCTGATGGGCTCGTTCGCGCTCTCAGCCGGCTACTACGACGCGTACTACGGCAGGGCGCAGAAGGTCAGGCGCCTGGTGGCCGACGACCTCGCCGACGCGCTCGAAGGGGTCGACGCGCTGCTCTCCCCGACCGCCACCTGCACGGCCTACAGGCGAGGCGAGAAGCTCACCGACCCGGTGGCGATGTACGTCGGCGATGTCGGCACCTGCCTGGCGAACCTGGCGGGCATGCCGGCGATCAGCCTGCCGGCGGGGCGCGGCGATGACGGCATGCCAGTCGGCGTTCAGCTGATGGGCCGCGTCGCTGGCGACGACGATCTGCTGGCCCTCGCCGCGCGGCTGCACGGCCAGCTCGCTTAAGCCTCGATCAACTCCCGAGGGAAGCAGGTCAGCCGCTCGGCGCCCGACGCCGTGACGTGGATGGTCTCCGTGCAGCCGACGCCGCCCTTGCCCGGGATCTGCACCCAGGGCAGGAGGTGGAAGGTCATGTTCTCCTCCAGCAGTCGGCCCTCGCCCGGCTTCATGCTCAGGATGTTGCCCTCGCCCCAGTCGGGCGGGAGGCTGATGCCCACCGAGTACGCGGTGCGCGAGCCCTGGTTCTCGCCGTAGCCGGCCTCGGCGATGTAGGCGCGGCAGACCCGGTCGATCTCGCCGGCGCTGACGCCCGGCTTGATCGCGGCCATGGCCGCGTCGAACGCCGAGCAGACCACCGCGAAGGCGTCGCGGATCTCGGGGTCGGCCTTGCCGATGACCGCGGTGCGCATCTGCGGGGCGTGGTAGCGGTCGAGGCAGCCGGCGATCTCGAGGAAGACCGTGTCGCCGCGGCGCAAGGTCCGGCCCTTCCAGGTGGCGTGCCCGATCGCGCCGCGCTCGCCCGACGCGACGAACGGGACTATAGCCGGCCAGTGACTGCCGGCCCTGATCAACTCGGCCATGATCTCGGCAGCCACGTCGTTCTCCGTTGCGCCCTCGGCAAGTGCCGCGGCCCCCGCCGCCATCGCCCTGTCACCGCACGCGGCCGCGCGGCGCATGAGGTCTACTTCGTAACGAGACTTGATCAGGCGGCCGGCCTCCACGATGCCGGAGGCGTCCACGAAGGTCACGTCGGGCATCGAGTTGAACAGCCGCTCCTGGGAGGTGGCGGGGAAGAACCAGCATTCGCGTTCGATGCCGATGACGCCCTCGCCGTAGCCGGCGGCCAGGAGCTGGCCGGCGAGGCCGGTCATGATGTCGTCGCTGTCGTGGTAGCCGACGTTCTGCTCGACCCAGGTGTACGCCTCAACGCCGCTGGTCTCGAGCAGCCGGGAGTAGCACAGCGGCTCGCCCTCGAGCGGGACGACCAGGCCCTGGAACCAGTAGTGGCCCGGGCTGTCGAAGCCGGTGAGGTAGCAGATGTTCTCCGGGGTGGTGGTCAGCATCACGTCGATGCCGGCGGAACTCATCCGGGCCCTGAGGTCGGCGAGCCGGCGCTCGTACTCCGCCATCGGGAAGGCGAGGTCGTCACGCTGCCGCATAGACGCTCCTCGGAAGACGCAACTGCCGCATGATCACCACTGGCGACGGAGCCATGTCCTTCCTCCTCGGCCCGCTCGGTTGACGCGATTTGACTACACCGGCGAGGCCACGTACACTCGTTGTCGACAAGTTGTATACAAGTAGTCTTGATAGGGATTCTACTTAGCTTCGTTGTCACGGGTCAATGAGGAGGGGCCGCTGTTGTGAGCAAGAGCACAAGTCGCACCGCGCACGCCCCTGCCGGCTCGAACGCCCGCTCCCGTAGAGCGACCGCCGCCAAGCCCGACCCCGACCCAACGCCCAAAGGCGACCCTTCCCCAGCCCCGCGCCGTATGGGCGCCGACGAGATCTACGACGAGCTGCGCGACCGCATCGCGCTGCTGCACTACGAGCCGGGCGAGATGCTCGGCGAGACCGCGCTCGCCGAGGAGTTCGGGGTCAGCCGCACGCCGATAAGGCAGGCGCTGCAGCACCTCGAGTTCGACGGGCTGGTCATCACCAAGCGAGGCGTCGGCACGATGGTCACCACCCTCGACCTGCCGTACCTGCGGGCCGTGTACACGCTGCGCCTGAAGCTGATCGACGTCATCGGCGACCTCTCGCCGGGGCGCGTGGCCGGCGCCGACCTGCGGCCGCTCGAGGCGATCCTCGAGGAGGCCAAGGCCATGCGCGCGGCCGCCGAGCCGACCGACATGCGCGAGCTCGCCAGGCTCTACGTCGACTTCAACCGCGAGCTCGCCAACGCCATCGACAACCGGCCGCTGCGCGAGATCGCCGACCGGCTCTTCTACCAGACCTCGCGGGTCTGGCTGCAACTGGCTCCCGACCTCGACCTGCCAAGCGAGGTCGACTACGTGATCGACGAGGTGAGCCGGGTGCACGACGCCCTCCAGCGCGGCGACATGCGCGAGGTGGCGGCGGTTCGGCGGGAGCACATGATCGGGCTGCTGCAGCGCATCAACGACTTCTTCGGCGCCGATTTGGTGACGGGCGAACCCACTCCCGGGAGGACGACGTGAGCGACCGAGACTACCGCCCCGGACAGGCGTCTCAGCCGCAGCGCGATGTCGCGCGGCGGCGGTCGCGATGGGCCGGGAGTATGCTTTCATTCGAACTCCATGGTGGTTTCGAGGTACCCGAGGCGTCGATGCGCTCCTTCGGGCCTCTAGCGGCGGGCCCGGTGGCCGGGCTGGAACGAGCCCAGGCCGTGGTGAGAGGTGATCGATGACTGATCCAGCAGGAGTGAGCCCCGAGACCAACGACGATCATTCACCCCGCACCTTCGACCAGAACGCGACGCCGATGGTGAAGTTCGAGGACGTGCGCAAGACGTACGGCGAGCTCACCGTGCTCGACGACCTCAACTTCCGGGTCGCGCAGAACGAGAAGGTCGCGATCATCGGACCAAGCGGCTCCGGCAAGACGACGATCCTGCGCGTGCTGATGACGCTGGTCAAGCCCGATTCCGGCAGGATCTACGTCGACGGCAAGCCGCTGTGGCACCAGGAGGTCGACGGGAAGGTCGTGCCGGCCACCGAGAAGTACCTGCGCACCGCGCGCGACGGCATCGGCATGGTGTTCCAGCACTTCAACCTCTTCCCCAACATGACGGTGCTGCGCAACGTCATCGAGGCCCCTGTCCACGTCAAAGGCGTGCCGCGAGAGGAAGCCGTCGAGAAGGGCAAGGAGCTGCTCGACAAGGTGGGCCTCCTCAACAAGGTCGACGCCTACCCCGCTCAGCTGTCGGGCGGTCAGAAGCAGCGCGTGGCCATCGCCAGGGCGCTGGCTCTCGACCCCAAGCTGATGCTGTTCGACGAGGTCACCTCCGCCCTCGACCCCGAGCTGGTTGGGGAGGTCCTCGGCATCCTGCGCGACCTCGCCCGCGACACCGACATGACGATGCTGATCGTCACTCACGAGATGCGCTTCGCCCGCGACGTGGCAGACCGCGTCGTGTTCTTCGACTCCGGACGGGTGGCGGAGGAAGGCCCACCGGAGAAGATCTTCAGCAACCCCGATAACCCGCGCACTGCGTCGTTCTTACATGCGGTCTTGGATCACTGAGTTATGCAAGGACGCGTTGCGCCGCAGACGGAGAGGAGGGATACGAACTGCCGGCAAGCGGCCCCAAACCGCTACCGCGAAATGCACGTTTGACGTTTTCTACGAACCAGCAAGCAATCGGAGGAACGAATGTCAAGGAACCTACTTCGCACGATGTTGATCGGTCTCGCCCTGGCCATGGTGGCCAGCGTGACCTTCGCCCAGACCGTTGAAGAGCTCCAGGGGCGCACCATGCGCATCGCCACGGCCAACGAGATCCCCTACGGGTGGGTCGACGAGCAGGGCGTGGCGCGGGGCATCGCTCCCGAGGTCGCCATCGAGGTCCTCGAGAGCATGGGCATCACCGACATCGAGTGGATCGTCACCGACTTCGGCTCGCTCATCCCGGGTCTCATCGCCCAGCGCTTCGACATGGTCGCGGCCAGCATGGCGATCCTGCCGGCCAGGTGCCAGCAGGTGATCTACGCCGACGTGAACTCCAGCTACGGCGAGGGCATGTTGGTCCAAGAGGGCAACCCGAAGGACATCCACAGCTACCAAGACTTCGTCGACGACCCGAGCCTCAGGTTCGGCCTCGTCTCCGGCGCTGACCAGATCGACTTCGCCCACGCCATGGGCATCTCCGACAACCAGATCGTGTCGATCGCTTCGAACACCGACGCGCTCTCCGCTGTCGCCACCGGCCGCGTCGACGGCTACGCCGCCACCGGCCTCACCGTCGCGCGCCTCGCCGAAGAGGGCCAGGGCGTCGAAGCCGCCGACCCGTTCGAGGACCCCGTGGTCGACGGCGTGCCCGTCAGGAGCTGGGGCTCGTTCAACTTCAACCAGAACGCCACCGAGTTCCGCGACGCCTTCAACGAGGCGCTCGCCGCCTTCCAGGAAACCCAGGAATGGCGCGACATCCTCATGAGCCACGGTCTCAGCGAGACCGACATCCAGGCCACGCTCGACGCCGACACCGCTGAACTGTGCGGCATGTGAGCCAGTAAGAC
>CAZQVC010000136.1:0-5653 GCA_964596625.1 uncultured bacterium | reverse complement strand
CCTTCGACTTCCTCAAGGGCGTCGCCCAACGCGGCGGCACCATCCTGTTCGTCGGCGCCAAGAAGCAGGCTCAGGAGATCCTGGCTGCTGAGGCCAAGCGCTGCGGGATGCCGTACATCAACGAGCGCTGGCTGGGCGGGCTGCTCACCAACTTCAAGACCATGCGCACCCGCGTCGAGCGCCTCAAGGAGCTCGAGCAGATGTTCGGCGACGAGTCGATCCTGCGCTACTCGAAGAAGGAGCAGATCGACCTCGGCAAGGAGCTCAACCGGCTCCAGCGCTACCTCGGCGGCATCAAGGAGATGACCCGTCTCCCCGACGCGCTGTTCATCATCGACCCGACCAAGGAAGCCATCGCCGTCAAGGAAGCCAACAAGCTCGGCATCCCGGTCGTCGGCCTGGCCGACACCGACTCCGATCCCGACGTCCTGGACTACATCGTGCCCGGCAACGACGACGCCATCCGCTCGATCCAGCTCGTCACCTCGCGCCTGGCCGACGTGATCATCGAGGTCAGGGGCGGCGCCGACGTCGAGGTCGAGGAGCCGTCCGCGGAGAACGACCCCGACCGCGAGACCCTGCCGACGCCGATGTCCGCACCGGAGCGCGCGATCCACGAGGCGGCCGAAGCCGCCGAGGAGAGCACGGAGGACGAGGCTGCCGCCGTCGCCGCTGAGGCGGCCGCTGCCGCCGCGGCCGACACCGAGGACGACACCGAGGACGACAGGGCCGGCAAGAAGACGGCCGCCGGCGCCGACGCCGCTATCGAGGACGCTCAGGTCGTCGAGGGCGAAGCGCAACCGGAGGTCGCCGGCGCCGAGACTGAAGCCGCCGACGAGGCCTGAGGAGAGGAACGACGATGGCCGTGACGATGGACAAGATCAAGGAGCTCCGCGCGCTGACCAGCGCGGGCATGATGGACGTGAAGAAGGCCCTGGAGGACGCCGGCGGCGACCTGAAGAAGGCCGCCGACCTGCTGCGTGAGCGCGGCATCGCCCGGGCCGACAAGAAGGCCGATCGCACCGCGAACGAGGGCGTGATCGGCACCTACATCCACCACAACGGCAAGCTCGCCGTGCTCGTCGAAGTCAACAGCGAGACCGACTTCGTGGCCCGCAACGAGGTGTTCAAGGACCTCGCGCGCAACCTCGCCATGCACGTGGCGATGGCCAACCCCAGCTACACCCGCCGCGAGGACGTCCCGGAAGACGTGGTCGCAGCCGAACGCGAAGCGCTGATGCGCCAGACCGTCGAGGAGGGCAAGCCGGCCAACGTCGCCGAGAAGATCGTCGAGGGTCGCCTCAACAAGTTCCTCGGCGAGATCGTCCTGCTCGACCAGCCGTACATCAAGGACGACAAGAAGACCGTCGGTGAGCTCGTCAAGGAGGTTGCCGCCACGCTGGGCGAGAACATCCAGATCGGTCGCTTCTCGCGCATCGCGGTCGGCGAGTAAGGCTTGCGACGACCAGCCTCCAAGGTGAACCGGAGCCCAGGGGCTCCAGCATGAAACGCGCGCTTCTGAAGCTCTCCGGTGAGTTCCTCGCCGGCCCCTCGGGGTTCGGCGTCTCACCGGAGGCGACCACGGCGCTGGCCAACGAGATCGCCGCGGCCAAGGGCAGCGGCGTGCAGCTGGCCCTGGTGGTGGGCGGCGGCAACTTCTGGCGCGGCGCGCAGCACGGCAGCCACATGGACCCCGCCACCGCCGACTACGTCGGCATGCTGGGCACCGTGATGAACGCCATCGCCCTGCAGGACGCCCTGGAAGGCGCCGACGTCGACACCCGCGTGCAGACCGCCATCAACATCCAGGAGGTCGCCGAGCCGTACATCAGGCGGCGCGCGCTGCGGCACCTGGAGAAGGGGCGCGTGGTGATCTTCGCCGCTGGCACCGGCAACCCCTTCTTCACCACCGACACCGCGGCCACCCTGCGCGCCCTGGAGATCGACGCCGACATGGTGCTGATGGCCAAGAACAAGGTCGACGGCGTCTACGACTCGGATCCCAACACCAACCCGAACGCCAGGCGTTACGAGACGCTCTCCTACATGGACGTGCTCAACAACGGGCTGGCCGTGATGGACGCGACCGCGGTCAGCCTCTGCCTCGACCGCGGCCTGCCGCTCACCGTCTTCGACATCTTCGCCGAGGGCAACCTCGCCCGCGTGTTGGGCGGCGAGAGGGTCGGCACGCTCATCGCGCAGGACATCGAGACGACCTTCGCGGACTGACCGGCGTCGCCAGCTTTCGTGCGTCGGCTGCGTCGGCGTGAGATTGCGCCGGCCGAGCCCGCGTCGGCTTGAGCGCGCGCCGGTTTGAGCCTGCGTCGGCTCGAGCCCGCGCCGGTGGCGCCGCGGCAGTCCTGGACGCTGTCCGCGGTAGACTGTCCGCCTAACAGCCAACCGACCAGCAGGAGGTAGGACAGATGAAATCGGTGATCTCAGGGACGCGTGAGCGCATGCAGAAGTCGCTCGAGGCGTTCGAGACCAACATCAGCACGGTTCGCACGGGCCGCGCCAACCCCGCGCTGCTCAACCGCGTGCAGGTCGACTACTACGGGTCGAGCATGCCTCTCCCCCAGATCGCCAACATCACCAGCCCGGACCCCCGCACGCTGGTCGTGGCCCCGTTCGACAAGTCGTCGAGCCCCGCGATCGAGAAGGCGATCCTCGAGAGCGATCTGGGCTTCAACCCCAGCAACCAGGGCGACAGCATCTTCATCACCGTCCCCGCCCTCAACGACGAGCGGCGGCGCGACCTGGTGAAGACCGTCCATCAGATGGCCGAGGAGTCGAAGGTCGCGATCCGCAACATCCGGCGCGACGCCAACGACGAGCTCAAGCTGATGCAGAAGGAGGGCGAGCTCAGCGAGGACGAGCTGCGGCGCGGTGAGGGCGAGGTCCAGAAGCTCACCGACGAGTTCTCGCAGAAGGTCGACGAGCGAGCCAAGACGAAAGAGACCGACATCCTGGCCGTATGACGGCCGCCCGGCACCGCACCCGCATACTCACCGCCCTGGCGATCTTCGCCGGGGCGTTGTTGGTGATGTGGGTCGGCCTGCCGTTGCTCGCGCCCGCGTTCGTCATCATCTGCTTCATCGGCATCCAGGAGTACGCGTCGATGATGACGCTGAGGGGCATCCCCATCCGCAAGCGCAGCCTCTGGGTGGCCGCGGCGCTCACGGTGCCGGCCTCCCTGCCCGCCACCTACCCCGGCCTCATGACGCTGGCGGGCGGCGTGAGCTGGCGCGAGGCGCTGCTGGTCGTCTTCGCGATCTACCTGCTGGCGCTCGAGATCGTCAACCCCAACCGCAACTCGGTGCACGCGGTCGTGTTCACGCTCTTCGGCTACCTCTACATCCCCTTCCTGTTCGGCTACATCATCACCCTGCGCTACACGCCTGACGGCGTGCTCGGGCTGTGGTACCTGGCCATCCCGCTGCTGGCGATGGTCGCCACGGACGTCGGCGCCTACGCCTTCGGCTCGGCCTTCGGCAGGCGCAAGCTCGTGCCCCGCATCAGCCCCAACAAGACCGTCGAGGGGGCCGTCGGCGGGACGCTCTTCGCCCTGTGCGTCGTGGCTGCCGTGAGCGTCGTCGCCCGGCGGCTCAACGGCCTCGAGCTCGGCATCCCGACGTTGGTGCTGTTCGCGTTGCTGGTGTCGTGCGCCGCGCAGCTCGGCGACCTCTTCGAGTCGCTGCTCAAGCGCTGGGCCGGCATCAAGGACACCGGGGTCTTCCTGCCCGGCCACGGGGGCATCCTCGACCGCATCGACAGCGCGCTGTTCACCTTCCCCGTCGCCTACATGTTCGTGACGATGGTCATCCTGCCTTGAAGCCCGGGGACGGCCGGTAACCGTCCTCAGGCGTTAACATGTTCGTTCAGCCGTGGCGCCGAGCGCGCCGCTCGCTCGACGACACAGGAGCTACCGTGACGCCAGCCGACATCTTCGAACCGATTCCGGCGCCGCCGGCCAAGGACCCGCCTCCGGCCGAGCGCCGCGTCGTGGCGCCCAACTTCATCACCGACATCATCGACGCCGACCTCGCCAGCGGCGCGGTGATCGGCGTGGCCACTCGCTTCCCGCCCGAGCCGAACGGTTACGCCCACGTCGGTCACGCGAAGTCGATGTGCCTCAACTTCGGCATCGGCGAGGACTACGGCGGCATCACTTACCTGCGCTACGACGACACCAACCCGACGACCGAGAGCGTCGAGTTCGCCGAGGCGATCCGCGCCGACATCGACTGGCTGGGCTTCAGGTACGTCGACGTGCGCCACGCGTCGGACTACTTCCCGCAGCTCTACGAGTACGCCAAGGAGCTCATCACTCGCGGCCTGGCCTACGTCGACAGCTCGAGCGAGGCCGAGATCCGCGAGCTGCGCGGCACGGTCACCGAGCCCGGCCGGCCCGGTCCGTACCGCGACCGCAGCGTGGCCGAGAACCTGAGGCTGTTCGAAGGCATGATCGCCGGCGAGTTCGAGGAGGGCGCTCACGTGCTGCGCGCCAAGATCGACCTCGGCGCGGCGAACATGAAGATGCGCGACCCCCTGCTCTACCGCATCGTCCACACGCCGCACTACCGCACCGGCACCACCTGGAAGGCCTACCCGCTCTACGACTTCGCGCACCCCTTGTCCGACGCGATCGAGGGCATCACGCACAGCCTGTGCACCCTGGAGTTCGAGAACAACCGCGACGTCTACGACTGGTTGCTCGACCACCTGATCGAGGGGCCGAGGCCGCACCAGTACGAGTTCGCCAGGCTCAACCTCGACTACACCGTGGTCAGCAAGCGCAAGCTGCTCACGCTGGTGAACTCCGGCTACGTGAGCGGCTGGGACGACCCGCGCATGCCGACGCTCTCGGCGATGCGTCGCAAGGGCATCAGGCCGAGCGCACTCAAGGACTTCGCCAACCGCGTGGGCGTCGCCAAGGCCAACAGCCGCACCGACCCCGCCCTGCTCGACCACTCGATACGCGACGACCTCAACACCGAGGCCCCGCGGGTGCTGGCGGTCCTCGAGCCGCTGCGCGTGGAGCTGACCAACCTGCCGACCGGCGAGACGCGCTGGCTCGACGCCGCCTACTGGCCCCACGACGTGCCGCGCGAGGGAAGCAGGAAGCTGCCGCTCACCCGCGAGATCGTCATCGAGCGCTCCGACTTCGCGCTCGAGCCGCCGAAAGGCTTCAAGCGCCTCGCGCCGGGCCGCGTGGTGCGCCTGCGGCACGGGCCGCTGATCCGCTGCGACGAGGTCGAGACCGACGACGCCGGCAACGTCGTCGCGCTCGGCTGCCACGTGTTCGAGGACAGCGTCGGCAGCACGCCGGATGGCGTGAAGGTCAGCGGCACGATCCACTGGGTCTCGAGCGAGCACGGCCTGCCCGTGACCGCCCGGCTCTACCAGCCGCTGTTCAGCGTGCCCGACCCCGAGGCCGACGGCGCCGACTACCTCGACCACGTCAACCCGCAGGCCTTGAGCGTCGCGCACGGCCTCATCGAGCCGAGCGTGAAGGCCGACGAGCCCGACACGCGCTACCAGTTCGAGCGCCTCGGTTACTTCTGGCGCGACCCGGTCGACGGCCGCGGTGACGAGCTGGTCTTCAACCGCATCGTGCCGCTCAAGGACGGCTTCGCGCCTCGGCGGCGCGCGG
>CAZQVC010000135.1:0-5761 GCA_964596625.1 uncultured bacterium | reverse complement strand
GGCCCTGCGCGTCCTGGTAGGAGAGGATCTGCGACTCGTCGTCCATGCCGCGCAGCCGCGCGGCCAGGGTCGTGGTGAGGTTGAGGCTGATCGCCGGGTAGTCGGAGATGAGGCGCTTGAAGTCGTCGTTGAACAGCAGGTACGCCTCGACGACGTTGAGCGTGACCGCCGTTGCGCTGCGCGAGGCCTGGCCGAGCAGGGCCATCTCGCCGAAGAACTCGGGCGGCTGCAGGATGGCCAGCGTCTTCTCGTGACCGCCGAGGTCGACCTTCGAGAGCTTCACCAGCCCGCTGGCGATGATGTATAGGGCCTCGCCCTTGTCGCCCTCCTGGAAGACCGTGGTGCCCGACTCGTAGACCCGCTTGCGCACGGCTGACGCCGCGATGTCCAACGCGCGGTCGGGCGCGCCGAGGAAGAGCGGAACCTTGGCCAGGAAGCCTCTGAGATCGGCTTCGGTCTCTTGGCGTGTCACTGTTACGACCTCCGTGGCGTCGCACCGCCACAAGTTGGGATCAAGACGCTCGCGTCGTGCCCCGTATACTACCCGAGTGGGCCGGGTCTTGGCATGCGAAGCGCTGTTCCGCCGGTACCGCACCGCCGACTCCACCATCGAAGTGCTCAAGGGCGTCGACTTCCGGGTGACCAGCTCGGAGGTCGCGATCATCCTCGGACCGAGCGGTTCGGGGAAGAGCACCCTGCTTCACCTGCTCGCCGGGCTCGATCGGCCCGACTCTGGGCAGATCTGGTGGGACGACTTCCCGGTGCACGAGCACACCCCCTCCCAGCTGGCGAGCCGGCGGGCGCGCACCGTCGGCCTGGTCTTCCAGAACCACTACCTGCTCGAGGACCTCACCGTGCTGGAGAACGTCCTGCTGCCCATGCGGATCGTCGGCGAGGTCGACGAGGACCGCGGACGTCACCTGCTCGAGCGCGTGGGGCTCTCCGAGAGGGCCGACTTCCTGCCCGAGCGCATCTCCGGAGGGGAGAAGCAGCGCGCGGCGGTCGCCAGGGCGCTGGCCCTCAAGCCGCCGTTCGTGATCGCCGACGAGCCGACCGGCTCGCTCGACCACGCCCGCGCCGTCGAGGTCTTCGGGCTGCTCATCGAGCTGGCTCAGGAAGAACGGACCGCCGTGGTCGTCGTCACGCACGACGAGACGCTGCTGAGCGTGCCGGCTGAGGCGGGCGTGCGCACCGCGGTCCTGAGGCTCGAAGAGGGACGGCTGACACGCGACGCCGAGCATGAACCACTGCTAAGCGCCAGCCTCAGCCATTGACCAGTCATTGTGATACTCTTCACGCGATACCACCCAACGAACCCACTTGCTTGCTGAAATGGCGGTCGATTGGGTTCAACACGCACTTGGAGGTGCCATGAAGAAGCTGTTACTCGCTCTAACCGCTCTGCTGTTGGTGGGGCTGGTGAGCGCGCAGACGCTGGTCTACGGCGTCAGCGGCTACCCGTCCTCGCTCGACTCGGTCGACTCGCAGGACGGCAACTCGCTGGTCGTGAGCTCCCAGATCACCGAACGCCTCGTCGACTTCGAGCCCGGTGGCACCGACCTGATCCCGGGCCTGGCCACCGAGTGGTCGGCCAACGAGGACGCCACGGTCTGGAACTTCGTCCTGCGCGAAGGCGTCAACTTCCACGACGGCACCCCGTTCAACGCCGAAGCCGTGAAGTTCAACGTCGACCGTTGGAACGACCCCGAGCACGAGTTCAGCGGCCGCGACCAGGGCAAGACCTTCGTGCCGTGGGGTTGGGTCTTCGGCGGCCCCCTCGGTGAGGGCAACCTCATCGCGGAGACCACCGTCGTCAACGACTACGAGGTGCAGTTCACCCTGACCCAGCCGGCGCCGTTCCTGCCCGCGCTGTGGGCCGCGGTGTACTTCCAGTTCTCCAGCCCGGCCGCGATCGAAGCCAACGGCGTCGCCTACGGCACGCCCGGCGTGGGCGCCGTCGGCACCGGACCGTTCAAGTTCGTCGAGTGGATCGAAGGCGAGCGTCTCGTCCTCGAGCGCAACGACGACTACTGGAAGGGCCCGGCTCAGGTCGAGGAAGTAGTCTTCCGCGGCATCACCGAGCCGACCGCTCGCGTCGCCGAGCTGCAGGCCGGCACCATCGACATCGGCGTGCTGCTCTCGGCCGACGACCTGCAGACCGTCCAGAACGACCCGAACCTCAAGGCCGAGATCCCCGAGACCGAGCTGAACGTCGGCTACATCGGCATCAACCAGGACCACGAGGCTCTCGACAACGTCCTCGTCCGTCAGGCCATCGCCCACGCCATCGACCGCGAAGCGATCGTCGAGGCGTTCTACGGCGGTCTCGGCAAGGTCGCGACCTCGTTCATCCCCTCGACGATGTTCGGTCAGGGCTCCGGTTGGCCGTACGAGTACGACCCCGAGCGCGCCCGTGAGCTGCTCGCCGAGGCCGGCTACGCCGACGGCTTCTCCACCGAGTTCTGGTACATGCCCGTCAGCCGCCCCTACTACCCGGCTCCGCAGCCGATCGCCGAGACGATCGCGACCTACCTCGCCGACGTCGGCATCGAGGTCGAGCTGATGACCGAGGACTGGACCACCTACCTGGCGGACTACCAGGTCGGCAAGTTCCCGATGTACATGCTCGGCTGGAACGCTGACTACGCCGACCCCGACAACTTCCTCCTCACCTTCTTCGGTCCGAGCGCCACAGGCGACCTCGCCTGGGATAGCCCCGAGACGCGCGACCTGCTCCAGCAGGCCCGTCAGGTCGCCGATCAGGACGTCCGCGCCGGCCTCTACGACCAGGTCCACGACAACGTGGCCGCCGAAGTCCCGATGATCCCCTTCGCGAACAACCGCACGCTCAACGCGACGCGGGCGAACATCGACGGCTGGATCGCCAGCCCGCTGGGCTTCTCGTCGGTCAGCCTCCACACGGTCACCAAGACCGAGTAAGGGCTCGCACTAGTTGAAGCGGTCGGGTGCCCAGTTATCGGGCACCCGACCATCTCACTATCTTGCGCAGCACGTGCAGCTGGCTATCCTCCTCGCCCACCGAGCCATCTCCCCGGTGCCCGCTGAAGCGCTCACCGGCCTGAGGAGCGTCGTTTGAGCGCCTATATGATCCGCCGTGTGCTCGGGTTGATCCCCGTGCTCATCGGCGTAACGCTGCTGATCTTCTTCCTCACCCGCGTCATCCCCGGAGATCCGGCGACGGCGATGCTCGGGCAACGAGCCGCGCCGAACCTGGTCCAGCGCCTGCGGAGCGACCTCGGGCTCGACAGGCCCCTGTTCCTCAACTTCGAGGCCGCCGCCGAGAGCGGCGACATCCGGCAGGTGTTCGACAGCCAGTACTTCAGCTACATGTCCGGCTTGCTCCGCCTCGACCTCGGCCGCTCGATCTACAGCCTGATACCGATAACGGAGAGCCTGGCTCACCGGTTCCCGGCCACGTTCGAGTTGACCATCATGGCGATGCTCTTCGCGATCGCGATAGGCATCCCGGCCGGCGTGTTCGCGGCCACGAGGCGAGGCACCTTGGCCGACACCTCGATCATGCTGGTCGCGCTGTCCGGGGTCTCGTTCCCGGTCTTCTGGTTGGGGATCATCATGATCTACGTGTTCTCGGTGACGCTGGGCTGGTTGCCGCCGTCCGGTCGCCTCTCGAACCAGCTGTCGATCGAGCCGATAACCGGCATGTACGTCCTCGACGCGCTCCTGCGCGGCAACCTCGCCGCCGCTTGGGACGCCTTCCGCCACCTGATCATGCCGGCCATCGCCCTCGGCACCATCCCGCTGGCCATCGTCGTGCGCATGACCCGCTCGGCGATGCTCGACGTCCTCGGTCAGGACTACGTGCGGACCGCGCGCTCCAAGGGGCTCGACGAGCGCAAGGTGGTGCGCAAGCACGCGCTGCGCAACGCCCTGCTGCCCGTCATCACCGTCATCGGCCTGAGCTTCGGCGCCCTCTTGTCGGGAGCGATCCTCACCGAGACGGTCTTCAGCTGGCCGGGCATCGGTCGCTGGGTCTACGACGCGATCTCGGCCCGCGACTACCCGATCATCCAAGGCGGCGTGATCTTCGTGGCCACCGTCTTCGTGCTCGTGAACCTGCTCGTCGACTTCTCCTACGCCCTGATAGACCCGAGGATCCAGTACTCATGAGCGACGTGGCCGCCGTAAGCGACGACAACTCCGCCAGGACCGACCGCAACGGGTCGTTGGGCCGCGACGCGCTGAGGCGCTTCTTCAGGCACCCGACCGGCATGGTCGGCCTGTTCATCGTCGCGTTCTTCGTGGTCGTCTCGCTCCTTGCGCCGGTGCTCAAGCCCTACAGCGCCGGCACCGACCGCAACCTCAGGGCCCGGCTCGCGCCGCCCAGCGCGGAGTTCTGGTTCGGCGCCGACGAGCTCGGTCGCGACCAGTTCACCCGCGTGCTGCACGGCGGCCGCATCTCGCTGCGGGTCGGCCTGATCGCCGTCGCGTTCGCGGTCATCGCCGGCACGATCTTCGGCCTGTTGGCCGGCTACGTCGGCGGCTGGATCGACACCTTCGTGGTCTGGCTGATGGACATCCTGCTGGCGTTCCCCGGGGTGCTCCTGGCCATCGTGATCGTGGCCACCCTCGGCCCCAACCTCACCAACGCGCTGATCGCGATCTCGATCACGCAGATCCCCATCTACACGCGCATCGTGCGCTCCGTCGTGATGTCGGTGCGCGAGTCGGAGTTCGTGCAGGCCGCCAGGGCCCTGGGCACCAACCCGCTGCGCATCGTGCTGCGTCACGTGCTGCCCAACAGCCTCTCGCCGCTGATCGTCCAGCTCACGCTCTCGATCGGCACCGCGATCCTCGACGTCGCGGCGCTCGGCTTCCTCGGCCTCGGCGCGCAACCGCCCGAACCGGAGTGGGGGCTGATGATCCGCGACGGCTTCACGCAGTTCCTCCGCGCCCCGTGGATGTCGATCTTCCCGGGTCTCGCCATCTTCCTCTCGGTGGTCGGCTTCAACCTGCTGGGCGACGCCGTACGCGACGTGCTCGACCCGCGCCTGCGCAACGTCTAGTCGGCCTCCGCCAGCTCGAGCAGCGCCCGCCTGAGGCGCGCGGCGACGCGTGCCAGCAGCACGAAGACGATCACGGCGCCGATCACGCCGACGACCGTCGCCACGGGCGAGTCGAACAGGGCGCTGCCGTACCAGGCGACGACCACGACCCAGGGTGAGCGGGCGAGCACGGCCGTCAGCCACAGGCGCCACAGCGGCAGCGAGGTGAGCCCAGAGGCCATCACCGCGACGTCGAGGTTGATGGCGAGGAACACCAGCGCCCAGACGCGGTAGGAGCGCACGCCGAGGAACTCCTCCCACTGCCCGAGGTCCTTGCGTCGCAGCAGGTACAGCAGCAGCGGGCGCCCGAGCCAGCGGGCGAGCGAGAGCGCGACCGCCGCGCCGAGCGCCAGGCCGAGCAGCCCGAAGAGCGTGGCCGGCCAGAAGCCGAGCGCCGTGCCGCCGATGGCAGTGACGAGCGGGGTGGGCACGACGGGGGAGAGCGCCGTGAGCACGTAGCCGAGCACGTAGTACAGGTAGGCGTACGGCCCGGCGTCGGTTATCGCCTGGGAGAGGAACTCTGGCATGCGCTTCAACCGCCATGGTAGGTGTTGGGCCACGTGACCGCGACCCCAGCCGAGCACGAGAAGCGCCTCCTCGAGCACCCGTTGAAGCTCGCCCCGCGCCTCGTCGAGCGCCTGTGGGGCGGCGACTTCCTGCGCGAGTTCCACGGCTTC
>CAZQVC010000134.1:0-5773 GCA_964596625.1 uncultured bacterium | reverse complement strand
GGCACAACGTGCCGTTCCTCGACGTCACGTTCGTCTCCGTCGAGGAGCTGGCGTCGCAGGTGCTGCAGCGCGCCGACCTGGCAAGGCACAGGTAGCGGCCACAGGGGTAGGCGACCGGATCCGCCGAAGGCGCCATCGGTGTCCAAGAGAGGGCGCTGTGAAAGGCCCGTCCCGGTCGCGTGACGGTCGAACTTATACTTCAGGGATGGCCGATCTAGCCCTACTGGGACGCTTCGTTCGCCACCTGGCGAGGACGCTGCGGTGGCGTTTGGTCGGCGTGTTCCTGTTGGGTCTCCTGTCCACGCTGACCGCCGGCGTCGGCCTGGTCTTGTTGGTGCCGCTGCTCTCGCTGGTCGGTGTCCAAGCCGGTGGAGGGACTACCGAGCCGTTCGTTGAGATCGTGCGCGGCGCCCTCGACCGCCTAGGCGTCGAGCCGACCGCAGCAGCCCTGCTGGCGCTGAACGCCGCTGTGCTCGTCGCCAAGGCCGCCCTCGACCGCTACCAGACGATCGTCGAGCCTCGCGTGTACGAGTCGTTCAACTTCAGCGAACGGCGTCGCCTCTTCGCGGCCATAACCAACGCGCGCTGGCGCCACAGCGTCAACGAGCGGGCGTCGGACAACGTGCACCTCCTGACGGACCAGGTCGACCGCATGGGCATGGCGGCCTACGGGGTCGTCGGACTGGTTACGCGGATCCTCATGGTCACCCTCCACCTCGCGGTCGCGCTCGTCCTCTCGCCGTTGTTGACGGGCCTGGTAGCCGTAGCCGGCGTGCTGCTGACGGCGCTGTCGCACCCCCTGGCGCGGCTCGCCAGGAACCGCGGCGACGAGGTCTCCAACGCGTTCGAAGGCCTCTACAGCTCAATCAGCGAGCACCTGAGCGGGCTCAAGACGATCAAGGCGCACGGCTTGGAGGAGTCGCAGGTCCGCGACTTCGAGGGACGGGCGAGCGCCGCCGCGGATGCGCTCGTCGACGTCGTACGCAACCAGGCCAACGTCGGCTTCATGCTGCGCGCCGGCTCGGCCGTTATCCTCACCTTCATCGTGTGGATCGCGCTCGGTCTCGAGCACGTCACGCCGGCCGGCCTGCTGATGCTCCTCTACCTGTTCGCTCGGCTCGTGCCGATGCTGACGAGCGTGCAGCGCTCGTTCCAGTCGATCGTCAGCGAGCTGAGCGCCGTCGAGCGCTTCGAGCAGGCAGTCGCCAGGTTCGAGGCGGAGGCAGAGGCCGGCGCGAGGGGCGCGAGCGCCCCGCGTCCGGTTCACGCGATCGAGATGCGCGACGTCTCCTTCGGGTACCAGGAGGGGAACGATGCGTCGGTCTTGAAGGACATCGACCTCGTCATCCCCGTGGGCCGGACGACCGCGATAGTCGGGCCCTCCGGCGGCGGCAAGAGCACCTTGGCCGACTTGCTCATCGGCCTTCTGAGCCCCGATAGCGGATCCATGTCCATCGACGGCGTCGAGCTGAGAGACGAACAGCGGCCGGCCTGGCGGCAACGGGTCAGCTACGTATCGCAGGACATCTTCATGTTCCATGCCAGCGTCCGCGAGAACCTGCTCGCCGCGAGGCCCGAAGCCACCGAGGACGAACTCTGGAGCGCGCTCGAGGCCGCGTCCGCAGGCTTCGTGAGGACACTGCCGCAGGGTCTCGACACGATCGTCGGCGAGCGCGGGGTGAAGCTCTCGGGTGGGGAGCGGCAGCGGCTCGCGCTGGCGCGCGCCCTCCTACGAGAGCCCGACCTGTTGGTGCTCGACGAGGCGACGAGCAACCTCGACTCGATCAACGAAGCCCGGGTGCAGGAGGCCATCGCCGAGCTTCACGGGCGCGTGACGCTGGTGGTCATCGCGCACAGGCTAGCCACCGTGAAGCTGGCTGACGCCATCCACGTCGTGCGGGATGGACGCATCGTCGAGTCCGGCACCTGGTCGCAGCTCGAACGCCTGGAAGGCGGCGTCCTCCGCGACCTGGCGGCGGCGCAAGGACTGGAGCCGGTCGGCTGAGTCGAACGGTCGGCTGCGTCGAACCAGCCGGCCTCCAGCGTTAAGGGTTACGGGTTAAGGGTTACGGGTTAAGGGCCACGGGCGGGTCGGCCCCAATAGCGACGCACCGTGCAGGGAGATCCGGCACGGTGCGTCGCTTGCTTGGCCGCTGCGAACTCGAGCGGCATCGAGTACGAGGCGTATCGCTAGGCGATCACGCGACGTGCGATCAGAAGCGGGGTCCCTTGGGGAACTTCGGCTTCCTGGGCCGGTTGCCGCCCTTGTGACCGCTCCAGTTTCCGCCCTTGACAACGTCGGAAACTCCGCCTACGACCATCACGTTCATCGGGGTCCAAGTCTTCATGAGGTTGCCTCCTTTCTCGTGATCTCTAGACTCGTGGCGCGCCTAAGGTCGCCACGTTGGCTAGCAGGAACAGTTGCGCCCGACGCCCGGCGGGAGCTGCGCACCGCGCACTCCTCGAGCCGGGCGCAGACGTCTGCGATGTGCTCATGGCCTTCGGGGAACGCGAGGCGGTAGACCGGCGCGGTCCTCGCCAGGCGGAGGTAGTTGGTCATGGTCGCGTTGGCGCTCTTGGGATCGCGGAGCGTGAAGACCTTCGCGTGCTCCAGCAAGGCCGTGAAGGCCTCACTGGGAGCCAACCGAGACAGCGAGATGCCGTGCTTCCGGCGCTCGAGGAGCACGATCGCTGCGAGCGGCAACGGAGAGTTTTCCACGGGCACGTTGGCCGCCTCGTCGAGCGTCACCTCGAACCGCGAAGCCGCGGAGAAGTGCTTGGCCGCCGTGGGCCGCAGCCTGAAAGCGAACGGCACCGGCAGCACGCTCACGGTCGTTGTATCGAGGTCCGCGGAATCCGAGGGGCGCGCGGGGAAGTCCAGCAGCACGGCATCGTCCGCCAGCGCCTCGGCTCCCCTGCGCTGCATGGCGAAGGCCAGGGTCGACTTGCCGGTGCGTCGCTGAGCGCACAGGGCGATCGCTCGGCCGTTCACCGCGACCGCGCTGCCGTGGAGCGTCTCCCTGCCGTGGAGCGTGTCCCTCTCTTGCTGCGTCTGCCAGCCGGATGCCTGCCAGGCGAGGGGCAAGACCCCCCGGTAGAACTGGTCGATGATGACTTCGCTGGCTACGCCCTCGTGAGGTACGACCTGCACCGCGAGGCCGCGGGGGCTCGGGACGACGGGGAAGCGGTAGCTGCCGACGTCGACCACCTCGAGCCAGTGCCAGGAGCCGAGCGTCGCACCAAGGGCGACGAGGCTGCCGTCTTCGTCACGCCAGACGTTGACGCCCGGGGTGTCGGCAGTGAGGCGGGGACGTTCGCTGCTGACGATCTCGAGCGGCGCGACGTTCGTCGAGCGGAGCGCCGCATCGTGCATGCGGGCCGCTACTGAGGGAGCGTCTTCCGGACGAACTCGCTGGATGACGTTGGCAAAGACGTGAGGCATCCGTTGACGTGGATGATACGAGCGAACTTTTCAGCTACCCGCACATCCGTCACAAGGGCGTGCCGGGAAGACCCGGCGAACTACGTCTACGACGCGTTTCGCGCCACGCCCGGCACCTCGAACGTCGCGGTGCGCGTGAAGCTCTCCAGTCCGACATCACCGGTGACGACCTGGCCGTCGGCCTCCAGCCAGGCGTGGCCCTCCACCTGCCCGGCCTCCGCGCGCAGGAACCCCACGTGGATGGTCGACGGCAGGCCGCGCCTCGTCAGCATGACCTGGGCGCCAAGCGACTGAGCGAGGCAGAGTGCGCCGGGGACAAAGCGGGCGGCGGACTCCACCGCCTGACCGATCTCGAGCGCCGTGACGGTCTCGGATGGGGCTGCTTCGGCCGGCAGCGGCTTGAGCACGCTGGCCCTGACCTCCTTGAAGGTGGCGGAACGCAGGCGGCGGCGGATGTCGGTCAGGCGCACGAAGGCCTCCGCGCGCAACATCAGCCCGCGCCAGCCGATGCGCGCGAGTCGCCGCGGGAAGGTGGTCGACCCGCGCTCGGCCAGGGGATCGATAGGCCAGCCCGGCAGATCGGTCTCCGCCTCGGAGCCCGTCACGACCCCGGGCAGGTGAGCGGGCCACAACGGCCGACCGTCGTCCTCCAGCCAGGCACGGCCCGCCGACTCGACCAGCCGCACCCGATGCCCACGCCGGAGCAACGACGCCGCCAGAAGCTCGAGCGTCAGCGAGCGCTCCCATTTGGGCGTCGTGCCGAGCAGCCGCAGAGCTCGTCGCACGGCGGTCTGGCTGCGCCGCCAGGTGAGACGATCGAGGGGCTCGGTGGCGACGTTCTCGGCAGGGCCCGTCGCGACCTCCGCAGCGTTCGCGTACGCCGCCTGCTCGGGCCCGTCGGTAGCCGCTGGCGCGCTCGGGCCGGCGCGCCGGTGGTCGACGCCGACGCTCGGCGCAGCGGGCGACCGCAGGGCGCCCCACACCGCAAGCGCCGTGTCCAGTGAGAGCGCCGAGAACGACGCCACTTCGTGAGCGAAGCGTTGCAGGCTGCGGTGACCCCTCTCGGGCATGAGCAGCGTGTCGAACCCAAACACCTCGAGCCCACTCGGCTTCCTCAGGTCGAGGACGCCGGCAGCTGGATCGCACCTTCTCAGGAAGAGGCGCGCGGTCCGCTCCATTCCCAGTTCACGGGCGCGGCGCAGGAGGTGATCGCTGTCGAGGCCGCCCGATTCGTACAGGGTCTGCAGGTCGAGCGGGTCGTGAGGACGGATCTCGTAGCGGTCACCCGACCAGCTACGCCCGGCGATGAGCCCCACGAGCGCGGAGTCGGCGGCGGCCGGAATCAGGACCTTGGTGCCATCGAGCTCTCGTTCCTCGGCGGCACTCCAGACCTGCCGCGTGATCTCCTCGGCCTTGCTGCTGCGGCTGCGGGAAGACACGTTGCTGTGCACCAGGCGCCGATGGGCGTCGAGGTTCACCCCCCTCTCGGGGTGATGAAGAAGTAGCAGCTCGTGGCCGTTGTAGGCGGCGTCGTGATGAGCGTTGGCGTGGTGGGGTTCGCCGTGGCGCCAGATGACGTCCCAGCCAGCGGCCCGCGAGACCTCGGCGGCGGCGGCAGCCAGCTCGGCGTCGGTCACGCCGTCCGCGGCGCGCAGGGCGACGTCCACATCGCTGTACGCCCGCCAGGTCGGATCCGGGTACACGTACTCGGCCAGCATGAAGCCCTTGTAGAGCAGGGTCTCGATGCCCGCTTCACGCCACGCCCTCACCAGCTCGATGATCAGGGGACGGATCGCCTTGTGCTTGACCGAGGCCAGCAGCCTCCCCCGTTGTAGCCGTGGGTCCCGGGCAACTGACCGCGCCTCGGTTGCCTCGCCTGCGGTTCCGGTCGAGACGCGGTGCAGCGCGTAACCGGCGAGCCCCGCGGTCACGACGTCGTCAACCGAGGACTCGTCGAGCTCGCCGTCGAGGAGCAGACCGCTCAAACGACGCAGCCGCTCATCGGCAGCGTTGGGACCAGCCATCATCCGTCTAATCTCGGCGATTGCCCTCAGCGGCGTGGCGACCCGCGTCACATCCAGCCTGCCCGCCAGCTTGCTGGGCGCTCTGCCCGGCGCTCTGCCCGGAGCTCTGCCCCGCGCTCTGCTCGCAGCTCTGCCCGGCGCTCTGCTCGACGAGCTGCCCGACGAGCTCCTGGACGAACTCGACGACCTCCGGCAGGCGGTCGAGCCCCGACGGGTAGCGGAGCGCGAAGACGGGCACGGCCCCCACGAACCGGAGGTAGGCGGCCATCATGCGGCCCTTCCTGCTCTTGTCGGCCAGCGACATCGC
>CAZQVC010000133.1:2539-5887 GCA_964596625.1 uncultured bacterium | reverse complement strand
CGGCCAGGGGGTCGGAGATCTCGACGCGCACAGCCACCTCGGCGCTCTCGCCGGGAGCGAGGTCGACGTGGAACGTGGCGGTCGCTGCGCTGAGCGCCTGGGGGACCGGCTCGAAGGAGACCGCGACGCGCTGCTCCAGCCCGTCGGCGGCGACGTGGTCGACGACGGCCGTTTGCTCGCCGAGGAAGGTGGGCGCGAGGGCGGCTGCGGGCGGTTCGAACCAGCCGCGAGCCTGGAACAGGTCTGCGAAGTCCGCCGCGAACTCCAGCGTGAGCGTGGCGCTCTGCCGCTCGAGGGAGTGGTTGGTGACGAGCACCCGCTCGTCGAGCAGGTCGGACCCGATCTCGAGCTCCCGCTCCACGCTCAGCACCTGGGCCGCGGCCTCGAACACCGCGAGGTGCAGCCGGTAGCGGTCCGGCCTGGCGGAGTGCGCCAGGAGCAGCTGGGTCGGGCGGTCGAGGCGCCAGAGGTAGCGCGCGAGGTAGCGCGTGTCGCGGCTGTAGAGCCCGCGCTCGCCGCTGTCGACCTCGCCGCTGGCGTTCGCGACGAGGAAGGTGTGGTTCTCCTTCATGACGATGTTCTCGGTGAAGTCCATGCGCTTCGCTAGCTAGCTCACTCCTTGCTGCCGCCGTACGAGACGCCCTCCATGAAGTAGCGCTGGAAGACGATGAACAGGACGATGACGGGGATCGCGCTCATGATCGCGCCGGCCAGGATCAGGCCCCAGTCGCCGGTGTTGCCGTAGACGTTGCGGAACGTCAGCAGGCCGATGGGCAGGGTCTTGATGTCCTCGGGCGTCGTCAGCACGACCAGCGGCCAGAAGAAGTCGTTCCAGGCGGCCTGGAACGAGAGGACGATGAGCGCTCCGAGGGCGGGCCTGGCCATCGGCACCACCACCCGGGAGAAGATACCCCAGTAGCCGGCGCCGTCGATCATCGCGCCCTCCTCGACCTCGCGGGGTATCGACTCGTAGAACTGCTTCATGATGAACACCGGGCCGGCGTTGAGCGCGGTCACGAACAGCAGGCCGGGCAGGCTGTTGAGCAGCGTCCCGAGGCCAAGCGAAGGCCACAGGCCCCAGATGCCGTCGCGCAGCACGAGGTAGTTGCTGATGAAGAGGACCTGTGTGGGGACCATCTGCGCGAACAGCACGAGCAGGAACACGAAGTTGCGGCCGGGGAAGCGCAGCCTGGCCAGCGCGTAGCCTGCCATGGTCGCGATGAACAGCGTGATCGCGACGCGGAAGAACGCGTAGACGAAGGTGTTCCATGTCCACCTGAGGAAGAGGCTGTCGCCGGTTGTCACGCTGCGGGCCTCGGTGAACACCCGCCGGTAGTTGCCGAGCAGGTAGCCGAGCGAGCCAGGCGTGATCGCGTCGTACGAGGCGACGAGGCCGCGGCGCTCGAGCCGTGTCGGGGGCAGGGTCGAGCTCACGAACACCTGGTCGCGCGACGGCGCCTCGACGTCCAGCGGCAGCCTGTCGATCTTGGGTCCTTCGCCGGGGTAGGTGATGCGCGCCTCGTAGGTGACGTACTCACCGGCGACGCTCTGATCGCCGACGCTCCTTTCGCCCTCGCGCCGCTGCGTCTCGACCACCGACTCGACCTCGGCGTAGTCGGCGGCGTAGGTTATGCGCTGCACGGCGCCGAGCCCGCCGCCCGGCCTGCGGCGCGGCACGACGACGCTCGGCGCAGCCGCGTCAACGCCCTCCGGCACGAAGTACGTGAGGTTCATCTCGACCTCGGCGCCGGGCGCGAAACCGCCCCAGAACGGCGCGTCGGCCCCCTGGCGGCCGAGCCTGCCAGCGGCTGCCCAGTTGGCCGGCATGAGCTGTGGCGCGAGCAGCCGCGGTGGGTACTCGAGCGGGTCGGTCTTCACGCTGGAGAGCGCGGCGAACAGGATCGGGCCGAGGAACAGTATCGAGAACAGCAGCATGATCACGTAGGCGATGGCCGCACGCGACCAGCGCCGCCGCGCCGCCCAGCGCTCGTCATCGCGGCGCCGCTCGAACGTCGCGGCGCCCGTGGCCGTGGCGTCCGCCGGCGCGCTCACCGGCTGCCCTCGGCGCGGATCACCAGGCGCTGCGCGACGACGATCACCAGCGTCACGAGCGCGAGGAACATCGCCGCGGCCGACGCGAAGCCGACCTCGGGGAGCTGCGCGCCGGGGAACATGCGGTCGTAGACGAAGTACGCGAGCGTAATCACGCTCTGCAGCGGCACCGCGCTGCCGAAGATCGCCACCTGGTCGAACATCTGCAGCGTGCCGATGAGGCCGAGGGTGACCACGAGGTAGACGACGGGCTGCAGGGCCGGCAGCGTGATCGCGAAGAACTGCTGCGCGGGGTTGGCGCCGTCGAGGGCGGCCGCCTCGTACTGCGCCTTCGGCACGTCCTGAAGGGCGGCGAGGAACATAAGCATGAAGGTCGGGATGGTCGTGAAGACGTTCTGGAAGATTATGGCCACAAGCGGCAACGGCGCGCGCAGGGCGAACGGGAAGCCGCCCGGAACCTCCTGGCGGGTCTGCAGCCAGTTGAGGTTCACCGGCGGCACCTCGCGCGGGCCAACGAAGCCGAGCAGCATCGCCAGCCAGGTGACGAGCAGCGCCGCGATCAGCGAGACGACGAGGAAGGCCGGGTCGGTGATGGACGCCTGACGCCAGGCCGGCGTTGCGCCGACCCGGCGCCGCCCGGCGCGCTCGATGCCGAACTGCGCCAGCTGAACGACGACCAGCACGGCGATAAACGTGAGGACCACAGGCGCGTACGCCTGGAACTGCGTGATCAGATAGTTGATGGCCCCGAGGCGTTGGAAGAGCCAGAGGAACACCAGCGTGATCACCACGCTGCTGGTGACAGCCGGCATGTAGAACGCGGCCCGGAAGAAGCTGAGGCCACGCACCTTGCGGTTGAGCGCGGTCGCGGTGAGCAGGGCGCCGACCGTCTGCGCGGTGGTCACGACGGCTGCGTACACCAGAGAGTTGCGCAGGGCGACGAGGAACAGCTCGTCCTCGAACAGGGCGCGGTAGTTGGCCAGGCCCACCCACTGCGGGGCGGAGAATAGGTCGTAGTCGGTGAACGAGAAGTAGGCCGCCCTGGCCGCAGCGTAGACGAAGAAGATGCCGAGCACCACGAGGAACGGCAGCAGGAAGAGCAGCGCCGGAAGCAGTTCGCTGCGCTGACGTCTCATCTAGGCGGACCTCCTGAGCTGGGGGTGTGAGCTGGTGGGTGTGAGCCGGTGGTGTCGGTGTCGGGAGGCGGGGGCGCCCCCCACCCCACCGATGGCGCGGGGGTATTCCCGGCGGTAATGCCCCGCGCGCGGGTGTTGTCTCTCGAGCGAGCGCGTAACC
>CAZQVC010000133.1:0-2529 GCA_964596625.1 uncultured bacterium | reverse complement strand
CGTGTGGGGGTGAGTTGTGCGGGTGTGAGTGGGTGGTGTCGGGAGGCGGGCGCGCCCGCCTCCCGAGCGATGGCGTTAGGGTCTGAGAGTCGTTACTGCCCGTTACCGCCCGTTACTGCCCGGCGCGCTGGAGTAGGCTCTCGAGCTCGCTCTGAGCCTGCTGAAGCGCCTCTTCCGAGGTCGCGGCGCCCGTCATCACGGAGATCATCGCGTTGTTCAGAGGGTTGAGGTAGTCGGTGCCGACCCGGCCGAACTGGAAGCCGTAGACGTTGCCGCGCGAGGCGTTCTCGAAGATCACCCGGTTGGCCTGAGCCTCCGCGCTGTCCTGCTCGAAGTACGGGTTGTCGGCGAGCTCGACGCGGCTGGGGATCGCCAGGCCCTGCTCGAGGATGAACTGCTGGGCCTCCGGGCTGGTCAGCGCCTCGAGCACGGTCAGCGCCTCCTCCTGCACCTGGCTGTCGGCGTTCACGGCCCAGGCCACGGTGAAGAAGAAGTTGCCGGTCTCACCGGTGTTGGGCGAGACGGGCAGCGGAGCGGCGCCGAACTGCAGGTTGGGCGCGTTGTCCCTCAGGAAGCCGAGGATCCAGGCGCCCTCGATGGCCACGGCGGCGTCCTCGCGCGCCAGGCAGTCGCCGGGCCAGCCGGCGCCGACGTCTGCCGGCTGCACCGCTATGCCGCTGGTGACGAGGTTGGTGTAGAAGTCGAACGCCTGCGCGAACTCCGGCCCGGTGACGTCGACGGAGCCGTCCTCGGTGAACGGCTGCCAGCCGTTGGCGAAGGCGAAGGCGCCGAGGCGCGCGGTGTCGGCGGCGATGCAGGCTCCGTAGATCGCCGGGTCGAGCTCGGCGACTTGGGCCAGCTTCTCGGTGAAGGTGTTCCAGTCGTCCTCCGCCGTCGGGTACTCGACGCCGGCCTCATCGAACAGGTCCTCGTTGTAGAACACGGCCAGCGTGTTGAAGTCCTTGGCTATGCCGTAGACGTGACCGTCCTGGCTGAACACCTCGTTGAGGTTCGGCAGGAAGGCCGACGTGTCGATGTGATCCTCGAGCGGCAGCAGCTTGCCCGTCGCGATGAAGCCGGGCGCCACCTCACCGGGGACGTAGAACACGTCGCCGGCGGTGCCGGCGGAGAGCGAGTTCACGAGCACGGTGTTGTAGTCGGTCTCGATGGGCTCGTAGACCAACTCGATGCCTTGGGCTGCGAGGTCCTCACCGATGACCTCGTCGATGAGGCGCTGGACGATCGCGGGGTCCTGGCCCCCGTAGCCCTGCACGCGGACCGTCGTCTGGGCGGCGGCCCAGCCGAACAACAACAGGACAGCGATCGCAGCTAGCGTAAGTCGTTTCACGTCTACCTCCTTGGCCCGCGCGCGGCGGGCGCATCACAGGTGAGTTGAGCGGTCGAGGTGCGGTTCTCGTGCGGAGGTCTCAGTGCGCCAGGCCATCACCCCCTTCGCCTTGCCGTCGTGCCGCGGGCCACCAGCTGGACCGGGAGCGTCTCGCCACGCGCGGGCTCGCCGCGCATGGCCTCCTCCAGCAAGCCGACGGCGGTGGCTGTCAGTCTGGCGACGTCCTGCCTCACGGTGGTGAGACCGCCGGGGAGGTCGAGCCTGTCGGCGACCTCCGGCAGGTCGTCGAAGCCCACGACCGAGACGTCGAACGGCACGCGCAGCCCGAGGTCCTGAAGGGCCGCGACGGCGCCGATGGCCATCTCGTCGGAGGTCGCGAAGATCGCGGTGGCCGGCGCCTGAGAGTCCTCGAAGGCCCGCCGCACGGCGCGGTAGCCGCCCAGGGTCGTGTAGTTGCCGGTCAGCAGCCACTCCGGCCGCGGCTCGACGCCGACCTCACGCAGCGCGCGCGTGTAGCCCGCGTAGCGGTCCTGCGAGGCCTGGTGGCTCATCAGCCCGCTGAGGTGCAAGATCTCGCGGTGACCAAGCCTCGTGAGGTGCGCGGTGGCGTCGTACCCTCCCCGCTCGTCGTCGGGCGCGACCCAGTTGACGCCCGGCTCGCGACCGACGAGGACGAACGGCACGCGCTTGAGCCGCAGGTGGCGCAACCGCGGGTCGTCCTCGTGGGCGCCGTGCAGGATGACGCCGTGCGGCAGCCAGGCTGGTAGCCCTTCGGGTCCTGCCGGCACCTCCTCGAAGCGGTAGCCGCGCAGCTGGGACTCGAGGATCAGCTGCTCGAGGAAGAGCATGAAGAAGGGCCGCAGCCGCTTGGTGCCGGCGGCGAGGCTGATGCCGATCGTGAGGGAGGTCTTCGAGAGGGTCCTGGCGGCGTGGTCGGGGCGGTAGTCGAGCTTGGCGATGCTCGCCTGCACGCGCTGCTGCGTGACCGGGCTGACGCCGGGACGGTCGTTGAGCACTCGCGACACCGTGCCGATGCTGACGCCGGCGTCGTCTGCGACCTCCTGGATGGTGGGCCGGCTGGGGCGCCCGTCGGGCTGGTCGCTAGGCGAACTGCTCACGAAGACCTCGACCTCCACGGACCTCGCGCTGGCGGCGTGCGCGGGCGAAGCCGGCTCTTGCCG
>CAZQVC010000132.1:0-5961 GCA_964596625.1 uncultured bacterium | reverse complement strand
AGACGTGACATCCCGAACTGACAACCCGACTACCGCGCCGGATAATCGCCTTCGCAACACGCGCAACGCGCCGCCTGGGGCGACGTGAACCCACTTGGACGAAGCTGAGGGTCGCGGTCCGGGAGGAGCATCTCTGATGAGCGAACACGAAGGATCCGGCTCGCGATCTTTCAGCGACATTGCGTGGATCGCACTGCTGATCGTGGTGGCCGGCTTCGCCATCGGCCTGGCTGCGGCGGCTTGGTCACGCGGCGTCTACAACTACAACACGGAGACCGATTTCGTCGGCAGCTTCGCGGAGGAGGCGGGTCGCTTGCTGCGAGGCGAGCCGCTACAGATCGAGTTCCACCCGCCCTGGTACCCGGTCGTGCTGGCCGGAGTCTACTCGGTCGTGCGCGAGTGGTTCGCGACCGGCATCGCCGTGTCGGTTCTCGCCGGCGTCGTGACGATCCTCACCTCGTTCGCGCTCTGGCGGCGCGCGTTGGGTACGCTCGCCGGCCTCGGCGCAGCTGTCGCGCTGATGTTGTCACCGACCTTCGCGCACTTCTCGGCGCAGACGACCAGCGATGTGTTCTCGCTCGCGATGTACTGCTCCGCGATGCTCGCGACGTGGGTCGCCGCCCGTCGGCGCACTGTGGCCAGCGGCCTGCTGGCCGGGGCCCTGATCGGGCTCGCGGTCCTCACGCGGACCAACAACGTGGTGCTGTTCGCGCTGCTGTCGTTCTACCTGCTGCCCGCATCGGCGTTCGCGCCGGCCGACGGAGCTGGCGAGGCTGTGCCCCCGCGCGAGCGCAGCCCGCGAGCGCTCTCGGGCTTCACGGCAGCGTTGCTTGGGCTCGCCGCCCCGCTCCTCGCGTGGGCCGCCTTCGCCACCGTTACCGGGGCGCCCATCACCCCCACCAAGACTTACGAGAACCTGGCGCTGACCTATTTCCCGACAGGCGAGGACCGCATCTCCGGCGACGCGCGGATCGAGGCCGCAGCGCGGTTCTCCTCGTCGCTCGACGTCCTCCTCGAAGACCCGGTCCACGTCTTGCGCACCTACCTGCGCGAGATCGCGACCGCCGGGTACCACCTGCTCCTCCGCGACTCGCTGCTGCCGTTCCCGCTCTTCGCCGTCGCCGCGGTTGCCATGGTAGTCATCTGGGTACGCAGCCGCGAGCGGCGCCTGGTGATCGCCCTGTTGCTTGGCAACCTGGCGCTGATGTACTTGATCACCACCTTGAAGGCCTACGAGGATCGCTACTTCCTCTTCCTCCTGCCGCTGGTCGGGGCGTCTATCGGCGCGGCGCTGGCGCCGCTCCTGCAGCGGTCCGGGCGGCCAGCCGCACGCTGGCTCGGCTGGGCGGCGGTGATCGCGATGGTGGGTCTTGCCGGCGCCAAGACCGCCGTCGAGACGCCGCGGCTCTACCTCGACGACTGGGCAACTGACGCGCTCGCAGCCGCGGAGTTCCTCAACACCTCGGACCTGCCGGCTCCCCAACGCGTGTACGCGCGCAAGCCGCACCTGGCGTTCTACACCGGCGCGCTCGGCGGTCGGACTATGCCTCCCTCGGAAGACCTCGAATCCCTGCTGGTCGACATCAGGGCCTTCGAGCTCGAGGAGGGGCCGGCCGTCACGTACGTGTTCTACGGGGAGCCGGAGAAGAGAACCCGGCCGCAGTTCGCCGCCTTGTCCAACACTTCCGGACCCAGTCCCGACGGGCTCACGCGGGTCGCCAACGGACCGCAAGCGGACGGGTGGGTTCTCTACCTCGTCGAGGAGCCGTTGGTCGACAACGCCGCGGTGACGCCATGACCCCGGACACCGTAAACCCGCAACCCACGACCCCGGTCGCCAAACGCCATCGCGGTCCGGTGCGTGACGCCGCGGTCGCGCACCTCGCATGCGTGGTGCCGATGTACAACGAAGGGGCTCACGCAGGGCGCTTCCTGCACGCACTGCACGCGTACCTCGCGCCGCGTTTCGGCCGACTCACGATCGTCGTGGTAGACGACGGCAGCCGCGACGCCACGCGTGACCAGGTGTTAGCAGCGATCGAAGAAGGCCTGCCGGTTCACCTGTTGCGGCTCTCGCGCAACTTCGGCAAGGAGATCGCGCTGACCGCCGGACTGGATGCTGTCGAGCGCCTGCCCGACGTGGCGGACGCGGTGCTGATCATCGACGCGGACTTCCAGCACCCCTTCGAAACGATCCAGACCATGGTGGCGCGCTGGCAGGCGGGTGTCGACATGGTGTACGGGGTCCAGACGCGGCGTGCCGACGCGGGCCCGGCCCGGCGGCTCTTGACCTGGCTCTTCTACCGCCTGCTGCGATCTTCCGACGACAGCGTCACGATCCCAGCCGACGCCGGCGACTTCCGCCTCATGGACCGTCGTGTCGTGCAGGCCATCAACCGCCTCCCGGAACGAAGCCGCTACATGAAGGGCCTCTACGCGTGGGTCGGATTCACCAGCGAGGGCGTGCCGTTCGAGGCCGCACCGCGCCCCGGGGGCGCCTCGAGCTTCGGCGTCGCCCGCCTCGCGCGGCTCGCGCTCGACGGCGTCACGGCGTTCACCACCTGGCCCCTGCGGGTCGCCTCGGTGGCGGGCTTCATCCTCTCGCTTGCGGCCTTCGCCTACACCGCGTGGATCGTCATCGAGCGGCTCTTCATCGGCCAGCCGATCCCCGGCTTCGCGACCCTGGCCGCCGCGATCATGTTCTTCTCCGGCGTGCAACTGCTGTCGGTCGGCATACTCGGGGAGTACCTCGGTCGCGTGTTCCTGGAAGTCAAGTCGCGCCCGCTCTTCCTCGTAGCCGAGGAGGTCGATGGCGGCACGGCGCCCCGTGAAGACGACCCGGGCTCCCTGCCGGCAGAATCGACGAGCGCCGGCGTGAGCGTGCCGGCGATCCCAGAGACAAGCCCTGTGTGAGGGGTGTCCCTGCGTTCTTCGTCGTCGGCGCGACCGCCGCGGCCGTTCACCAACTCGTGGTGGTGGCGTTGACCGAAGCCGGCTGGCTGGCGCCGGCGTGGGCGAACCTGCCGGGTTTCGCGATCGCGTGGTGCGTGAGCTACCTCGGTCACCGCCGCTTCACCTTCGAGTCCAGCCGTCCGCACCTCGAGGCAGCCCCGAGATTTCTCGCGGTGGCGCTGCTGGCGTTCGCCGTCAACCAGCTGCTGTTCATGGCGCTGCTGAGGTTCACCCCGCTGCACTACGCCGTTGCGCTCTTCCTGACGCTGATCACGGTCGCGGCCGGCACCTACCTCATGAGCAAGCGCTGGGCCTTCAGCAACACCGCACGCGGATGACCGTCGTTCGCGACCTCGTGGTGTGCGCCGACGACGCCGGTTGGGACGCGCCCAGCGACGAGGCGATCATGGCCCTGGCCAGCGCCGGCCGCGTGAGCGCCGTGAGCGTGTTGGTCCACGGCCCCAACGCTGCCGCCTGGCGCGGTGTGGAGCTGGTCGACAACGCCTCCCTGGGGGCGCACCTGGAGCTCACCTGGTCGGCGACAGAGGGCTCGAACGGGCTCGGTCGCCTGATCGCGCAGGCGTACGCGCGACGCCTGCCGCGAGCCGCGGTCAAGCGGCGTTTGGAAGACCAACTGAAGCGCTTCGAAGCCCTCTTCGGTCGCCCCCCTGACTTCGTGGACGGGCACCAGCACGTGCACGCCCTGCCGGGCGTGAGGGAGCCTCTGTTGGCCTTGTTGGACGAGCGCTACGCGCCGGCCGACCGACCGGCCGTACGCGTGCCGCTCGCCCGTCGCTGGCGTGGGACCAAGGCGGCGTTGATCGGCGCCCTCGGCGCCGGCGAGCTGGACGCCGAACTGCGGCGCCGCGCTTGGCCCGGCAACGACGACTTCGCCGGAGCCTACGACATGGGCCGCGCGGGCGACTTCCGCCCCCGCATGCGTGCTTGGCTGGCGACCTTGCGCGACCACGGCCTGATCATGGTTCACCCGGGCGTAGCCGGCGCCGTCGAGCACGGCGCTGCCCGTGCCGAGGAAGCCGCCTACCTGTCGGGGCCGGATTGGCCTGACGACCTGGCGGCCGCGGCTGCGCGCCTACGGCCCTTCCGTGGGCGCCGGTCGAACGGCTGACCCGCTGCGGATGTTCTCTTATGTCTCACCACGCCGGCACGGCCAGAGGTAGGGCGCGCGCCTAGTGCGCTACGAACCGTCCGCGCTGGCCGCAGCGATGAACGCCGCCAACTCCTCGCGCAGCTTCAACAGCGACTCCAGGTGTACGTACATCATGTGCCCCGCTTCGTAGAAGCTCATGCTGACGTTCTCGCGCTGCTCGGGGGTCAGGCCCATGTGCGCGAACGTGTGCAGCGTCGCGAAGTGCGGCGTGGCCAGGTCGAAGTAGCCGTTGGCGACGTGGACCTTGAGGTGGGGGTTGATGCTCATGGCCTTGCGCAACGTCTCGGCGACGTTGAGGTAGCGGTTCTCGACGTCCTTGTAGCTCCAGCTCTGGTAGAGGTTGGCGAGGATCTCGTACGGCAGGTCGGAGAGGTAGCCGAGCTCGCCGCGCACGTAGTCGTTGAAGGTCGCGGTGTACGGCCCCTGGGTGGCCGACATGCTGGGGTCGAACTCGAAGCGCTCGCCGGCCGAGTCGCGGTCGACGCCGGTGTAGCGGCTGTCGATCCGGCCGACGGTCTTGCCTTGCGAGCGCAGCAGCTCCTTGGTGAAGCGGAAGATCTCGATGCGCAGGTCGGTCGACTCGACGTACTCGGGGCTGAGGCCCGTGTAGCGGGCCAGTTCCGCCGCGACCGCGGCGCGTTGCTCGCCCTCGAGGCGATCGCCGAGCAGCAAGGCCGGCGCGTAGCGCTGCAAGGCGAACTCCTCGACGCGCTCCATGAGCGCCGCGAGAGGCAGTCGCTGCAGCTCGTCGTCGAGTCGCTGGTGGTAGTGGGCGGTGGCGGCGTAGGTCGGCAGGAACAGCAGCGGCGGCAGGTCGTTGCCGGGCGCGAAGCGCGCGGTGGAGAAGTCGAGGATCGCCGAGACCAGGATCAGGCCGTTGAGGTACAGGCCGTGTCGCTGCTGCAGGTGACCGGCCAGCCCGGCAGCGCGGGTCGTGCCGTAGCTCTCGCCGGCCAGGAACTTCGGGCTGCGCCAGCGGCCGTAGCGGCCGGTGTAGAGCCGTATGAACTCGCCGACGCTCTCGACGTCGGTGTCGACGCTGTGGAAGTCCTTGGCCCTCACGCCCTCCACCGGCCGGCTGTAGCCGGTGCTGACGGGGTCGATGAACACCAGGTCGGTGACGTCGAGAAGCGACTCCTCGTTGGTCACGAGGCGGTACGGCGGCGGCCCTGGATGACCGTCGTCGTCGAGCTCGACGCGCTTGGGCCCGAACAGCCCGAGGTGCATCCAGACGGAGGAGGAGCCGGGGCCGCCGTTGAAGCTGAAGGTCAACGGCCGCGTGCTTCTGTCCTTCACGCCGTCGAGCTCGTACGCCACGAAGAACACCTCGGCGCGCGGCCTGAAGCCCTCGAAGGCCCCCTCCTTCTCGCCCTCGCCGACCTTCTCGTGTGACAGCACCATCGTGCCGGTGGTGACGGTGTAGGCGATGCTTCGGCCTTTGACGGTGGTCTCGTGATGCGTGACGACCAGGTTGTCCTTGGGCGTGCGGGCAGCCGCTTCAGGGGCGTCGGACGGTGGGCGCTGCGGGTCTGTTGCCATGCTCGGCGTTCTCCTTGCTCGTCGCCGCACGATACCGCGGCTCTCGCCGGCCGACGCTCCCGGCGTCCTCGCGCAGCCAGGCCGTGAACGCCTCGATGCCGTCGACGACGGCCTCGTAGCGCAGCGAGTAGAAGAGGTCGAAGCCGTGATGACCGCCGGGCAGCTCGGCGTAGACCACCGGGTTGCTCGAGGACTGGCGCAGGTGCGCCTCCAGCCTCCGGGCCGTCGCATTCGTCGCCAGCGTGTCGAGCTCGCCGTGGGCGATGAAGAAGGGCGGCGCCTGAGCGGCGTCGTGGCCC
>CAZQVC010000131.1:4730-5983 GCA_964596625.1 uncultured bacterium | reverse complement strand
TCGGGATCGAACTGGCCACCGGCCTGCCTGGCCAGTTCCGCTACGGCCTGCGCGTGGGTCCAGGCGCGCTTGTACGGTCGTTCGCTGGTCAGGGCGTCGTAGACGTCCACCAGACTGAACATGCGCGCCAGGAGCGGGATGTCTTCGCCGGCGAGCTCGTCGGGGTAGCCGCGGCCGTCCCAGCGTTCGTGGTGACTTCTCACGACCTGTCGCGACCCTCGCGGCAGGAACGGGATGTCGGCGACCATCTGGGCGCCGTAGAGGGTGTGCTGCCTGATGGCGCCGAACTCCTCGTCCGTCAGCCGCCCGGGCTTGAGCAGGATCGCGTCGGGCACGGCGACCTTGCCGAGGTCGTGCAGGTAGGCGCCCCAGACCAGCGCCTGGCGCTCTCGCCCGTCGAGACCTAGCCGGTCGGCGAAGCGGCCGGCTAGGTCGACGACCCGGTCGGTGTGGCCGCGGGTCTCGAGGTCACGGAACTCGAGCGCCACGCCGAGGGAGCGGAACGTCGCCTCGCGCGTGGCGCGGATCTCTTCGAGGTGCTGCGCGCGTTCGAAGGCGTTCTCCAGCCGCCGCACGAAGGCGCCCGCGACGTGGGCTCCGTCGTCTCCGATCGCCGCGTGGCGGTGGAGCGTCGCGAACGACAGCGTGTGCCGCACCTTCCCGTTGCGTAACACTGGAAGAGCGAGCATCGAGCGCACCCCGGTGAAGACGTAAGGCTGATGGCGCGAGGGCCACGACGGGTAGTCCTCGACGTAGAGCATCTCGCCGGAGGCCGCGACCCAGCCGTTCACGCCGGCACCCAGTGGCTGCGGCGTCTGGAGCACCTTGACCAGCTCGTCCGACACGGCGCCGCGCAGCCGCGTGAAGCGCACCACTCCGTCCTCGACGTCGGTGAACAGGGCGACGTCGAACTCGAACCGCTCGAGCAGGCAGCGCATGCCGTGCTCGATGAGCTCGTCGGTGTCGTGCATGGTCTCGATCTCGGCGCTGAACTCCGCAAGCGCCTGATACTTCGCCAGCAGGTGCTCGAGCTGGGTCCGCTCCTCGCGCAACGAACGCTCCAGCTCGGCGTGATGGAACAGGCTCGCCAGCTCCTCCGCGAAGAGTCGCGCCAGCCTGTTGTCGCCGTGGTCGAAGGTCTTGGCGGGTTCGAGGCAGTAGAGGTGCAGGTAGGCGACGACCTCGCCGCGCAGGACCACGGGAGCGCTGAGCGTCTCCCGTATCGGCTCCGTGGGAGCCGGCAGGCGCTGCTC
>CAZQVC010000131.1:2170-4630 GCA_964596625.1 uncultured bacterium | reverse complement strand
GCCGCGGCTCTCGCGCCTCCCCCCAGTCCTCGATTGAGTCCTGCACGGTGACCCCCTGCAAGAAGTTTCAAGCCCCCGCTCAAGGCTACTCGAACGGAAATGACAGCGTTGTCACTCGTGGCCGGTCGTCCTCACTCTTCTAGCGGCACGAGGGCGACGCTGAAGTGGAAGCGCTCATGGCCGGGTTCGGTTGGTGTGGCGCCGTCGGTCGGTCGGCTGCCGAAGCGCTTCAGCGCGTCGAAGAGCACGCGGCGCAACTCCTCGGCCTCTGCCCTGGTCAGCCAGACCTCGGTCCAGAAGTCGATGCCGCCGCGCGGATCGTGCCAACCCTCGCTACGCGCGGCCGTCGCCGCGCTGGAGAACCAGACCTCACCAGCTTCGTCGCGGTAGAGCGATTGGCCCGACAGCCCCTGCTGCTGCAGCCAGCGAGCCTGGACCCGGACGCGCTCCCTGATCGAGGGCAGTACCTGCTCGAGCATCCTCTCCTCCAGCGTCGCGAACGGGGTGACTTCGTACGGGATGAAGTAGGCGTCGTGGACCGAGCGGTACACCTTCACCGCTCGTCCGGGCCTCTCGATCACTCTCACGACCTCGAGCAGGCCGGCGGCGAGGTAGCGGCGGACGCGGTAGAGCACGGCGTTGAGGTCGCTTCCTGTCTCCGCCGCTACCTGGCTGACCGTACGCTCGCGCGCCAGGAACGGTCGGAACAGGCGTTGCGCGTTCGGCGAGGTGAGGATCTTCGCCTGCTCGGGGTCGGTCACCGTGTGGAGCTCTACCCCGACCGGTGGACGCAACCTCGCTGGGCCGTCCCTTTCGCTACCTGAATCGCCCTGTGTCATTGACAGTAGGTTAGCCCTCAACCTCTCCGCATGACGCTGTCGCCGAGGCGGGCCTACTACCTGGTAACGACGCTGCACTGGTTCGGTCTGGTGCTGCCGATGGCGGTGACCGTGCTACTGGCCCAGTCACGCGGCATCAGCCTGACCGAGGTCGGGCTGTTCATGGGCCTCTACTCGATCGTGGTGGCCGTGCTGGAGCTGCCGTCCGGGGCGCTGGCCGATGCGCTGGGACGCAAGCGCGCCTTCCTCGTCGGCGGCGCGCTGAGCATCGTGGCTCGCGGCATCTTCCTGGCGGCCTTCGACCTCACGGCCTTCCTCGCGTTCGCCGTGGTGCTGGGCGCCTCACGGGCCTTGACCTCGGGGTCACTCGAGGCCTGGTTCATCGACGCGCTGCAAGCCGAGGACCCAGCCACGGACCTGCAACCGGTACTGGCCGCGGCCAGCAGCTTCCAGTTGGGCGGCCTGGCCGTCGGCACCGTCGTCGGCGGCGCGCTGCCGACGATGTTCGCCGCGCTCCCGGCAGACGCCCTCATCAGCCCCCTCGCGGTCCCGCTACTGGCCTCGCTCGTCGTGCAAGCGTTCGCGCTGGCGCTGGCCGCGCTCGCGATCCGCGAGACCGGCGCTGGCTTCGGAGCTGTAGCCGTGCGTGAAGCGCTCAGGCCCGCCGCCGTCGTGGGGTCCATCCGGGAAGCGCTGAGCAGCGTCAAGGGCGCGCCGAACCTGCGGCTGCTGCTCCTGGCAGACGTCGCGGTTGGCGCCGTCCTCGCCAGCTCCGAGAACCTGTGGCAGCCGTTCTTCGCGGCGTTGCTTCCCGGCGACGACGTCGCAAGCGGCGGCGGCACCCTAGCGCTCGGCGTGATCATCGGCGGCTCCTTCGGGGTAGGCATACTCGGCAACCTCCTGGCCACACGCTTGGTTCGCCTCGTCGGCAAGCGGCATGCCTTGGTCGCGGCGGCCTTCCAGTTGGCGCAAGGCCTGGCCTTCTTGCTCCTCGCCGTGAGCGGGCGCTTCCTCGTCGCGGCAGCGCTCTTCTGGCTGACCTACCTGACGCGCGCGGGCTGGAGTTCGCCCCACGCCACGCTGTTCCACCGCGAGGTGCCGGCTCGGAGGCGGTCCGTGATGCTCTCGACCCAGTCGCTTGCCGGCTTCGGCGGAGGCTTCCTCGGCAGCGTGGCTCTGGGCGCGCTGGCGGAGGCCGCCTCGATCGGCGTGGCCTGGCTGGTAGCCGGCTCGCTGCTCGCGCTCGCCGCGTTGCCCTACCTGAAGATCCACGCCCGCGACCGCGGCTCGTGGTCACTGAGCGCGTTACCATCGCGTGAGTGACCCTCACCCTAGGCTTCGTCAGCGTGATCCGCCCGGCCTTCAAGGGCGACTCGCCGCGCGTGGCCCGCGACAGCCTCGAGCGACTTCGCAGCATCGGCGACGAGCTCGGCTTCCGCGTGGTGACAGCCGACTTGGGTGCCGACCGACCACGGACCGCGGGAGGGCACGAGATACCGCGCTTCGCCGTGAGCGACGTGGCCGAAGCGGTCGCCGCCGCCGACCAGATGACCGCTGCCGAGGTCGACTTCCTGCTCGTGCAGCAGACGACCTTCGCCACCGGCGACGTAATGGCGCCGCT
>CAZQVC010000131.1:0-2070 GCA_964596625.1 uncultured bacterium | reverse complement strand
AGCGCCCCGCCATCCTGATGGACCTCAGCGACGTGTCCGCCCCCGGCTCGACCGACGACGCCCTGCTCTTCTGGCATTGCGGCAACGCACCGCTCGACTGGGCAGCAGGTGGGCGCAGCCGCCTCACCACGCACTTCAACCGGGACGGTGTCGGGGTCGTGCGCGACATGACGCTGCGTCCCGGTCCGGCCACGGGCTTCCGCCTGCTGCGGGGCGGCCGTCAGGCGGTGATCGTCTCGGGCGAGTTCGCCGGTAGCGGCAGCGCGCGTTTCGACGGCGTCAGCGGCTGGCTGAAGCGGCCCCGTTGGAACGGCGACCCCATCTCCGCCCACGGGGTCATCGCGGGGATCCTCGACAACCGCCTGCCGCATCACCTCGCGCTCGGTGACGGCGACATGACGGAGTCGCTTCAGGAGCTATGCGTCTGGCTGGGCGCGAGCGTGGTCGAGCCCGGTCGAGCCGGCAACGTCGTGCTGCCCCGCCGAGCGGCGCCGGCAGCGGATGAGGCTGAGAGCAAGTGACGAGCCTCTACGAAAGGGATCGGGAGGAACCGTGAGCCACAGTAATGCCGGGCCCAGCGAGCCGGCACGAACGCACACCATCACGGCCGGCAAGTACCGCGGCCTGAGCACCTTGGCCGACGACCGCGGCGTCTTCCGGATGATCGCCGTCGACCAGCGGCCGCCGATATTCGCCGCGTTGGCCGCTCACGACGGCCGGAGGCCGGAACAGGTCGGTTACGACGAGGTCAGCACGGTGAAGCTGCTGCTCACCAGCGTGCTGGCGCCCGCCAGCAGTGCGGTGCTCGTCGACCCGATCTGGACGCACGCCGGCGCGTTGGCCCACGTGCCGGGGAGCGTCGGCCTGATGAGCACGCTGGAGGACCACGCCTTCGAGGTTCGAGGCGGCGAGCGCTACTCGCGCGTCATCGAAGGCTGGAGCGTGGCGAAGATCAAGCGGTCGGCGGCTGATGGAGTGAAGCTGCTCGTCTGGCACCGGCCAGACGCCGGCGGCGAGAACCTCGCCCACCAGGACGAGCTCGTCACCGCGGTCGGCGCGGCTTGCCGCGAGCACGACATCCCCTTCGTCCTCGAGCTGCTCGTCTACCCCATGGCGGGCGAGGACGCGAGCTCAGCGGAGTTCGTCCGGGCGAAGCCGCAACGCGTGCTGGCGTCGATCCGCCATTACACGCAGGCGCGATTCGGCGTCGACATGCTCAAGGTGGAGTTCCCCACCGACCTCAAGTTCGTCGCGGAGTTCTCCAGCGGAGCCTTCGACGGCCGCCCACGCGAAGCCGTTCACGACCTCGCCGACACGCGCGGCTTCCTCGCGGAGCTCGACAGCGTCGCGACGGTGCCCTGGGTGATGCTCACCGCCGGCGTGACGCCGCGGGAGTTCGAGACGCAGCTGGAGCTGGCCACGGAAGCTGGAGCGTCCGGCTTCCTGGCGGGCCGCGCAGTGTGGCTGGACGCGTTGTCGGCGTACCCGGACCTAGCGGCCGTCGAGAAGCGCTTGATATCGAGGAGCCTGCCCTACCTGAACCGCATCTCGGCGGTGGTCGAAGCCGCCAGACCGTGGACCTCCCATCGGCGCTACCAAGGCGGCCCCATCGTGTCGGGCGCCGGCGAAGGTTGGTTCAAGGAGTATTGAGGTGATCACGCGAGCGTCGTAGCGACCTCTGTGAACGCCCACACCTGCCCGTCGGGGTCAGCGAGTTCGAACTCCCTGTCGCCCCACGGCCGCATCACTGGAGCGCTCAGGCTCGCATCCGGGTTCTGATGATCGAACGGCTCGAGCCCTGCACCCCTCACTCGCGCGAACAGCTCATCGAGCGAGGCGACGGCAACGTGGATCGTAGGTGCGTGGGTGCCGGCCTTGCCTCCACTTGGATGAAGCATGATCTCCGCGTCGCCGAGCGCGAACCAATGCATCCCGTCGTAGCCATGCTTGTACGTGAAGCCAACGCGCTCGTACCACTCCTTGGAGGCATCCGTGTTCGCGCAGAAGAGAACGATGTGATGCAAACCGGTGATCAACGGCGGACCTCCTTCGGGCATCAACGGACGTACT
>CAZQVC010000130.1:4873-6022 GCA_964596625.1 uncultured bacterium | reverse complement strand
GGCGGCGGGTCGAAGTCGGCGCCGTAGGCGTCGCCGAAGTCGTCGTCGAAGTACTGGCGGCGCAGGAACTCGCTCAGGCGCGCGATCTCGTTCTCGCTCACGAACGGGCCTTGCAGGCGCACCGCCTTCACCAGGCCGGGCTGGTAGAAGAGCATGTCGCCCAGGCCGATGAGCCGCTCGGCGCCCATGCCGTCGAGGATGGTGCGCGAGTCGTGGCCGCTGGAGACCGCGAACGCCATGCGGGCTGGCACGTTGACCTTGATCAGGCTCGTGAGGATGTCCACCGACGGGCGCTGCGTGGCGAGGATCAGGTGCATGCCGGTGGCCCTGGCCATCTGCGCCAGGCGCATGATCGACGACTCGACCTCCTTGGGGCTGGTGATCATGAGGTCGGCGAGCTCGTCGATGATGATCACGATGAACGGCATCGGCGGCAGGTCGAGGTTGCGCGCCTTCTCGTTGTACTGGTCCAAGTTCTTCGCGCCCAGCTTCGACATCATCTGGTAGCGCCGCTCCATGTGCGCCACCGCGCCGAGCAGCACGCCGGCCGCGTCCTTCGGGTTGGTGACGACCGGCCTGAGCAGGTGCGGGATGCCGTCGAACGGCGTGAGCTCGACCATCTTCGGGTCGATCATCAAGAAGCGCAGCTCGGTGGGCAGGAAGCGGTAGAGCAGCGAGCTGACCAGCGTGTTCACCGCCACCGACTTGCCCGAGCCGGTGGAGCCGGCGATCAGCAGGTGCGGCATCTTGGCGAGGTCGCCCACCATCATCTCGCCGTCGATCGACTTGCCGAGGATCAGCGGCAGCCTCGCCTTGGCGCGGCGGTAGCTCGGCGCCTCGGTGGCTTCGCGGAAGCGCACCAGCTCGCGGTGCGCGTTGGGCACCTCTAGGCCGATGACGCTCTTACCCGGGATGGGAGCCTCGATACGTACCGACCCCACGGCCATGGCCAGTGCAAGATCGTCTGAGAGGTTCGCGAAGCGGCTGATCTTCTCGCCCGGCGCCGGCTCCACCTCGAAGCGCGTGACGGTCGGCCCGCGCACCGCCGCCGCCACGCGGCCGCCGAGCTTGAAGTTGGAGAGGGTCTCGTCGATCTGGCTGACGCGCGCCCTGTGCTCCTTGAGCACCTCCTCGCGGTCGTGCTGCGAG
>CAZQVC010000130.1:0-4773 GCA_964596625.1 uncultured bacterium | reverse complement strand
ACCCGCGCTCGCCCCTCAACCGCAGCCAGCGCCTCGCGCCAGCCGTGGAGTTGGTTCAACACCTTGCGGCCGTCGCCGCCGAGCTCCTTGGCCAGGGTGGCGTCGTAGTCGGCCAGCTCGGCGGCCGCCGGGAACAGCGCCAGCAGGTCGTCGAGCCGGGCGAACAGCTCGCGCCACGGCTCGAGCGCGTCGGCGTCGAGGCTCAGCCTGTCGGCCTCCTCCTCCAGCGAGCGCAGCGCCTCGACCCGGCGGTGGTGCGCCTGCGAGGCGGACGCCAGCTCGCGGGGGCTCATGCCCTTCAGGGCGCGCTTGTCGAGGTCGCGCTCGCGCGTGAGGCGGCGGTTGCGTTCGATCAGGGCCGTGAGGTCGAGAGCCAGCGTCTTGCGCAGGCGGTCGGCGGCGATCGCGGCGGCCGAGCGCTCGACGATCGGGTCGTCGAGCACCTGCTTGAGCGCCAGGCTCCAGGCCTCGAAGCTGTCGGTGTCGGGCTCGGGCGGCAGCGCCGCTTCCGACTCGAGGTGGATGGCGAGCTCCGCGGCGCGGTCCTTGGCGAAGTCGGTGACGGCCGAGCGCCAGGCCTTGAGGTCGGCCCTGGCCTCCTTCAAGCCGGCAGGCGTGGGCGAGCGCAGCGCGCGGTGGCTCACGCGCACCTCGCCGCGCCAGCGCTCCAGCTCGCCGCTGCCGGGGTAGAGGGCGCTGAGCGCCTCGAGGTCCTTGTCGAGCTCGTGCATGCCGCGGCGAACCTGGGCGGCGTCGGCGCTGAAGGCCGCGCGCTCCTTGGCCTGCCGGCGAGCCGCGGAGGCCGCGCCGTACACGCCGCGCACCGCCTGCGCGATGGCCCGCAGGCCGCCCCTCAGCACCGTGGTGGGCGCCCAGCCGAGCAGCAGGTCGACGCCGAGCGTGACCACCACGACGGCGGGGATCACGGCCAGCGTGCCCCAGGCGCGGCCCAGGCTGGCGCGCAGGTTCTGGCCCCACGAACCCGCGGCCTCCGGCGCAACGGCGGCCAGCAGCCCCCAGACACCGGCGATCAGCACCACATAGCCGAGCAGCAGGCGCGGCCACCAGCGCGGGTTGCGACGCAGCAGGAAGAGCCCGCCGATGGCCAGAGGCGGCAGCGGCAGCGCGTACGCCGCCCAGCCGACCCGGCCGACCAGCGCGCCGCGGACCGTGCGGCCCAGTTCGCCCGTCGGCAGGTTGGGGATGAGCACGCCGGCGAGGAACAGGCCGAGGGCCACGACGACGAGTCCTATCGCCTCGATGTCGGTGGCCGGGCTCTGCCCAGGTTGTCGTGTCCGTCGGCTCTTCTTCACCTCAAGCAGTCTACCGCCTGCGCTTCGAGCGGGCCTGAGAGAAGAGGTACACGCCGTTATCCCGTGGGGGTGGCATGATACGAGTGCCATGAGACGCTGCTCATGACCTCATCAGGCGGTATCACCGCTGCGCGTTCCCGAAGGGTCAGCGTCACGGCGTCGCTCTGGGTATCGTTCGCCCTGCTCACGTACTTCGCGGGAGCGGGCGGGCAGCCTTTCGCGCTGTGGCAGGGCGTGCTGTTGGCCGTTCCGCTGCTGCTCGCAGCAGCGTGGTTCGGCTGGCGCGGCGCGCTGCTCGTCGCTGCCGCCTCGCTGGGCGTGCTGCTGCTGCCGGCCGGCGCCGGCGGCACGCTGGCGCTCGCCGATCACGTCGCCACCGTTGGAGCCATGGTCGTGGCCGCGGCGGTCGGGTTGTGCCTGAGGCGCTCGCTGCGCGACATTCAGCGCCGCGCCGCCGACAGCGAGCGACGCACGCGCCTCCTCCAACAGGCGGCCCTCGAGCTGAACCAGGCGCAGAGCGACCGCGAGCTGTTCAAGGCCGCGCCGCGCCTCCTCTCCGACATCCTCACGTTCACCCACGCCGAGATGTTCGTGCCGCAGGGCGACGAGCTCCTGCTCAGCACCTCCTGGCAGTGGCAGCCGGGCCCCGGCTTCAGCATCCCGCTCGACACCGTCATCGGCCGGGCCTTCCGCACCGGGCAGCTGCAGTACGTGGTCGACACGCAGCTCGACGACGACTACATGCCGGCCCCCGGCGCCACGCCGACCCGCTCCGAGCTGGCGCTCCCGGTGAAGGTCGGGGGTGAAGTGAGGGCGGTCATCAACCTCGAACACGTCGACCCGGACGCCTTCTCACCCGTCGACCGCGAGACCCTGCTGGCCTTCACCCGCATCATCGAGGAGGTCCTCGAGCGGCTCGACGCGACCTCCCGGCTCGAACAGGAGGGCTACGACCAGGAGTTCCTGGCGCGCCTCACGCAGCGCCTGCTGCAGGCGGAGGACGCCAAGCAGGCGGCCTCGATCACCCTCGGCGACGTCATGTCGTACCTCGGCGGCGACGCTGGCGCGGTGGTTGAGCTGCGCCACTCCAAGCTGCAACCGCTCGCCTCCACCGGCACCTTCCCACCCGGCCTGGGCGCGTTGATGGAGGGTGGGCTGGCCTTCGACGGCCTGCTGAGGGACGTCTGGACGGCCGGCCGGGCGACCTTCGTCGACGATCTCCTGCCGAACTGGACGCCGCCCGCCGAGCTGTCGCACGTCGAGCCAGTCCGCTCGGCCGCGCTCATCCCCATCGCCAACCAGCAGGGCGCCGTGCGCGCCCTTCTCGGCCTCATCACCGTGGGCGAGGCGCGTCACTTCAGCGACCGCGAGCGACGCCTGATAGAGGCGGTGGGCACCTCCCTGGGCGCGGCGCTCGACCGCGCCACCCTCAGCCGGCAGCTGTTCGCCACGCTCGACGTGATCCGCAGCCTGCCGCGCAGCGACGACCCCGCGACCCTCTACCAGCTTGCGGCAGAGGCGGCCGTCGACCTCATCCCCGGCGCCGAGGCGGCCTCCGTGCTGGTGCGCCACGGCGACCTGTTCCGCTTCGAGGCGGCGGCCGGCTACGAGCTCGCGGAGATCAAGGACGGCGCAGGCCCCTTCACGCTAGAGGAGGAGCTGCGCTGGTACGGCGGGTCGGAGGAAGATTACCGACGTGGTGTAGGCAGGATCCTAAGAGGCCAGCAGGTGATCGACCACAGCTTCGCCTCCAGCCCCGGGCGGCCGCCAGCCCACCTCGAGGTGGCGCGCGTCACCGAGATCAAGGCCAACATCCTCATCCCCATCGTCGACAACGACGACGTGGTCGCGATGCTCAACATCGACACGTTCTCCACCGAGTCGGCGTACGGCGAGGCCTCGCTGCGGCTCGCCGAGGCGTTCGCGCAGCACATCGCGGTGATCGTCAGGCAGGCCGAGCAGATGCGCGCGCTCGAGCGCACCCTCGTGACCGACCCGCTCACCGGCCTCGGCAACCGCGAGGGCTTCCAGCGCATGCTCACCTTCGAGCTGGCTCGGGCCACGCGTTACGGCTCGCCGCTCAACCTCGTGATGCTCGACCTCGACAACTTCAAGCAGGTCAACGACCGCTTCGGCCACCACGCCGGCGACGCCGCCCTGGTGGCGGTGGCCGGCGCCCTGCGCAAGCACCTGCGCGCGTCGGACCACGCCTTCCGCTGGGGCGGCGACGAGTTCGTGCTGCTGCTGCCCGACGTCGACGCCGACGAGGCCAGGGCAGCTGCCGAGCGCTTCGCGGGGATCGTCAGTGAGATCCAGGTCGACGGCCTGCACCTCGCGGCCAGCGTGGGCGTGGCGTCATACCCGGACGACGCCGGCGACCCGGAGTCGCTGCTGCGCCGCGCCGACGACCTGATGTACGACCGCAAGCAGGGGTCTCAGAGGGCTGTCGGGTAAGGGTCAGCCGGTCGGCTGGCGCCGCTCGCGCCGGCAAATACATGACTGGGCCCGCTAAACGATCAGCCCGGCACATCCTCGAACGTCTCGCCGTCGATCGGCGGCGGCGGCACCGTCTGGTACTCCGGGCGCTGCAGCACGTACTCCTCGAGCAGCACCTTGCTGAGCGCGACGAACGGCACCGCCAGCAGCGCTCCCACCAGGCCGTAGAGCCCGAGGCCCGCCATGATGGCCAGCAGCACGGTGACGGGGTGCAGGTTGGTCGAGCGGCTGAGGATGAGCGGCGAGAGCACGTTGCCCTCGAGCTGGTTGGCGACGATGAACACGCCGATGGCGAGCAGGGCCGTGAGCGGGCTGACGGTCAGCGACAGCAGCACCGCCGGCACCGCGCCGATCACCGGCCCGAGGTACGGCACCAGGTTGAAGATCGCGGCGATGAACGCGATCGCGGTGGCCAGGGGCGTGCCGATGATGCTCAGGCCCAACCAGATCAGCACGCCCAGCACCGAGGTGATGAACAGCTGGCCGCGCAGGTAGCCGCCGACGGCGATGTCGGCCTTCTCGGCGATGTCGCTGGCGACCGGGCGGTAGCGCACCGGCACGAAGCGGCGGAAGTTGTTGGTGAAGCGGGGGAAGTCGTAGAGGAAGTACACGCTGGCCAAGAGGATCAGGGCGATCTGCAAGGTGGTGGAGATCACGGCCGAGGCGCCGGAGAAGAGCATGCCGGGGCCCTTCTCGAGGAAGTCCTCCAGCACCTGAGCGAAGCCGCCGGCCCACTCCTGGAACAGGCCGATGAGGCGATCGCGGACCTCCGTGCCGATGAGCCCCTCGGGGTCCACGTTCGACAGGTTCTCGGAGAAGATGAACGGAATGCGCTCCAGCCAGCGCGTGGCCCAGCCCTGGATCGACGCCGTGATGCTCGAGATCTGGTCGAACGCCTCCGGCACGAGGTTGATGAAGTTCGCGGCCTCGGCCACGACGCGGCTGATGAGCACCGAGCCGCCGG
>CAZQVC010000129.1:0-6050 GCA_964596625.1 uncultured bacterium | reverse complement strand
GGCCACACGCCGGCCAGGCGCAGGCCGTGGACCGCTGCCACCTGCTCGGCGTGGTGCTCGTCTGTCACGTAGATGCGGGTCCTCACCACGTCCTGGAGGCTGGCGCCGAGCGAGCGCAGGGCGCCCTCGATCTTGTCGATCACGAAGTGCGTCTGCGCTGCCGGGTCCGCTCCGCCCATCAGGCGCCCGCCGTGCATGGCCGTGGTGCCCGACACCAACACGCGGTCGCCGACGCGCACGGCGCGGCCGTAGCCGGCGACGGCCTCCCAGCTGGTGCCGCTGCCCACCACGGTGCGCCTTGATGACTCGTGCGTCGTCGGGTAGGGCGCCGGCAGCGAATCGAGGTGGTGGCTCAGGTCGCCGGAGGCCGTGAGGAACGGGGGCTTGCGGTACTCGTCGCCGCAGTCGCCGGGGATCGGCTGCAGGCCGGCGATGGCGGCATCGAGCTCGCTCAGGTCGTCGGCGTCGAGCCGCAGGGCGAAGACCTTGAGCGTGTCGTCGACGTGCTCGCTCTCGCCCAGCCGCGCCCCGACGATGACGCCCCCGACGCCGGGCGTGTCGAGCACGGCCCTGGTCGCGACGTTGGCGATGGAGCAGCCGTGCTTCTCGGCGATCTTGCCGAGGGTGGCGAGCAGCCGCTGGTACGGGGCCCAGCCGCCGGCCTGCTCGACGAAGCGGCGGTACTTGTTGAGCGACCACGTCGTCGAGTGATCGTCCCACTCCGGCTCGTCACGGCCGAGCCAACGCTCGGTGAGGAGCCCGCCGGCCAGGGTGCCGTACGCCAGCAGCTTGACGTTGGTGCGCTGGCACAGCTCGCTGAGCGCGCCGGCCGCCCGGCGGTCGAGCAGGGAGAAGCTGACCTGGTTGGAGACGATGGGCACGCCGCTGGCCAGCGCGAGGTTGAGGTGGGCCGTGTCGACGTTGGTGAGCCCGATGGCGCCGATCACGCCCTCCGCCTGGAGGTCGGCGAGGTGGAAGAGCGCGTCGAGCCAGGCCGGGTCGTCGTAGGTCCAGGTGTGGAACTGCAGCAGCTCGAGCCTGTCGGTCTGCAGACGCCGGCGCGCGAGGTCGACGGCGGCCACGACGTCCTCCCGGGTGACCGGACCGGGCTTCGGCACCCACTTCGTCAGCGTCTCAAGCGGCGCGCCCCTGGTGGCTCGGTAGTGACCGGCGATCACCTCGGCGGAGCCGTAGTGGTCGGCCATGTCGAAGGTGGTGAGGCCGGCGGCGACGTAACGCTCCATCGCCTTGGCGCCGACCTCCGGGTCGATGACGTTGCCGCCGCGCTCCATGTCGGCGACCTGCCAGAGCCCGGTCAGCACGCGCGAGACGTCGAGGCCGGGCGCGAGCTGCACGCGCTCGACGCCGGCCGGGGCCGAGCCGCCCGCCTGCGAGACCGCCGTTGGCTCAGGCATCGTACGAGCCGGACGTCGCCTTGCCGCCCTGGCCGGTCCAGTCGGTGTGGAAGAACTCGCCGCGGGGCTTGTCGACCCGCTCGTAGGTGTGCGCCCCGAAGTAGTCGCGCTGCGCCTGCAGCAGGTTGGCCGGCAGGCGCTCCTGGCGGTAGCCGTCGTAGAAGGAGAGGCCGGAGGAGAGCGCCGGCGTGGGCACGCCGAACTCGATCGCCTTGGCCAGCGCCCGTCGCCAACCGGCTTGAGCGGAGGCGATCTCGCCGGCGAAGAACGGCGCAAGGAGCAGGTTCTGCAGGCCCTTGTCCGCGTCGTACGCGGCCTTGATGTCGCCGAGGAAGCGCGAGCGGATGATGCAGCCCCCGCGCCACAGCTGAGCGATGCCGCCGTAGTCGAGGTCCCAGCCGAGCTCGGCCGCGGCCGTCTGCAGCAGCATGTAGCCCTGCGCGTAGGAGATGATCTTCGCGGCGTAGAGCGCGTCCTCGAGGTCGTTGAGCAGGCTGCGCTCGTCCGCCCCGGAGGCGCCCTTCGGCCCGGCCAGCACCTTGGCGGCCTCGACGCGCTCGTCCTTGTGCGCCGAGAGGTAGCGCGCGAACACGGCCTCGCTGATCAGCGTGAGCGGCACGCCGCGGTCGAGGGCGTCGGTCGAGGTCCACTTGCCGGTGCCCTTCTGGCCGGCGACGTCGAGGATCTTGTCGACCAGCGGCGCGCCGTCCTCGTCCTTGTGAGCCAGGATCTCGGCCGTGATCTCGATGAGGTAGGAGTCGAGCTTGCCCTGATCCCACCTGGCGAACACCTCGGCCATCTCGGCCGGTTGCATGCCGAGCACGCCGCTCATCACCGCGTACACCTCGGAGATGAGCTGCATGTCGCCGTACTCGATGCCGTTGTGCACCATCTTCACGTAGTGGCCGGCGCCGTCGCTGCCGACCCAGTCGCAGCACGGGATGCCGTCGACCTTCGCCGCGATGTCCTGGAAGATGCGCTGCACGTGCGGCCACGCCTCGGGGTCGCCGCCCGGCATGATCGACGGGCCGTGGCGGGCTCCCTCCTCGCCGCCCGAGACGCCGGCGCCGATGAACCTCAGGCCGGCCGCGCGCAGCTCCTCGCTGCGCCGCCTGGTGTCGGTGAAGTGCGAGTTGCCGCCGTCGATGATGATGTCGCCGGGCTCCAGGTGGGGGAGCAGGTCGGCGATCACCGAGTCGACGGGCGCGCCGGCCTTGACCATCAGCATCACCCGACGCGGTCGCTTGAGCGTGGCGACGAGGCTCGCGTAGTCGTGATGTCCGGTGATCGCCCGACCGGCGGCGGGGCCGGCCAGGAACTCGTCGGTGACCGAGCCGCTGCGGTTGTAGACGGCCACCTGGTAGCCGTGGTCGCTCATGTTCAGCACCAGGTTCTGCCCCATGACGGCCAGGCCGATCAGCGCGATGTCGGCTCGTTGTTGGTCGAGGTTCTCCATGCGTGCCAGCGTACCCGCTCCGGCGTCGGCTGGCCCGCCGAAGCGCGGCGTGCGCGTCTAGTATCCTGCCGACTGTCGCCATGGACTGGTTCGTCGACCTCTTCCTCCGCATCGCCGGCCCGAACCCCGTGGTCCAGGGCCTGGTCGGCGGGCTGTTCATCGCCATGCTCAACGTGCTCGGCGCGCTGGTCGTGCTGGTCTGGCGCCGGCCGTCCCAGCGCTCGCTCGACGCCGCGCTCGGCTTCGCCGCCGGGGTCATGCTCAGCGCGAGCTTCACCAGCCTGATCCTGCCCGGCATCGACATCGGTGGGCTGTGGCCCGTGTGCATCGGCATCGTGCTCGGCGTGATCGTCCTCGACAGGGCCGACGCCTGGGTGCCGCACGTGCACGTGCTGGTCACCGGCCGGCTGCGCCAGGACGAGGCTCGGGACGCCGGCGGCAGGGAGGACCGCAGCAACCGGCTCACGGCCGTGCTGCTGTTCGTCGTGGCCATCACCCTGCACAACGTGCCGGAGGGGCTGGCGGTCGGCGTCGGCTTCGGCTCAGGCCAGGCGCGCGAGGCGTTGGCGCTGATGCTGGCGATCGGCATCCAGAACATCCCGGAGGGGCTGGCGGTCTCGGTGGCGGCGCGCAACGCCGGGCTCGGCGGCCGCTGGTACGCGGTCCTCACGGGCATCAGGGCCGGAGCCTTCGAGATCCCGGCGGCGGTGCTGGGCGCCTGGCTCGTCACCATCGCCGAACCGCTCCTGCCGTACGCGATGGGCTTCGCGGCGGGCGCGATGCTCTACGTCATCCTCGACGAGATCGTGCCCGAGACGCACGGCCGCGGTCACGAACGCGTCGCGACGTTGGGTACGATGTTCGGTGTAGTGCTGATGCTGGTCCTGGACGTGGCCCTCGGATAGGGGCTCTTGGAGGCACCGATGAACAGCGAGATCCGCGAACTGCTTGGCGAGCAGGCCGAGACGCTCCTTACCTACCAGGCCAAGGGCATCTCGAAGGACCGCCTGCACCCGACCGGCCCGGACGTCGTCGACCGCAACTTCGGCGACAGCAACCGCAGCCCCCGCGTGCTGCGCAGCCTGCAGACCCTCTACGGCCACGGCCGCCTGGCCAACACCGGCTACCTCTCGATCCTGCCGGTCGACCAGGGCATCGAGCACTCCGGCGGGGCGTCGTTCACGGCCAACCCGGACTACTTCGACCCGGCCAAGATCGTCGAGTTGGCCATCGAAGGCGGCTGCAACGCCGTCGCCTCCACGTTCGGCGTGTTGGGCGCGGTCGCTCGCAAGTACGCCCACAAGATCCCGTTCATCGTGAAGATCAACCACAACCAGCTGCTCACCTACCCGACGGCGTACGAGCAGGTCCTGTTCGGCACCATCGACGAGGCCAGCGACATGGGCGCGGTGGCGGTCGGCGCCACCATCTACTTCGGCCACCCCGACTCGAACCGGCAGATCGTGGAGATCGCCGAGGCCTTCGCCTACGCCCACGAACTCGGCCTCGCCACGATCCTGTGGTGCTACACGCGCAACGACGCCTTCAAGGTCGACGGCGTCGACTACCACTCGGCCGCCGACCTCACCGGTCAGGCCAACCACCTCGGCGTGACGATCCAGGCCGACATCGTCAAGCAGAAGCTGCCGGAGAACAACCGCGGCTTCGAGGCGGTGGGCTTCGGCCGCAAGGACGACCGCATGTACAGCGACCTGATGCCGGGCGATCACCCCATCGAGCTCGTCAGATGGCAGGTCGCCAACTCCTACATGGGGCGCATCGGGCTCATCAACTCCGGCGGCGCCTCCGGCAAGAACGACCTCGCCGACGCCGTCTACACCGCGGTGGTGAACAAACGCGGCGGCGGCAGCGGGCTCATCTCCGGTCGCAAAGCCTTCCAACGGCCCATGGCGGAGGGCGTGAAGCTCCTCAACCACATCCAGGACGTCTACCTGGACGAGAGCATCACGCTGGCTTGAGGCGTGCAACGGTCACCCGGCGTTCGGGCCCTGTGGCCTACCATGCCCCTCGAAGCGAACAACCATCGCTGGGAAGGAGGACCTCATGAAGACCTGGACCCCGATGCAAGTGACGGTCACCGGCTCGGTCGCCGAGATCGTGAAGGTGGCCAACAACTTCAGCGGCCCTCAAGTCAACTGATCGACAGGCCGACAGCGGCGCCGGGCCTCATGGGCTCGGCGCCGCTGTCATGTTCGCGGCAACGCTCGAGAATGTTCTCGGCAACTACTACGGAGGTCAGACATCAACGACGACGGAAGAACCCCCGGCTCCCCTGAGGCGCGCTACCGGGTCGCCGAGGACGTGGTCCTCGAGCGCCTTGGCGACACGATGGTCACCGTGCATCTCGGCACCGACAGGATCCTCGAGCTCAACGACACGGCGGCCAGGCTGGTCGAGTTGCTGGCCGAAGGCAAGACGACCGCTGAGGCCGCCGACGCCATAGCGCAGGAGTACGACGCGCCCAAGGCCGAGGTCGTGGCCAACGTCGAGAGCACCGTCGCGCGGCTGGTCGAGGAGAGCGTCCTCGAAGCGGTGGGTAGCTGAGCCGGAGCCTCGTGGTCGCCGGCCGTAGGCTCCTTCCGTTGCCCCTGCCTACCTAGAGAGATGCAGATAGACGAGCTCCAGTTCGTAGCCGACGAACCTCCCAGGCTCCGCCGCGACGACGTCGGCATCACCGTGTGGAGCGATGAGGCCGGTGAGGACGTCGCGTTCGGCGCCACGCTGGGCGGGTGGCATTGGCTGAGGATCATCGGCGCCGGCAGCTACCGCTTCCCGGTCGACCCTGACGCCCACGCGTCGCTGCGTGTCGCGGTGATCCCGGAAGCCGAGCGGCCGATCGTCCTCGACAGCTTCTACCGCACGGTGGTGCCGCTGGCCCTGCAGGCCTACGGCCGCGAGATCCTCCACGGCAGCGCGGTGGCGATACGCGGACGGGTCGTCGCGCTGTGCGCCCCGCGCGAGACCGGCAAGTCGACCATCGCGTTCGCCCTGCAGCGCCGAGGAGCGGCCGCGGTGGCCGACGACAGCGTGGTCGTGAGCCACGACCCCACCGAAACCGGGGGCGAGCCCGTCGTCCAGCCGCTGCCGTTCGCCCTGCGGCTCCGAGCGGCCTCCGCCGAGCACTTCGCCAGCCCGTCGAAGGCCGAGGTCCTCGTCGG
>CAZQVC010000128.1:0-6082 GCA_964596625.1 uncultured bacterium | reverse complement strand
GCCGCACCGCGTCGTCGCTGAGGGCCGCCAGCGAGGTCATGCGCACCAGCCCCGCCCGCAGGTCGGCCAGGCCGCCGGTCGGGTCGACGATCTCGCCGCCGGGCCGCAGGGCCATGGCGTTGAAGGTCAGGTCGCGGCGCCTCAACTCCCGCTCTAGGGTGCCTGGATCCTCGCCAGGGAGCGGCACGAAGTCGTGCGTAACGCGGGCGCCCTCCTTGTCTTGCAGCACCCGCCAATGCCCGCGCTCCTCGTCGAGCGCGAAGGCCGGGCCGGCCACGACGTCGGCCAGGGCTCGCGCGGCGCTGCGTGGGTCGGCGACCAGCCAGTCGAGGTCGTGCGGCCGGCGGCCCAGCAGCGCGTCGCGCACGGCGCCGCCCACCAGCAGGGCGCCGGGCGGCCAGGGCGTAAACTCCTCGGTGTCGATGCGCTCGCCCCTAGACATCCTCGTTCGGCGCTTGCCGCGCAGCATGGCCAGCATTACAGCACGCGCCCTGCCGCGGCCGAGATGAGCGCAAGCGAGGGGGAGAGATGAGCCCTGCCGCGGCTGAGATGAGCACCGGCGAGGGGGAGAAGTGAGCCCCAGCGAGGGGAAACGACTTCTCAGGGTGGGCCTCACCGGCAACATCGGCTCCGGCAAGTCGAGCGTGGCGCGGTTGCTCGAGGGGCACGGCGCGGCGGTGATCGACGCCGACGCCTTGGCCCGGCAGGCGACCGACGATCCCGCGGTGCTGGACGAGATCGCAACTGCGCTCGGCGAGGACCTGGTGCGGAGCGACGAGCGGGGGCGGCGCCACCTCGACCGCGCGGCCACCGCCGCACGGGTCTTCGGCGATGAGCGCGCGCTGCAGACGCTGAACGGCATCGTGCACCCGTGGGTGCGCGCCAGGACGATTCAAAGGTTGAAGGAGCTGCAGGATGCGCCCTCACCGCCGGCGCTGGTCGTGCAGGACATCCCGCTGCTCTACGAGAACGACCTCGACAAGGGCCTCGACGCCGTGGTGGTGGTCGACGCGCCGCGGGCGACGCGGGTCGAGCGGGTCGCCCTGCGCTCCGGCCTCGACCGCCTGGAGATCGAGCGGCGCGACCAGGCTCAGCTCCCTTTGAGCGAGAAGGTCGCCCGCGCCGACTTCGTCGTCGACAACTCGGGCGACCGCGCCGCGCTAGAAGAGCAGGTCGCGCTGTTGTGGCGCGACCTGCTGGCGTTGAGGGAGCGGCTGGAAGAGTGAGCCGCGGCGCGACCGGCGGAGCCGGGCCGCGCTCAGCGCTGCGGAAGGCTCACCACTGCACCGTGGTGTGCGCCTCGCCCCTCACCGTCCCGCCATCGACCCGGCTGTAGCTGACGCTGCCGCCGAAGCGGTCCGCGACGAAGTGGATGAACTCGGAGAGCGCCGCGTTGGCAGCCTCCGCCGCTTCGAAGTCGATGTCGCCGCCCGCCATGCCGGTGAACATGCCCATCTGGCTCAGGACCGTGTCGGCGGTCGCGGCCAGCGAGGCGCGATCGTCCGAGAGGCTGTACGAGCGCACGCCCTGCGGCACGCGGTCGCGCAGCGGCGCCAAGGTGCTGGAGAGGCCCGCGGCCCCGCCACGCGCCTCGAGCGCGCCGGCCATCGCTTCCGGCGTCGTGGCCAGGATGGCGTAGCCGTCGGTGACGGCGGTGCTGATGGAGAAGCCGTCAGCGAGGTCCCACTGGGTGACCTCGACCCCGGCGACGCTACTGGTGGCGGGCGCGATGGGCTCGCCCTCGCCCATCGGGTCCATGAACGCGCTGGCGGTCGAGACGGCCGTCTGGAACAGCGTCTGGATGCCGGCTCGCGCAGCCGCCTCGTCGGTGACCTCGACCAGGTAGAGCGAGTCGCCGAGGGGGTTCTGCATCGGCGCGCCGATGTCGGTGGCGGGCGCGAACCCGGTGGTGATCGTGGCTACCTCGTCACCCATCCAGCTGAACAGCGTGGCCTCGAGGTCGAGGCCGACCATCTGCTGGACCATCATGTTGAGGTCCGAGACGCCGATGGCGGGTTCGCTGGCTGCGACGTCGCCGAGCCAATCCCACCAGCCCCCGAGGTCGAGCGTGGCGACCGCGTAGCCCAGGGCGTCGGGCGAGACGAACGCCAGCGGCCCCTCGGTTACCGAGCCTTCGCCGGCCAGCAGGTCGTACAGCTGCGGATCGTTGGAGCGGTCGCCAAGCACCCGCAGCGAGGCGCCTTCGAAGCCGTCGGCGACGATCGTGGTGACGCTGCCGTAAGAGCCGGCGGTGCTGAAGGCGTTGCCGAGGCGCTCGACCAGGGCGTCGAAGCCCGCGCCGGCCGCGAACGGCTGCACCACCTCGACCACGGCCGGCAGGTCGAGGAACGTGTAGACGTCGCCGTCGCCGAGCGCGCCGACCGTGGCGGCGAAGCCGGCGTTGCCGGTGAGGTTCGGCTCGTCTGCGCCCTGATAGCGACGCAGCACGCCGCGCGTGACGTCGGGGTTGGACGAGACGACGACGAGGTCGTCGATGACGCCGTACGCCACGACCATGCCGAGGCTCGAGCCGAAGTCGCTGTCGCCGGCCTCGATGTCGGGCTGGATGACGTGGAAGGTCGCGTTCCCCTCGGTGAGGCTGGTGACCTCGCTGCCGCGGCTGGCGTCGTCGAACATGGCCTGCACGACGGCGCGGCCGGCCTCGTTCATGGTCGCGACCAGCGTCACGGCCGGCAGCGGGTTGAACGAGGAGGCCGACACGGTCAGCCACAGCTCCTGACCGACGAGGTCGAGCGGGTCGGCGTCGAGCAGCTCCTGTGGGATCTCGGCGTCGGCGCCTTCGGCCTCGAGCTCCTCGCCGTACGCGGCCTCGAGGAGCGCGGTCAGGTCGAGGCGGTTCCACTCGTCGATGAAGACCTCGGCCTTGTCCTCGTGCTCGGCCAGGCCTTCGACGCCGAAGGCTGCGAGCGTTCCGTCCGGCAACAGTTCGGTGAGGGACGCAGCGAAACTGGTAGAGGCGATCAGCGCACAGGCGCTTAGCAGAGCGAACAACAGTCTTCTCATCGATCCTCCAGGATGGAAATCAGCCGCCACATCATAGGGGCAGCTCGGTCGCGGATTGTGAACCGGGCAAGGGGCCCGCGTTCACCTCTTGAGCGTGCGGCGGGCGGCCTCGGCGACGTTCTGCGGCGTGAAGCCGAACTCGCGCATGACCACGTCACCGGGGGCCGACGCCCCGAAGTGGTCGAGGCCGATGATCTCCCCGCGGTCGCCGGCATAGCGCTCCCAGCCGAGGGTGGCGCCGGCTTCGACCGTGACGCGCGCGGTCACCGCGCGCGGCAACACGCGCTCGCGGTACTCGTCGTCCTGGGCTTCGAACAGCTCGAAGCTGGGCAGGCTCACGACCCGGACCTTGGTGCCGTCTCGTTCGAGCTCGGCCTTGGCCTCGAGGCACAGCGCGACCTCGGAGCCGGTCGCGATGAGGATCACGTCCGGCGTGTCGCCGGGCGAGCTCTCGGCGATCACGTAGCCGCCCTTCTCGACGACGTCGGCCGGCACCTCGAGGTTGGGCACGCCCTGCCTGGTGAGGGCCAGCACGGTCGGCCCGTTTCGCCGAGCGGCGATCTCCCAGGCTTGAGCGGTCTCGTTGCCGTCGGCGGGGCGCAGGACGACCAGGCCAGGCACGGCGCGCAGCGCCATGAGGTGCTCGACCGGCTGGTGGGTCGGTCCGTCGCCGCCCAGGCCGATGCTGTCGTGCGTGAGCACGTAGATCACGCGCTGCCGCATCAACGCCGAGAGGCGCAGGGCCGGCTTGAGGTAGTCGGAGAAGACCAGGAAGGTGGCCACGAACGGCACCAGTCCGTGCAGCGCCAGCCCGTTCGCGACAGCGGCCATGGCGTGCTCGCGGATGCCGAAGTGCACGATGCGACCGGAGTAGTCGTCGCGCGTCATCGCGCTCTCGCCGTCGATGTCGGTGTAGTTCGAGCCAGCCAGGTCGGCGGAGCCGCCGACGAGCTCGGGTAGGCGCGCAGCGATGGCGTTGAGCGCGGTGGCCGACGCCTTGCGCGTGGCGACCTTCTCCCCGACCGGGAAGCTCGGGAGCGCTGCGGCCAGGTCGTCGGGCAGCTCGCCCTTAATCAGGCGGTCGAACTCCGCGGCCTCGGCGGGGAAGCGCTCGCGGTAGGAGGCGAGCAGCTCGCGCCACTCCCGGTTCGCGCGCTTGCCGCCCTCCACGGCCTTGCGGTAGTGGGCGACGACGTCGTCCGGCACGGTGAAGGCCGGCCAGTCGATCTCCAGCTGCTTCTTGGCCAGGGGCGCAGCGGTGTCGCCCAGCGGCGAGCCGTGGACCTTCGAGGTGCCGGCCAGGTCGCCTGCGCCGTAGCCGATCACGGTGCGTACGGCGATGAGGCTCGGCCGGTCTGACTCCGCCTTGGCCTCATCGATGGCCGCCTCGATGGCGGCGAGGTCGTTGCCGTCCTCGACCCGCGTGGCGTGCCAGCCGTAGGCGCGGTAGCGAGCCAGGACGTCCTCGGAGAACGCGATGTCGGTGGGGCCGTCGATGGAGATGCCGTTGTCGTCGTAGAGCACGATCAGCTTGCCGAGCCCGAGGTGGCCGGCGAGCGACGACGCCTCGCCGGAGACGCCCTCCATGAGGTCGCCGTCGGACGCGATGACGTAGGTGCGGTGATCGACGAGGTCGAAGCCCGGCCGGTTGAAGCGTGCCGCGAGGTGTGCCTCGGCCAGCGCCATGCCGACCGCGGTGGAGATGCCTTGACCCAGCGGACCCGTGGTCGTCTCGACGCCGACCGTGTGCCCGTACTCGGGGTGGCCAGGGGTGCGGCTATCCCACTGGCGGTAGCCCTTGAGTTCCGACATCGGGAGGTCGTAGCCGGTGAGGTGGAGCAGCGAGTACTGCAGCATCGAGCCGTGGCCGGCCGACTGCACGTAGCGGTCGCGGTTCGGCCACGCGGGGTCGCCGGGGTCGTGCCGCATGGCCTTCGTGAACAGCAGGTAGCCCATCGGCGCCGCGCCCAGCGGCATGCCGGGGTGGCCGTCGCCGGCCTCCTGCGTGGCGTCGATGGTGAGCGCCCTGATGGCGTTGACGGCGCGGCGCTGCACGTCTGACACGGACGCGGTCGACAGTTCGGAGTTGTGGTCGGTCTGGTCTGACATTGTGCCTCCAGGCGCTGGCAGAGCGTGCCTGGTTCTGCCGGGTTGGGTTCTAGGCTTCCAAGACAACGCGGCCGACCCCCTGCTGCGGGGACGTCGGCCGCGGCGCTATGCGCGGCCTGGTCAAGGATACCAGGCCGCATGAGAGCTCACCGAACGGTGACAGGCACCCTGGCCAGCGTCTTGCCGCTCTGGCCGGTCGCGTAGCGGACCTCGTAGCTGCCGGGTTCCGCCGGCGCCCTCAGGAGCGCTGGGTTCTCGACGGGGTAGACGTACTCGTCCCACTCGCCTTCGGCCGCGTCGACCGGGACGATGGTGATGTAGTCGTTGACGTGCGCTGGGCCCTCCCAGATGACGGGGAACAGCTCACCGACGAGGACTTGGTCCGGAATCTGGAGACTGGCGCTGGCCGGCGTCACCGTGATCGGCGAGCTGGCGAGCGTGAGCCCGTCGTCACCGGTCGCGTACCAGAGCTCGTACTCGCCGGCTTCGTCCGGCGCCTGCAGCTCCAATGGGTTGCCGACCCTGACTTCGGTGTAGTTGCCCCACTCGCCCTCCGGGGTGCCGACGGGGACGATGGTGATGTAGTCGTTGGTGTTGTCGGGCCCGCTCCACTCGACGCTGAAGCGGCTGCCGGCCAGCACCTCGTCGGGCGCCCGCACGCTGGCCTCGGTCGCGCTTACCTCGATCGCGCGTCGCGCGAGCGTGGAGTTGGTGGCGCCCGTGAGATAGCGGAGCTCGTAGTCGCCCGGCTGATCGGGCGCCTTGAGCTCGAGCGGGTTGCCGTTTGAGGTGTAGGCGTACGCGCCCCATTTGCCCTCGGCCGTACCGACAGGCACGATCGTGACGTAGTCGTCTCGGTTGTCCGGACCGTCCCAGCTCACCCCGAAGCGGCCGCCGGCCGGCACCGCCTCAGGCGCCTCGAGCGCGGCTTGCGCGGCCACGGCAGTGA
>CAZQVC010000127.1:0-6102 GCA_964596625.1 uncultured bacterium | reverse complement strand
CCATCGGGTGACCGCCCACGAAGCGCGGGCGGTTGCGACCGGCGCCGACGAGGCCACCAAGGGCGTCGAGGACCGGCCTCTTGACGCTGCCGACGTCGGTGATCACTGCGCTGGGCCTCAGGTGAGGCACCAGCGCTGCCGCTAGCGACGGCAGCGCCTTGGTGGGTGCGGCGAGGATTACCAGGTCGGCCTCGGCCAGCCACGGACCCGGCTCGAGCCTCGCCTCGTCGATCGCGCCGATGCCGATCGCCGCGTCCAGGACGGCCGCGTCGTGGTCGAAGCCGATGACCCGGCGCGCCAGGGAGCGCTCGCGCACGCCGCGGCCGATCGAGCCACCGATGAGGCCGACCCCAGCGATGACGACGGTGCCGTTGGTCCGTCCGGCAACCGGCCCGACGCCGACCCCGTCGGCGGATGGACCGGAAGCGCCGTCCGCTGACCCCGGATCCCTAAAGCCAGGCGGCTCCGAGTCGCTGATCAGAACTCCTTGCCGAGCGCTTCCACTACGCCCTTCAGGCGGCCCATCAAGGAGCCGAACTCCTCCTCGTTGAGCTGCTGCGCGGCGTCGGACTTGGCCTCCTCGGGGCGTGGGTGGACCTCGATGATCAGCCCGTCGGCCCCGGCGGCCGCGCCGGCCAGCGCGAGCGCCGGCACCAGCGAGCGGCGGCCGGCGGCGTGGCTCGGGTCGACCCAGACCGGCAGGTGCGTCAGCTCCTTGAGCACGGGCACCGCGCTGACGTCGAGGGTGAAGCGCGTGGCCGCCTCGAAGGTGCGGATGCCGCGCTCGCACAGCACGACGTTGGGGTTGCCCTGCGAGAGGATGTACTCGGCGGCCTGCAGGAACTCGTTGATCGAGGTCGACATGCCGCGCTTGAACAGCACCGGCTTGCCGGACTTGCCGGCCTCGGCGAGGAGCGCGAAGTTCTGCGTGTTGCGCGCGCCGATCTGCAGCATGTCGGCGGTGGCTGCGACCTTCTCGACCATCTCCGGGGTGGTCACCTCGGTGACGACGGGCAGGCCGGTCTGCTCGCGGGCCTCGGCCAGCAGCGCCAGGCCCTCGTCGCCGAGGCCCTGGAAGGCGTACGGGCTGGTGCGGGGCTTGAACGCTCCGCCCCGCAGCACCTGGGCACCGGCCTCGTTGGCGATGCGCGCCGCGCCCATCAGCTGCTCGTGGCTCTCGACGCCGCACGGCCCGGCCGCCACGACGAAGCGGCCGTTGCCGGTCTTCACGCCGCCGATCATCACGAACGAGTCGTCGTGGCGGAACTCGCGCGAAGCGAGCTTGAACGGCTTGGTGATGCGCACGACCGTCTCGACGTCGGTCAGCGCGGCGAGGTGATCGCGCAGCTCCTCGGTGGGCGCCGGCCCGATCGCGCCGATCAGCGTGCGCGACTCGCCTTCGCTGATGTGGGGGGTGAAGCCGAGGGTCGTGACCTCGGCGATGACCTTGTCGATGGACTCGCGCCCAGCGTCCTTCTTCATGACGACGACCATGTCGTACTCCTAAGCCGACACCGACGGATCAGTACGCCGTGGTGCGTGATAGCGACGGCCGTCGAGGCGCCCGCGAGGGGGTGGGTTCAGCGGTCCGTCCAATGTGGTGGCGTGTGGGTGTCGCTAGCCCGGAAGCTGGGGCCGGCCTTGCACCGGTGACGTCACCGGTTCCACACGAGGGCATGCGGTCAAGCGGACGTAGCCATAGCCGTCGTCCACGGCACCACCTCCCTCGTGCAGCGAGAACATGGGCGAGAGTGTAACAGAGTGCCAGCGAGCGGGTGACGGAACGGCCGCACCCGCGAGAACGGCCCGAGCCGCGCGGCTATCAGCCGCCGGACGCCACCGTCGACCACCGGCCGCTGGGGGACGGTCGACCACCAGCCGCCGGGCGGCACCGTCGACCACCAGCCATCAGCCGGCGAGCTTCAGCCGACGATCGCCTCGCGCAGCAGAGCCTCGAGCAGTGCGTCGAACGGAGCGCGCTGCTCGCTCGCGTACCTGAAGGACATCTCGGGGTGCCACTGCACGCCGAGGACGAACGAACCCGACTCGGCCTCCAGCGCCTCGACGATGCCGTCACCGGCGCGCGCGACGGCCTTCAAGCCCGCGCCGACCTTGTCGACGGCCTGGTGGTGGTAGCTGTTGGTGCGCACGGTGGTCGCCCCGAACGCGCGAGCCAAGGCGCTGCCCGGCTCGAGCTGCACCTCGTGGAACGGCATGCCGCGCAGGTCCTGCTGGTCGTGCTGCCAGGTCGCGCTCACCGACGGCAGGTGCTGGTGCAGCGTGCCGCCGTGGGCCGTGTTGATCAGCTGCACGCCGCGGCACACGCCGAGCACCGGCTTGCCGGCCTCGCGGAAGGCCCGGTAGAGCTCGAGCTCGAACGCGTCGCGCTCCGGGTCGACCGAGCCGAGGTCGCGGTCGGGCGTCTCGCCGTAACGGGCCGGGTCGATGTCGCCGCCGCCCGTGAGCAGGAGCGCGTCGGCGGTATTGGCGTAGCCGGCGGCCAGCGCGGGATCTAAGTTGGCGACCATCAGCGGCAGGCCGCCGGCCTCGACCACTGCCTCGGAGTAGTTCCGCCCGGTCATCGCGTCGTCGCGGCGCAGCGACGTCGTGCGCGGCACGGTGCTGGTGGAGAGGAGCACGGTGGGCCTGGCGGCTGGTGGAGTTCTGGACATGGCCACAGGTTACTCTTGGCACGGCCGCAGATGGCGGCCTGGGAGGCGTTCAGTGCCGGGCATCGCGATACTTGGGGCACAGTGGGGTGACGAGGGCAAGGGCAAGGTCGTCGACGCCCTGGCCCACGACGCCGACATCGTCGTGCGCTTCTCGGGCGGCGCGAACGCCGGCCACACCGTCGTGGTCGGCTCCGAGGTCTACAAGCTGCACCACCTGCCGTGCGGCACGCTGCACGACCGGCCGTCGTCGGTGCTGGGCGGCGGCATGGTCATCGACCCGTGGGCGCTGGTCGAGGAGCTCGACGCGCTCTCGGCCAGGCGCGATCCGGGCGAGGTGTGGCTCTCGCACGAGGCGCACCTGGTGCTGCCCCACCACAAGAAGAACGACGAGGGCGGCGGCTTCGTCGGCACCACCGGCCGCGGCATCGGCCCCGCCTACTCCGACAAGGCGCGGCGCGTCGGCCTGAGGGCCGGCGACCTCAGCGACGAGGCGGTGCTGCGCGAGCGCCTCGGCCGGCTGCTCGAGGCGAAGCCGAACTCCACGGCGCGCGTCGGCTGGACCGACGTCGACACGGCCATGGCGGAGCTCGAGCCGGTGCGAGGCCGCCTGGCGCCGCTGGTGCGCGACACCGGCGAGATCACGAGGAGCGCGTTGGCCGAGGGCAAGCGCGTGATGTTCGAGGGCGGGCAGGGCACGATGCTCGACGTCACCTACGGGACCTACCCGTACGTCACCAGCTCCCACCCCACGGTGGGCGGCATCATCGTCGGCGCCGGCGTCAGCCACAAGGCTCTCGACAAGGTGTACGGGGTGGTCAAGGCGTTCGCGACGCGCGTCGGGCACGGACCGTTCCCGACCGAGATCACCGACGAGGCGACCGCCTTGCGCCTGCGCGGCAGCGGCTCGAACCAGTGGGACGAGTACGGCACGACCACCGGCAGGGCCAGGCGCGTGGGCTGGCTCGACCTCGCCCAGCTGCGCTACGCCTGCGACCTCAACGGCTTCGACGGCCTCGTCGTGACCAAGCTCGACGTGCTCTCCGGCCTCGACACCGTGCAGGTCTGCGTCGCCTACGACGAGCACGGAGCGCCGGAGTACCGGCAGCTGCCCGGTTGGGGCGACCTTCACGGCCTCGGCAGCCGCGAGGCGCTGCCCCGCGAGGTCGTGGCCTACCTCGAGCTGATCGAGGAGGTAACCAACACGCCGGTCGCGATGTTCTCGACCAGCCCCGACCGCGAGGACACCTACGGCAGCGTCGTCTGGTGAGCGGCTTGCTGGTGAGCGAGCTGCTGGTGAGCGACCTGCTGGCGAGTGACCTGCCGGTGAGCGAACAGTGGGGGAGCGGGAGTCTTCGAGGGTGACCAAGGGGTGAGCAGGATCGTGACCTTGATCGTCGTCCTCGTGATCGTGGTGGTGGCAGCGGTGCTCGCGGTGGGTTGGGTGCTGTCGAGCCGGGTGATCGTGCCGGCCCCCTACGGGCTCATGCCGGAGTTCGAGATTCTGGCCGTGGAGCCGCTTTCGTCCGGCGAGCCGGAGGCGCTGGCGGTGACCCTTCCGGTCTTCGACGACCCCAGCCAGCACGCCGACACCAGGGTGCAGGGCACCTACGGGCTGCTGTGGGAGGGCGGTCACGGGCTGCTCGGCGCGGTCCTCGACGCCGCGGCCAGCGGGACGGAGCCCAGCGTGAGCCGCGCGCTCACGGTGGTCGAGGGCACCGCTCCGGCAGCCGGTCAGAGCGCGCGCATCGACAACTTCGTCTACCGCAGGAACCCGCAGGCGGACTTCGGCATCGCCTACGAGGAGCTCGAGCTGGCCGGCGAGCAGGGGAGCCTGCGAGCGTGGTACGTCCCGGGCCAGGGGCGCACCGGCGTGCTCCTGCTGCACGGCCGGCGCCGCGGCGAGCTGATCGAGACGCTGCGCATGATCAAGCCGCTTCACGAGCAGGGGCTGACCGTGCTGGCGCTCGCCTACCGTAACCACGACCGCTCCGCGGCGAGCGACGACGGCCTTTACCACTACGGCGCCAGCGAGTGGCAAGACGCCATCGTCGGCGCGCGGCTGCTGGCCGAGCGCGGCGCCGACCGGGTGATCCTCTACGGTCTGTCGATGGGCGGCGCGGTGGCGCTGGAAGCGCTCGAACGCTGGGGCGGCGAGGCGGCCGGCACGCTGCCGGAGCCCGTCGGCGTGATCCTCGACTCGCCGCTGGTCGACCCGTTCGCGGTGGTCGAGCTCGGCGCGGTAAAGGCCGGGCTGCCGCTGCCGGGGCCGCTGACGCGCCTGGCCCTGACCGTGGCCGGCTGGCGCACCGGCACGGACTTCGCCGACCTGCGCCAGGCCGACGACGCCGGCGACGTGCCCGTGCCGGTGATGGTCATCGCCGGGGTCGAGGACAGCACGGTGCCTATCGCCGCGGTCGACGAGTTCACGGCGGCGCTGCGCACGCCGCTCACCTACCACCGCCTGCCAGGCGTTGAGCACGTCGAGGCGTGGAACCACGACCCCGAGGCTTACGCCGAGTGGCTGAGGGCCTTCGTCGCGAGCCTCGAGGTGAGGGCGACGGCGCCGCGCTAGACGACGCTGGGGCCTGGCGCCGCTAGGGCACGGCGCCGCCCACGGCTACCAGCAGCTCAGCTCAACGCTGCTCGATGGGCACGAACTTCTTGTCGCGCGGGCCCTCGTAGACCAGGCGCGGTCGCATCAGGCGGTTGTCGGCGTACTGCTCGTAGAGGTGAGCCATCCAGCCGGCGATGCGCGCGACCGCGAAGATCGGGGTGTACATCTCCGAGGGGAAGCCGAGCATGCGGTAGACCGAGGCGCTGAAGAAGTCGACGTTGGGCTTGACCTGCTTGCCCTTCGCCGCCATCTCGCGGTCCATCACGCGCTCCATCTCGAGGCTCATCTCGAACCACTTGCTGTCGCCCGACTCCTCGGCCAGCCGCTGCGCGACGGCCTTGAGTACCTGGGCCCGGGGGTCGAGGACGCGGTACACGCGGTGACCGAAGCCCATGACCCGGCCACCGGGGCGCGAGAGCACGTCGAGCACGTACGGCTCGACGCCCGACTGCTCGCCGATCTCCTCGAGCGCCTCCATGACGGCCTCGTTGGCGCCGCCGTGCAGCGGCCCCTTGAGTGAGCCGACGGCCGCGGTGATCGCGCTGTAGACGTCGGTGAGGCTGGAGGCCGTGGCGCGGGCCACGAAGGTGCTGGCGTTCGAGCCGTGCTCGGCGTGCAGCACCAGGGCGACGTCCATGACGTCGGTGGCCGCACTGGTCGGCTCCTCGCCGGTGAGCATGTAGAGGAAGTTGCCGGCCACGCCCAGCTCAGGATGCGGCGCGATGGGCTCCTTGCCGTCGCGGACGCGCTGGATGGCGGCCACCACGGTGGGGAACTGCGTCAGCAGCTGCGCGCCGATGCGCCTCACGTTGTCCA
>CAZQVC010000126.1:4488-6130 GCA_964596625.1 uncultured bacterium | reverse complement strand
ATCAGCGTGCGTCCGTCGAGCTCTACGCGGTGACCAGTGAACAGGTAGGGGATGGTGGTGCCGTCCCTGTGCTTCAAGTGGCCCTCGAACGGTCGGTTGCCGCCGCTGAGCACGTACTCCAGGTGCTTCTGCGCCTGGTCGACCTCCACCAGCAGGTCCGCCGGCGCGGCCCTTGCCAGCTCGGCCATCGACAGGCCGGTGACCCGCTCGAGCTCGTGGTTCCAACGGACCAGCGAGAGCCCGTCGGCCACGTAGAAGACGCCGGGGAGGCTGTCGAGGATGGCGCTGATCAGCGTCCGCTGCCGGCCAAGGCGAGCCTCGGTCTCCAGCTTCTCGGTCTGGTCGCGCATCAGCTTGAGGTAGCCGACGAGCGCACCGTCGTCGTCGTGCACCGCGTGCATGATCCCGTTGGCCCAGAAGCGTTCGCCGTCCTTGCGCACGTGCCAGCGGTCGTCCATCGCCTCGCCGTGCTGGCGGGCCAACTCCATCTCGGCCTGCGCAGCGCCGTTGGCGCGGTCCTCGGCCGTGAAGATCAACTCGCTGTGCTGACCGATGAACTCATCTTCGCCGTAGCCGAGCAACTCGCGCACGCCCTGGTTCCACGAGTCGAAACGGCCGTCTTGGTCGAGCGTGAAGATCGCGTACTCGCGGATGTTGCCGAGGAGCGACGACCACGGCATCGCACTCGTCGCTTGCCGCTCGCTGTCCACGCCGATACCTTACGCGGCTTTCGTGAGCGCCTCTCGTGCCCCACCTCGCCGCGCCGACAGCGTCGGTGAGGCGTCGGTCGGCGCCGACAACAGGGTGGCGCGCTCGGCTACTTGCCGGCGAAGCTCACGTCGGCGACCGCGATGCTCGGCACAATGACCGAACTTCCGCCGGCCGCGGGGCGTTCGAGCACCTCTGCCCCCACCTCCTCGACGCGCAGCAGCAGCTCGAAGAGGTTGAAGGAGACCGCGAAGTCATCGACCGGGAAGGTCTCGCCGCCCGCCGTCTCGAGTCCCATGGCCTGCACGCTGACGTCGCCGGTGATCGGGTTCGCTCCCGCGTGCACGCCCATCAGGTCGGTCACCAGGACGCCGTCGCCGGGGCTGATGCCGCTGCCCGGCTCGAGGATCAGGTTGGTGGGGCCGACGCCCAGAGTGCTGCGGTAGTCGCGGCTGGCGTGACCCGTGGTGGACTGGCCGGTGCGTGCCGCCGTGTCGGTGTTGTGGAGGAACGAGCGGAAGATCCCGTTCTCGATGACGACGAGCCGCCGCGAGGGCGTGCCTTCAGCGTCGAACGGGCGACTTGCGAGACCGCCGTGGCGGGTGGCGTCGTCGATCAGGGTGACGTTCTCGGCCGCGATCCTCTCGCCCAGCTTGCCGGCCAGTGCGCTCTTGCCCTCGGCCAAGGTCTTGCCCGAGAGGGCGTAGCTGAGCAATTGGAGCAGGCTGCCGACGACCTGGGGTTCGAAGATCGCCCTGCGGCGGCCGGTGTTGAGCGGCCTGGCTCCCAGCTGGCGGCCGATCTGAGCGAGCGCGCGCAACGCCGTACGGCCTGGCTCCAGCTGGTGGAAGTCGCCCTTGGCGTCGTACTCGAAACCCTGCTTGACGCTCTCGCCCTCGCGCATCACCAAGCCCGCGATGACGGCGGCGGTGCC
>CAZQVC010000126.1:2591-4388 GCA_964596625.1 uncultured bacterium | reverse complement strand
ACGGCCTCGTCGAGCGTCCACGCCAGCGCCTCCGGCGCGAGGTCCTCGGTCGAGGCGTAGCCGACCTTGCCGCCCACCACCACCCGCACCCCGACCCCACCACGGGTCGAGAGGTTGAAGTCAGCGGCCTGGCCGTCGACCGCGTCGATCTCGAGCTGACGCTGGCTGGAGCCGAGCACCTCGAGCTCGAGGCCCCGCCTCCTCCCCTCGTTAAGCAGCCACTGCTTCGCCGCCTTGAAGCTCATGCTTCACCGCCGACGACGATGTCGCTGACCAGCAGGTGGGGCTGCCCAACCTCTGTCGGGATCGAGCCGGAGCGCGAGCCGCACATGCCGGGCTCGTTGCTCTGGTCGTCGGAGACGGCCACGATCTTCTTGATCGTGTCCGGCCCCTTGCCCAGGAGCATCGCGCCCCTCACCGGCTCGGCGATCTCGCCGTCGCGGATCATGTAGCCCTCCCTGACGGCGAAGTTGTACTCGCCCGAACCGGGGCGCACCTGCCCGCCCCCCAGGACCTTGGCGTAGAGGCCGCGCTCGATGCCCTCGAACAGCTTCTCCTTCGGGGTGTCCCCGTTGGTGACGAAGGTGTTGCGCATGCGCGAGGTCGGAGCATAGGTGTAGTCCTGGCGTCGGCCCGAGCCGGTGGGTCGGTAGCCGGTGAGGAGCGAGCCCCAGCGGTCGACCATGTAGCTCTTGAGCACCCCGTTCTCGATGAGCACGGTCCGTTCGGTCGGGGCGCCCTCGTCGTCGATGCGGGTCGAGCCCCAACCGTGCGGGATCGTGCCGTCGTCCACGTAGGTGACGACCGGGCTGGCGATCTGCTCGCCCAGCTTGCCCGCCAGCACCGAGGCGTTGCGGGCGACCGCCGTCGTCTCGAGCAGGTGGCCGAGCGCCTCGTGGAAGATCACGCCGCCGAAGGCGTTGCCGACGACCACGGGCATGCTGCCCGCCGGAGCCTTGCGCGCACGCAGGTTGGTTAGGGCCATCTCGGCGGCCCGGCGACCGACGTCGGCCGGCTGGTAGAGGTCGAGGAGCTCGAGCCCCATCGAGAGCCCGGGGCCGCCGTGCCCGGTCTGGGTCTCCTGAGAGTCGCTGGCGATCGCGTGCACCACCAAGCGGGTCCTTACGCGGTCGTCGCCGACGAGGATGCCGTCGGTGTTCGCGACAGCGATCTCCTGCTCGACCTCCTGCAGGCTGGCCTCGACCTGCGTTATCTCGGGCGCGATGCGGGCTCCGGCGTCGGCCTCCCGCAGTCGCTCGAGGCGCCACCGCTTGTCGTGACGGTCGAAGGCGACGCTGGGGGCGTGGATGGCGGGTCCGACGTCGAGCTTGCGCAGGTCGAGGCCGCCGCGGCCGCTCGCATCGGGTCGGCCGATGCCGTTCCCGCTGGCGCCGTTGCCGCCATAGCCAGAACCGTGTGGGTCGGAGCCGCCGGTACCGCTGCCGGTCGCGCCATGGCCGCCGTTCCTGCCGGCGTGGCGCAACGCGAGGAGGTCGCCTACCAGCTCGGTGAGGGCGGCCTCACGCAGGTCGTTGGTGTAGCCGTAGACGACGTCCTCGCCGAAGAACATCCGCACGCCGGCCCCCAGCTGGATGCTGCTGGTGGCCTCCTCGACGCCGCCGTTCACGGTCCTCAGCGCGCGCTTGCGCCAGCGCTCGACGTAGACCTCGGCGAAGTCGGCCCCGCCGCTACGGGCTTGACGCAGCAAGGCGTCGTAAACATCGTGAGTGAGCATGGCGGCGATGGTAACCTGCGAAGTATATAGGCAACTGTCTATGGACTTCGGTCCCGGCTCTC
>CAZQVC010000126.1:0-2491 GCA_964596625.1 uncultured bacterium | reverse complement strand
GAGACCACCAGGGCGACCACCGTGGCGGCCAGCAGCGTCGCCCTGCCCCGACCCTGACCGCGTGGCACGGCCAGCAGCGGAGCGAACCCGGAGAAGGCGAGCGCGGCGCAGACCGCTATGCCCGGCGCCAGCTCGAAGCCGAGGCCCGACTCCAACGCGAGCACGAAAGGCAGCCAGATGTATGCCGTGACCGCGGCCGTCAGCGCGCCGGCGAGTGGCGGCCCCCAGACCGAGCGCCACAACCGCGTGGCCGCCGTAAGCCCGTAGAGTACGGCGCTCGCCATCAGTGGCACGAGGAAGAAGATGCTCGCTCCCGGCAATGCGACGGCGGCCGCCAGGCAGAAGAGGCCCCAGGTGAGCCAGATGCCGGTACTCAGGCCCCAGAAGCCGGCGCGCCGCGCCAGCGGCACGGTTGCCAGCAGGGTGCCGAGGAACGCCGCCAGCCACACGACGGCCCGCGTCGGCACGGGCTCCGCGTAGAAGAAGCTGGGACGGCCCGTCACCGCGGCCAGCAGCTCCACCGCTCCGAAGCTCAGCGCGCCGGCCAGCACCAACGCCAGCAGCGCGGCTGCGACGCCGAGGCCGACCCCGGCCCAAGCGACCAGGCGGCGCCGCACCGCGACCACCGCGAGCACCACCCACGCCAGCAACGCCACCACCGCCAGCGGCACGGCCCAGCCGGCGGGCACGCGCAGCAGCTGGCCGGGGATCACGTCGAGGTAGAGGCTGTTGCCCGTCGGCGGCGCGTTGAGGTCTATCTCGCCGTACGCCCTGGCGGCCGCGAGCACGTTGTCGCCGTGGTGCTGGAAGCTCGCGCGGGAGAGGTGCTGCAGATCGTCGTTGGGCGTGTGGTAGTGCGCGACCTCGTCGAAGTACGCGAAGTTCACGCCGGACCTGCCTGCCTCCTTGTACACGCTGAAGTCGGTGTCGTTGGGCAGGAGGCGGTAGAGCTCGTAGAGCAGCGAGTTCGCGACCGGCCGCGGGGCCGCGCGGGCGAAGGCGTCCAGCAGCCAGGCGTTGTCGTCGCTGGTCTCGAACAGGGAGCTGGGCCCGGCCGTGCCGCGCGCTTCGAGGTTCACGACGAGCGCCACGTCCTCGAACCACTCGTGGGTGGCGAAGGCCTCTGCCCCCAGCAGCCCAGGCTCCTCGCCGTCGGTGAAGAGCAGGATGATCGGGTTGCGCAGGGGCTCGTCGAGCAGCAGGAGGCGGGCCGTCTCGAGGATCGCGGCGACCCCGGTGAGGTCGTCAGAGACGCCCGCGCCGGCGCCGACCGAGTCGTAGTGGGCGGTGAGCAGCACGGCGGGACCGTCCTCCCGACCGGGCAGACGCGTCATGAGGTTGACGACGTTCCCGCAGATCAGCCACTGCTCGCGGCAGGCGAACGCCTCCTGGGTGGTGACCTCGAGGCCGAGGTCCTCGAGCGCGGCGATGAGGTTGGCTCGGACCGCGGCGTTGCTCTCGGTCCCGATCGGGTGCGGCCCGGCGTCGCCCAGCAGGTCGAGCACCCGGGGCAGCGCCGCTTCCGCCGAGAACGTGCCGGCGCCCGCGTTGATGGGCCGCGGCTCGGGCGGTTCCAGGCTCGCCAGGCCGAGGATCAGGCCCGCCACCAGGGCCAGCAGGCCGATGAAGAGGTAGCCCGGCGCTACGTACGTGGCGCGCGGCGCCGCGTCCTGCCTGACGAACGTCTGGGTGACCCCACGATCGCCTCGCTGTGGTTGCATGGCACCACTTTGCCACGGCCAGGCGTGGTGGGCCTCACGTTCCTTGGCCTCACAGACCCCGCGTCACGGCAACCGCTGGCTCACCGTCAGGCCTCGCCCGCCACCTCACGCACGAGCCGCGGCCAGGCGTACCAGAGCGTGAGCGCCCTGACGATCAGCTGAAGGCCGATCGCCAGCCACAGGCCGTGGTTCCCGAAGAGGGCGGCGAGCGGGAAGACCGCTGCGGCGTAGAGCGCAGCGGAGACGATCATCGAGTTGCGCAGCGCCCTGGTGTAGGTCGCGCCGAAGAACACGCCGTCGAACATGAACGCCCATACGCCCGCCACCGGCAGCACCACCTGCCACGCCCAGTAGCGCTCGACTTCGGCGATGAGCGCGGCGTTGGTGGTCATCAGCGCGGGGTAGAAGCGCCCGGCGAGCGCCACCAGCGCCGCTACCGCCAGGCCCCAGAAGGCCGCCATGGTCGCGCTGCGCCTCACGACATGACGCAGGGCTTCGGCGTTGCGCGCGCCGACCGCGCGGCCGACGAACACCTCGGCGCCGAGTGAGACGCCGTCTATCAGCGTGGCCACCAGCAGGTAGGCCTGCAGCAGGATCTGGTTTGCTGCCAGGGTCAGTGTGCCGAGCTTCGCGCTGCGCTCGTTGAGCAAGGCGAGGCTGAGGCTGAGCAGGACCGTGCGGATCACGAGGTCGGTGTTGGCCGAGAGCAGGCGCTTCCAAGCCGGCCACTCGAAGACGCGGCCGAACTGGGCTCGCCAGCGGGCCGGCGC
>CAZQVC010000125.1:0-6133 GCA_964596625.1 uncultured bacterium | reverse complement strand
CGACCGGCATGCCGGCGCGGACCTTGAAGTTCGAGACCGACTTCTTGGCGCGCGTCACCGCCGGGCGCTGCAGCGTGATCTGGGCGATCTCGCGGGAGGCCTTGTCGAGGACCTTGGAGTCCTCCCTCGCCTCGCCGACGCCCATGTTGACGACGACCTTCTCGATGCGCGGCACGGCCATGACGTTGCCGTAGCCGTGACGCTCGAGCAGCTGCGGCTGGATCTCCGCGTAGCGCTTCTTGGTTGGTAGTTGAACCTTGTCCATATTCCTCGTCTAGTCCTGTTCCGGAGCGTTGGCGCTCGCGGTAGGCCAGCTCACTCCTCGAGCTCGGTGCCGCTCTTGCGGGCGACACGCACCTTGGTGCCGTCGTCGTGGACCTTGATCCCGATGCGGGTCGGGGTGCCGGTCTTCGGGTCGAGCAGCTGAACGTTGCTCAGGTGGATCGACGACTCCTGCTCGACGAACCCGCCACGCGGGTTGTCCTGAGTGGGGCGCCTGGCCTTCTTGATGATGTTGACGTTCTTGATGAGCACCCGGTTCTTGTCGCGCAGGACGGTGATGACTTCGCCCTCTTCGCCCTTGTGCTTGCCGGCGATGACGCGAACCTGGTCGCCCTTGCGGATGCGGGTCTTGTGGTTGCCGACCATCACAACACCTCCGGGGCCAGCGACACGATGCGCATGAAGCGCTTCTCGCGCAGCTCGCGCGCCACGGGTCCGAACACGCGCGTGCCGCGCGGCTCGTTCTGGGCGTTGAGGATGACCGCCGCGTTGCTGTCGAACCGGATCGAGGAGCCGTCCTTGCGGTTGACTTCCTTCTTGGTCCTGACGATCACGGCCTTGACGACGTCACCCTTCTTGATCTGCGCGTGGGGGATCGCGTCCTTCACGGCGGCTACGATCACGTCACCGACGGAGCCGACCCACTGCTGCCCGGTGCCTAGCACGCGGATGCACTGGATCCGCCTGGCGCCGGAGTTGTCGGCCACGTCGAGGTAGGTCTCCTGCTGGATCATCTCTTAAGCCATCTCCTCGGTTAGGCGCGCGCCTTCTCGATCAGGCGCGTGACCGTGAAGCGCTTGCGCCTGCTGATGGGACGGCTAGATGTGATCTCGACGATGTCGCCGACGGTGTACTCGTTGGCCTCGTCGTGTGCCAGGTAGCGCTTGGTGACCGCCACGACCTTCCCGTAGAGCGGGTGCTTGAAGCGCCGCTCGACGTTGACGGTCACGGTCTTGTCGGCCTTGTCGCTGACGACCCGGCCCTGCATGGTCTTCTTCATCTACTTCCTGCCTTCTCGTTGGCGATGGTGAGGAGCCGGGCGATCTCCTGCTTGGCGACCCTTATCCGTCTAGGGTTGGTGGTCTGACCGATGGCCGACTGGATGCGCAGGTCGAGGAGCTCCTGGCGGCGCTTCTCCACCTCGGCGGCGATCTCGTCGGGGCTCAGGTTGCGGGCCTCACTGGACTTCATCGTAGATCTCCCGCTTGACCATCTTGGTCTTGATCGGCAGCTTGTGGGAGGCCAGCCTGAAGGCTTCGCGCGCCTGCTCCTCGGTCACGTTGGCGACCTCGAACAGCACGCGTCCCGGCTTGACGACCGCGACCCAGAACTCCACGGCGCCCTTGCCCTTACCCATGCGGACCTCTTGCGGCTTCTTGGTGACGGGCTTGTCGGGGAAGATCCGGATGTAGATCTTGCCGCCGCGCTTGAAGAAGCGGCTCATCGTCACGCGGCACGCCTCGATCTGGTTCGACTTGATCCAGGCCGGCTCCATGGCGACGAGGCCGTAGTCCCCGAAGGCGACGTAGTCGCCGCCCTTGGTTGCGCCGGTCATGCGGCCGCGCATCTGCTTGCGGTACTTGACGCGTTTCGGTAGCAGCATGCTCAGTCACGGTCCTTACGGGCACGCGGCCTGCCGTCACGAGCGGTCGGCTTGCCGCCCGGTCCGTCGCGGCGACGGGCCTGCGGACGACGGCGCTTGCGCTTGTCGTCTTCCTGGCGGGGGCGCGGCTGCACCGCTGCGCGGCGCTGACGATCGCCGACGATCTCGCCGTGGAACACCCAGACCTTGACGCCGATGACGCCGTAGGTGGTGTTGGCCCTGGCGGTGCCGTAGTCGATGTCGGCACGGAGCGTCTGGAGCGGCACGCGGCCGTCCGAGTACCACTCGGGACGGGCCTGCTCGGCGCCGCCGAGGCGGCCGGAGCAGCGCACCTTGACGCCGCGCGCGCCCGACTCCATCGTGCGCTGGATGGCCTGCTTCATCGCGCGCCGGAAGGCGAAGCGTCGCTCGAGCTGCTCGGCGATGCGCTGCGCGATGAGCGGGGCGTTGGTGTTGGGGTTGGCGACCTCCTGGACGTTGACGGAGATGGTCCCGCCGATGTCCTTGGAGAGCTTCGCCCGCAGCGCCTTGATCGACTCGCCGCCGCGGCCGATGACCACGCCGGGCTTGGCCGTGTGGATGGTGATGTTGATGTTGTGAGCCGCGCGCTCGATGTCGATGCGGGCGATGCCGGAGTGACCGACGTCGCTGATCACGGCTTCGCGGATCTTCTCGTCTTCCTCGAGCAGGCGCGGGTAGTCCTTCGACGCGGCGTACCAGTGCGCCGAGGGGACCTTGTTCACGCCCAGCCGGAAGCCGACGGGATTGATCTTATTTCCCACTGCGTTCCTCCAGGGTGATTGAGACGTGACAGGTCCGCTTGCGCATCAGGTCGGCGCGACCCCGCGCGCGGGGGAAGGAGCGCTTGAGCGTGGGGCCGTCGCCCACCTGGATCTCCTTCACGAACAGCCTGTCGTCGAACATGTCGTGGTTGTTGACGGCGTTGGCCCTCGCGCTCTTGAGGAGCTTGAGGATCGGTTGGGCGGAGCGGCGGTCGGTGAAGCGAAGGATCGCTTCGGCCTGCGTGACGTCCTTGCCGCGGATGAGGTCCGCGACCAGGCGCGTCTTGCGGGGCGTGACGCGCAGCATCCGGAGTGAGGCTTTGGCCTGTGGCACGCTCACTCCTTACGGCTGCCGCTGTGTCCGCGGAACGTCCTGGTGGGCGAGAACTCGCCCAGCTTGTGGCCGACCATCGTCTCCTGAACGAAGACGGGCACGTGCTGGCGGCCGTTGTAGACACCGATGGTGTGACCCACCATCTCGGGCACGACGGTCGAACGACGGCTCCAGGTCTTGATCACGCGGCGGTCGCCGGAGGCGTTGGCAGCGTCGATCTTCTTGAGCAGGTGGTCGTCGACGAACGGGCCCTTCTTGAGGCTTCTAGCCATGGCTTACTTCCCCTTCCGGCGACGGACGATGAAGGTGCTCGAGCCCTTGCGCTTGTTGCGCGTCTTGAGGCCCTTGGCTTGCTGACCCCAGGGGCTGACGGGCGGGCGACCGCCGGTCGAACGACCCTCGCCGCCCCCGTGGGGGTGGTCGACGGGGTTCATCGAGCGGCCGCGCTGGTGCGGCTTGCGGCCGAGCCAGCGGTTGCGGCCGGCCTTGCCGAGGACGATGTTCTTGTGCTCCGAGTTGCCGACGGAGCCCATCGTCGCGTAGCACTCGCCGTGGAGCCTGCGCAGTTCACCGGAGGGCATGCGCACGGTCACGTAGGTGCCGTCGCGCCCCTGGATCTGCAGGCTGGTGCCGGCGGAGCGGGCGAGCTGGGCGCCCTTGCCGGGGACCATCTCGACCGAGTGCACGACGCTGCCGATGGGGATGAAGCGCAGCGGCATGGCGTTGCCGGCGACCGGCTCGGCCTGCGGGCCGCTGACGACCTGGCTGCCGACGGTGACGCGGTCGGGCGCCAGGATGTAGCGCTTCTCGCCGTCGACGTAGTGCAGCAGGGCGATGTTGGCGCTGCGGTTGGGGTCGTACTCGACGGTCGCGACCTTGGCCGGCACGCCCTCCTTCTCCCTGCGACGGAAGTCGATGGCGCGGTAGCGGCGCTTGTGGCCGCCGCCGCGGAAGCGCGTGGTGATGCGCCCGCGGTTGTTGCGACCCCCCGACTTCTTGAGCGGCTTGACCAGCGACTTCTCCGGCGTGGTGCGGGTGATGTCGCTGAAGTCGCTCGTGGTCATGGTCCTACGAGAGGGGGTGTACGGACGGTACTTCTTGGTTGCCATCTGGTCTCACTCCCTCCCTTAGGACAGGCCTTCGAGCTGCTCGATGCGCTGCCCGGGCTTGAGGGTGACTACGGCCTTCAGGCGCTCGGAGGTGCGGCCCTCGAAGCGGCCTTGGCGCTTGGCCTTGCCCGCCAGCCGCACCAGGTTGATCTTGGTGACGTCGACCTCGAAGACGAGCTCGATGGCCTCCTTGATCTGGACCCGGTTGGCGCGCGGGTGGACGTAGAAGGTGTACTTCCCGGTCTCGATGGCGGTGACCGCCTTCTCGGAGAGCACGGGGGCGAGGATGACGTCGTTCGGGTTCATGCCGCCTCCCCCTGCTCTTCGAAGAGCTTGGCGTCGGCGATGACCCGGTCGGCCCGCAGGATGTCGTAGACGTTGAGGCCGGCGCCGGCGACGACGTCGACCCACGGCAGGTTGCGAGCGGCGCGGCGGCAGAGCTCGTCATCGGTGACGAGCAGCACCCGCTCCTTGCCGTCGAAGCCGTTGTCCTTGGCCCAGGCGACGAACTCGCGCGTCTTGCCGCCGACGTTGAAGGCGTCGACCAGCGTCAGGCGGCCGTCGTTGGCGCGCGTGGCGATGGCCATCTTCAGGCCGAGGCGGCGCACCCGCTTGGGCAGGGTGTAGTCGTAGCTGCGCGGCTGCGGACCGAAGGTGGTGCCGCCGCCCACGAAGATCGGCGCCTTGCGGCTGCCGTGGCGGGCGCGACCGGTGCCCTTCTGCGGGTAGATCTTGGCCGTGGAGCCCCTGACGTGGCCGCGGGTCTTGGTCGCGGCCGTGCCGCGGCGGCGCTTGGCCAGCTGCCAGGCGACGACCTCGTGCAGCACGGACTCCTTGGGTTCAGGCAGGTCGAGCGTGACCTTGCGGTCGCTGCCGACAACGTCGATGGTGACCGCCATCAGCCCACCTTCCTCTGCGACTGACGCACCTCGACCAGCCCGCCGTTGGGTCCGGCGATCGAGCCCTTGATCAGGATGAGGTTGTCCTCCGGACGGACCTCGACGACCTCGAGAGCCAGCGTGGTCACCCGCTCGACGCCGTAGTGACCGGCCATCTTCTTGCCCTTGTGGACACGGCCCGGCCACTTGCGCTGGCCGATCGAGCCGGGGTGGCGGTGCTTCTTCTTGGTGCCGTGGCTCGCGGGCATGCCGCCGAAGTTCCAGCGCTTCATGACGCCAGCGGTGCCGCGGCCCTTGGAGGTGGCGGTGACGTCGACCCACTCACCGGGCTCGAACACCTCGACGGTGACCTCGTCGGCTTCCGGCTCGTAGTCGCGGAACTCCACGAGGTGGCGCTGCGGCTTGACGCCGGCGCGCTTGAAGTGGCCCAGCGCTGGCTTGTTCACCGCCTTCTCGCGCTTCTCCTGCCAGCCGAGCTGGACGGCCGTGTAGCCGTCGCCCGCCGGCGTCTTGCGTTGCACCACGGGGCATGGACCCGCCAGCAGGACGGTGACCGGAATCAACCGGTCGCCCTTCCACACCTGGGTCATGCCGATCTTGGTGCCGAGGATGCCTTTCACGGTTAACGCCCTCCGACCGTCTTGATCTCGATGTCCACCCCGGTGGGGAGGTCGAGGTGCATGAGTGAATCGATGGTGCCCTTGGTCGGCGACTTGATGTCGATCAACCGGTTGTGGGTGCGGATCTCGAAGTGCTCGCGGCTGTCCTTGTCGACGAACGGGCTGCGCAGCACGCAGAAGCGCCGGATCCTGGTGGGTAGCGGCACGGGGCCGGCCACCTTGGCGCCCGTGCGCCTGACGGTCTCGACGATCTTGGTCGCCGAGCTGTCGAGGCTGCGGTGGTCGAACGCCTTGAGCTTGATGCGGATCTTCGGTGTCGCCATGGTTACTTGTTCACGGAGGTGACCACGCCAGCACCCACCGTACGGCCACCCTCCCGAATCGCGAACCGCAACCCATCCTCCATCGCGATCGGCTTGATCAACTCCACAGCCAACTCCACGTTGTCACCAGGCATCACCATCTCAACACCATCAGGCAACGTCACAATCCCCGTAACATCCG
>CAZQVC010000124.1:0-6229 GCA_964596625.1 uncultured bacterium | reverse complement strand
GCCGCCAGGCTGCTGCTCACGTTCGGCATGCTGGTCGGCCGCCTCGAGGTCGTGACGGTGTTCGTGATCTTCCTGCCGGGTTGGTGGCGCCTGCCGCGACGCAACCCGATCAACTGGTGGCGGCGCGGCTGAGACTCGAGCGAGCGGTATCGAGGCACCTAATCAACCGCGCTGGCGCATGTGGCACAATCCACATACGAGCCAACTTGAACCTCTCCGCCTCGACCTGGGACGCGGGGCACCAAGGCCGAGTGAGCTCGGGGAGCAAAGCGACCTCGACGGCATGCATCCGGCAGCCGCACGCTCGGCAAGACTACTTCTACGGCTCGATTGGGAAGGGGAATGATGAGGGAACTGCGGCTACTGTTGTCCGGTGCGCTGGTGGCGCTACTTATCGCCGCCTGTGGGGGACCCGGGCCGACGCCGGAGGCCAAGACCTGGTTCTCCGACAACGATCTCGACGCCGCGAGCACGCTCGCGATCGGTCAGATCGACGTCACCGAGTACGCCGACAGCGCGAAGTTCGCGCCCGGCGCCGCCATGAGCCACGGCGACAGGACCGGCCGGGCACCGCTGCTGCCGAAGGTCGCCATCGACCGTAGCAAGACCATCGCAGCGGCGTCGGCCGAAGGCGACGGCGACCTGGGAGGCCACGCCGTCTACGTCGAGCAGCTCGGCGACGAGTACGCCATCAGGCTGGTCGACCTCGACGACGAGAACTCTCCGGGCGAAGACGGCGACAAGATCGTCTACCGCGGCTGGCGCCACATCCAGTCGGTGGCCGTCAGCCGCGACGGCCGCTACCTCGCCTTCACGGCCGAGTCGAAGGCCGGCGACTACGACACCTACTTCCTCGACCTGGAGACCAAGCAGGCCACCTTCAGCGACACCCGGGAGTTCGACGAACGCGACGTCTCGCTGGCGCTGGATGGGAGCGTGCTGGTCTGGCAGGGGGGCACGCCGGAAGACCCCACCTTCGTGTGGTACTCCTTCGTGCTGCAAGACGGCCTGGAGGTCTCGACCGCCGCCTGGGAGGCGCTGTTCGGCATCCCGATGGTCACCGCCGACCCCTCGGTCAGCGGCGACGGCTCCACGGTCGCCTTCGTGGAGACCAGCGGGGCCCTGGCGGCCGCCGCGGGCGTCCCGGCGCCCCACGCGATCGGCAGCCTCACCTTCGAGTTCTCCGGTTCGCAGCTGTCGCTCCTCCTCAGCGCGTACTGGGTTGGCGACGCGCTTGCCGACCCCAGCATGTCGTACGGCGCAGACAAGCTCCTCTTCCAGGAGGACATCGGCGGGGTCGCCTACCTGACGCTCCTCGACAACGCCGCCGAGACGGTCACCGACGTCCTGGTCGGCATGCCCGTCGACCACCCCTTCCTCACCGCCGACGGCGCTTACGCGACCTTCTCCTTCGGTCAGGTCGCCTTCCTGGCCGACCTCGAGGCCGCCACCGCCGTCGCGCTCTCCGACGACGCCGGTTCGCCCGACTCCGCCACCTACTGGGCGCGTGGCAACATCACGGCCTATAGCGGCAGCAACGACCAGGGCGTGTTCACACGGCCCGGCGAGGACCTGCCAGCCGAGGGCCGCACGGTCGGCTACCACGCGTACGAGTTCACGCCGTCTACCAGCGACTACTACGCCATCCTCAGCGTGCAGGACTACGACGGCTACCTCAACCTCTACGAGGGCAGCTTCGATCCCGACGATCCAGACGAGAACGTGATCGCCGGCAACGACGACTACCTCGACTCGTGGAACGACGAGCTGCAGCTCGGGCGCTCGCGCATCGTCGCCGAGCTCGTCGCCGGCGAGCAGTACGTCGTCGTCACCAGCGCCTGCGGCGCCCCCGGCACGTCGTGCGGGCCCAGCAGCGGCTCGTTCACCAACACCATCAGCGACGGGGCGACGCCGCCACCGCCGCCGCAGCCGCCGACGCAGCTGCCGCCGCCCGACAACAGCGGCTTCAACATCACGCTGCGCTTCTGGAACGACAGCCTCACCGAGGACGAGAAGGCAGTGTTCGAGACCGCTTCGGCCCGCTGGTCCGAGGTCATCGTCGTCGACGTCGAGAACATCCCGAACATCAACGTCCCCGAGAGCCGCACCACGCCCGGAGCCCCGGGCTTCGTCGGCGAACTCGACGACGTCGTGATCGACGCCGCCAAGGTGCCGATCGACGGCGCCGGCGGCGTGCTGGCTCGCGCCGGCGCCTTCTACGTGCGCGACGGCGGCCCCGACGACTTCCTGCCCTTCTACGGCATCATGGAGTTCGACGAGGCCGAGTTCGGTCCCGGCGGGTTCTTCGAGAACGGCGAGGGCTTCGCCGAGGTGATCATGCACGAGATGGGTCACGTGCTCGGCATCAGCCGCAGCTTCTGGATCCCCCTCGGCTACATCTCCGGCAACCCCGCCGACACCTCGGTGTGCAGCGACGTGGCCAAGGGCGACGATCCCCGTTACCAGGGCCCCCAAGGCAACGACGCCTGGGTCAACGACTACGGCGCGACCACCAGCACCGTTCCCATCGCGAACACGGGCGGCTGCGGCACCGCCGACAGCCACTGGCGCGAGATCTACCTGCAGGACGAGCTGATGACCGGTTACGCGCAGGGCGGCGGCGAGCCGCTCAGCCTGGTGACCATCGGGGCGCTCGCCGACCTCGGCTACGGCGTCGACTTCGCGGCGGCCGACGCCTGGTCGATCCCGCCGATCCCGATCCTCGAGCGGGTCTCCCCCGACCCCGTGCGCTACGACATCGAGATCGACTACACCAGCGCGATCACCAACTCCCTGCTCGGTGACGTCACCGCACCGATCACCCCCGTCGACCTCTCCCTCGACGAGCCGGCGGCCTCGACCAGCGGCTGCGAGGCGGAGGACTTCGCGGGCTTCCCCGCCGGCAACATCGCCCTGGTCCAGCGCGGCGCCTGCGCGTTCAGCGTCAAGGGCCAGAACGCGCTCGCGGCCGGCGCCTCGGCGATCCTCATCGGCAACACCGGCACCGATGGCAACACCGCGCCCGCGCCGTTCACCTTCGGCGACGACCCTATCGCGATCGTCGGCATGCCGATCTCGTTCGACCTGCTCGTGGAGCTCGGTGAGCTCGCCGAGACGACCGAGGTGGTCGTCCACGTCGACACCGACACCACCGACGGCGCGACGGTCATCGGACCGCAGGCGCTCCCCAGCATCGACTTCCACATCGCCGAGGAGCTCGTCCCGCTGCGCGCCAAGATGGACGGCGACGGCAACTTCACGCCCCTCGGAGGGGAGTGAGGCACGACGTAGCCTGAGCGCGACACCGCGACAACGCCGCTAGCGAGGAGGCGCCCACCACGGGCGCCTCCTTCTCGTCCACCTGGTCCGCCGCGGTTCGACGCGTCAGTCCCAGTGAGCGTCCTCGAGCAAGCTCACGATCAACTCGCCAAGCGCCCAGATGGTCACAGGGGCAGAGCCGCCCTGGTTTTGGATCACCTTCACGTCGGACCCGCCGTAATCGACCATGGTGTAGGTCGTCTGCACGTCGGCGAACGGCGAGGCGTAGGTGTCGCTCAAGGAGGCGTAGTCGATCGCGTCGACGTAGCGCATGAGCTGCTCCACCGCGAAGCTGTCGAGCCTGCCGGTGTGACGACCGAGCCGCTCGACGTTGGCCTCGCCGACGTACTCGAAGGAGCCGTCGGCCGCGATGATGACCGTGAAGGCCTCGCAGACACCCCGGCAGGCAAGCGCTTCGTAGCCGATGCGCTCGATGGCCGGCAGCGGCGCGCGCTGCGGCACCGGCGCCAGCTGGCGGATGCCGGTCGCCGGACCGCCCGGCGCCAGCGGCACGATGGTCGAACCGGCCGCCTCCCTCTGGAGGTCCCTGTGCAGCTCGGCGAGCTCACCGGCCGACGCGGATCCTGCGGCCAGGGCCAGGCAGACCACCAGCGCCGCTGCAGGTAACGAACGACTGCGTCTCATCCTCCCTCGATCGTGCCTCGGCGGCGGGTGAAGCTGATGGGTAAGGGACCAACGCACGCTTCATCTTTGCCGGGCCAGAGGTCCTGAGCTATGCTCGCCGGGTACAGCGAACCTCGGCCCGGCCATCGGCGGGCCGCCAGCTACGAGCTTAGGGCGCGCACGCCGCCTCACGTCGTCGCACCCAGCATCCGGAGGATCCATGGCGGACAACATCAAGTCGGTACTGCAGGAGAAGCGGAGCTTCGAGCCATCCGAGGCGTTCAAGCGCCAGGCGCACATCTCCGACCTCGCCGAGTACCAGCGCCTCTACCGGCAGTCGCTCGACGACCCTGACAAGTTCTGGGGCGACGTCGCGCGGGAGTACCTGCACTGGTTCGAACCGTTCGACAAGGTCGTCGAGTGGGACGAGCCGCACGTCAAGTGGTTCCAGGGCGGCAAGACCAACCTGGCGTACAACTGCCTCGATCTGCAGATCGAGCGGGGCCACCGCAACAAGGTCGCGTTCCACTGGGAGGGCGAGCCGGGCGACAAGCGCACGCTGACCTACGGCCAGATGCTCGAGGAGGTCAGCCGCTTCGCGAACGTCCTCAAGGGCAAGGGGGTCGGCCTGGGGGACCGGGTCGCGATCTACATGCCGATGATCCCCGAGGCGATCGTCGCGATGCTGGCCTGTGCCCGCATCGGCGCCACGCACTCAGTCGTCTTCGGCGGCTTCTCGTCCCACGCGCTGTCCGACCGCATCAACGACGCCAAGGCCGAGGTGGTCATCACCGCCGACGGCGGTTGGCGCCGCGGCAGCGTGCTGCCGCTCAAGCCGGCGGTGGACGAGGCCATCAAGCAGGCGCCGAGCGTGCGCAGCGTGATCGTCGTGCGCCGCGGCGAGAACCCGATCGACATGGAGGCCGGCAGGGACGAGTGGTACCACGACCTCATGCGCGAGGCGTCCGACGACTGCCCCGCGGTGCCGGTCGACGCCGAGCACCCCGCCTACATCCTCTACACCTCGGGCTCGACCGGCACGCCGAAGGGCGTCCTGCACACCACCGGCGGCTACCAGACCCACGTCGCGCTCACCAGCAAGTACGTCTTCGACCTCAAGCCCGACGACGTGTTCTGGTGCACCGCCGACATCGGTTGGGTCACGGGACATAGCTACATCGTCTACGGACCGATGGCGCTGGGCGCGACCCAGGTGATGTACGAGGGCAACCCCGTCTACCCGGGGCCCGATCGCCTCTGGGAGATGGTCGCGCGCTACAACGTCACCATCTTCTACACCGCACCGACCGCCATCCGCACGTTCATCAAGCTGGGCGCGGAGCATCCGGAGCGTCACGACCTGACCACCTTGCGGCTGATCGGCACGGTGGGCGAGCCGATCAACCCGGAGGCCTGGATGTGGTACCGGCGCGTCATCGGCGGCGACCGCTGCCCGGTCGTCGACACCTGGTGGCAGACCGAGAACGGCGGCATCCTCATCACCACGCTGCCCGGCGTGCACCCGACCAAGCCCGGCTCGGCCGGCGTGCCCATGTTCGGCGTCGAGCCGGCCATCGTCGACGCCGACGGCAACGAGATGCCGCCGAACCAAGGCGGCTACCTCGTGATGAAGCGCCCGTGGCCCGGCATGCTCCGCACGGTCTACGGCGACGACGACCGCTACCGCAACCAGTACTGGGGCGAGGTCCCCGGCGTCTACTTCTCGGGCGACGGCGCGCGCAAGGACGAGGACGGCTACTTCTGGATCATGGGCCGCGTCGACGACGTGGTGAACGTCTCCGGGCACCGCCTCGGCACGATGGAGGTCGAATCCGCGCTGGTCTCCCACGAGAAGGTGGCAGAGGCCGCCGTCGTGGGCCGACCCGACGAGATCAAGGGCCAGGGCATCGTCGCGTTCGTGACGCTCGAGGACGAGTTCTCGCCGTCCGAGGAGCTGCGCGCCGAGCTGCGCCAGCACGTGGCCAAGGAGATCGGGGCGATCGCCCGCCCCGACGAGATCCGCTTCGCCGAGGCCCTGCCGAAGACACGCTCGGGCAAGATCATGCGCCGGCTGCTGCGCAACGTCGCCTCCGGCCAGGAGCTCACCGGCGACATCAGCACGCTCGAGGACAGGAGCGTGGTCGAGAAGCTGCAGGAACCGGGGGCCTAGTCGGACGTAGAGCCGGGCTTCCCGACCGGCACTTCAGCGGGCGGCCGGTCGGGAAGCCCGGTGCGTGGTGGACGCTGCCGGGCGCGTTTCACCGTGAGCGCAAGCACGCGCGCACGC
>CAZQVC010000123.1:0-6248 GCA_964596625.1 uncultured bacterium | reverse complement strand
CGGCGCATGCTGCCCGAGCGGGTGCTCGGCCGACTGGACCGTGACGACTTCGCGCGCCCAGTGCCGCCGAAGCCGCCGCCGCCGAAGCCGCCGCCCGAACCGCCCCCGCCTCGACCGCCGCCGAAGCCGCCCCAGCCGCCGCCACCCCATCCGCCGCCGCGACGACGGTCGTCGTCCAGCGCGTCGCCGACGCTGTCGAGGATCTCGCCGAGGATCATCCCGCCGATCATGCCGCCAAGGCCGCCTCCGCCCCGGGAACGCGTCGCACCGCCCCACGGCGAGCCGCGACCGAAGCCGCCCGAGCCGAACGTCGGGTCACTGCGTTGCGGCTGGTAGCTGTGCTGCTGCTGAAGCACGCGCCAGAAGGCTTCGGCCGTCAGCCCGCCGCGCAGCAGCTGGCCGAAGATCGTCCCGAACACGTTGTCGTTGGCGAACGTCGAGCCGGGTGCGTCGTAGTGCCGCCTGGTGAACTCCTGCCTGATCTTCTCCAGCTCCTCGACCCGCTTGCGGTTGGCCGCCGCGACCTCCTTGAGCTCGGCGACGGTCTCGGCCAGGCGACCGCGCGCCTCCTCGAGGTCGAGCAGCCGCGCGACGATGACGTCGTCGTCGGGTGAGGGCGTGGCCGTGGCCTCCTGCCGCAGCGCCCTGATGTCGTCACGCCCGAACTCCGAGCTCAGGTAGCTGACGGCCTTCTTGAACGCGTCGTCCTCGCCCTTGGCGTAGGTCTCGAGCGCTGCGAGCTTCACCTGCCCCGCGGCGGCGTTCTTCGTGATCTCCTCGTCCACCGCCGCCACCTGCGCGGCGAGGTCGTCGTGCTCCTGCTCGAGCGCCGGCACGCCGGCCGCCGCCCTGCCCTGCTCGTCGAGCTCGGCGAGCCTGGCCAGCTCCTCGTCGGCGCGCGCGCCGACGCGCTCGGCGTGCTCGCGCAACCTGACCGGCAGCTCGCTGAGCCGGGCGTAGTTCGCCCGCGCGTCGGCGTAGCCGATGAGGCGCGCGACCTTGCCGTCGAGCCACCTGGTGAGGCCGCCGCCGACGTACTCGCTGGTGCCGTAGCGCCTGCGCCAGAGGTACATGAACAGCGGGTCGGCGCGGTACGACTTGCCCTTCGAGCCCTGCTCCTGCTCGCTCTGCGTGGCTTTCTCGTCGGCGTGAACGGCGACGCGCTCGGCCTCGGTGGAGCGGCGCAGCTGCGCCTGGTACTCGGGATCTTCAGCCAGGCTCTCCTGGGCTTTGAGCTCGGCCTCGTCGATCCGCTCGGCCGTGAGCCTCAGCTCCTCCTGCAGCTCGCTGCGGCGGGCCTCGAGCTCGCCTCGGCGCGCCTCGATCTCGTCGAGCTCCGACTGCAGCGCAGCGGTGGCCTCGGCCCGCCGACGCAGCAGCGCCAGCGCCTGGCGGTCGGCTTCGTCGAGTCGCGCGACGACGTCGGTCTTCTCGAGGAACTCGACGCGTAGCCGCGCCAGCTGCTGCAACAGCTGGTTGCGCTGCACGTCGAGCTGCACCACGTCGTTGTTCGCGGCGGAGAGGCGGGCGTCGAGCTCGCGCGTGCGCTTCTGCTCCTCCTTGACGGCCGCGGTGATGGAGGCCAGCGCCTCGCTGCCGGTCATGCGAGCCATGTCGAGGGCCTCTCGTCTACCACGTGGTGATCGCCCCTCCGGTGGTCGGGAAGAGGTACTCGGGCTCGAGCTGCCCGGCCCGCTTCTCGCCGAAGGTGTCGTTCTGGATGATGCCGTCGTCGGTCTTGTCCTCCGCCACCCGGTTGAAGGTCTCCTCGTCGACGCGCATGCCCCAGGTCGAGACCGTTTGCGTCACGCCCGTCTCCTCGTTGGTGATGGGCACTCTTATCCGTCGCCCGTTGGCGTCGATGGGCTCGACGATGATGTAGTAGTTGCGCGCGCCGACGTTGATGTCCGGCACGCGCCAGACGCCGGTGTCGGGCTCGCTGACGATGTGCAGGACGTACTCGCGCTCGAGCTGCTCGAGCAGCGCCGACAGCGACTCGAGGCCCGTGCGCGCCTCGTCGTATTCGCCGCGTGAGAGCGCCGTCTGGGCGCGCTGGTAGAGGCTCGCCGCCTGCTGCGTCGCGGCGTCGACCTCGGAGACGGCGATGATCTGCGCCCTGGTCTCCTGCAGGTCGCTGGCCAAGGCCCGCCGCGGCGCCCTCACCGCTGCGTCGTAGGCGAAGATGCCCCCCACGATGAGTGCGACGACGATGACCAGGCCGAGCAGCCAGCGGCCGCGGTGGATGTAGATCATGGCCCAGCGCCGGGCGGACTTCGAGCCCTTGGGCGTGTAGACGAAGCGATTCTCCCTCAGCGCATCGACGCCCTCCTTGAGGATCCGGTCGGGGACATCGATGCCCTGCGCCCGGTAGACCCGGCGCAGGCGCTCGATCATCTCCTCCTCGCGGCCCTCGGCGGCCAGCTCGCCGGCGACCAGGCGCTCGCGGTGGCGCAGCGTGTCGACCACGTCCATGGCCAGCATGACGTCGTCGAGCTGTGCCGACTGCGTCTCGCCGTCGGCCGTGGTGCCCTGCGCCCCGGCGTGGGGAGCGTCGTCGTGCGGCGTTTCGTCGCTCGCAGCGTCGTGCCGCGGCGCGTCGCTCACCGGTGCCTCCTAGGGCGGCTCGGCAGCGTGTGCACCTGTATCAGGCGCCACCGCTGGTCGCGCCCGCGCCCTGCTGCGCGGCGAGCTTCGCCCCGTCGCGGGCGAGCTTGGCCATGCGCCGCTTGCCGTCCTCGACGGCGTCGCGGATCTCCTCGGCGTTGGCGGTGCTCTGCTGACGCATCTCGCTGATGATCTCGCGCGAGCGCTCCTGGTAGTCGACGACGGAGTCGACGAGCTTCTTCACGGCGTCGGCGCGGATGGTGGGGCCGTAGCCCGCCCTCAGCGCCTCCTCCTGGATCTTCCCGCCGATCTCGGAGAGCGTCTCGAGCGACTGGCTCACGCCCTCCTTCATCGCCTCGACGGTGCGCGTGGCCTCGTGCAGCCCGAACATCCCCGTGAAGGAGGCGGTGAGGGCGGTGAGCACCGTCTCGTTGGTGCTGAAGAAGCTCACGGCCTGCGCCCGCACGCGCTCCTTGGCCGTGGTCGTCTGCATCAGGCGCGCCATGACGACCTCGGAGGTGTTGTAGCTGATCGTGAGGTTGTCGGAGAGGTCCTTGGCGATCTGGTAGCGGGCGTCGGAGTTCTGCAGCGCCCTAACGGCCTCGTCGCGCGCGAGCTCGAGCCGGGCGCGCTCGGCGAGGTCCTCGCCCTGGTACGCCTCGACCTCGGCGTTGCGCTGCGCCACGACCTGCCTCGCCTGGTCGACCTCGACCTCGGCCTTCTTGAGCACCTCGAACGCCAGCACCTCGGACTCCTTGAGCGCCCCGCGGAAGTCCTGATAGGCCTCGAGGATGATCCGCTCGCGCTGGATCTGGTCCTGGGCCGAGGCCGTCACCTCGAGGTAGGTGTCCTTGATCTTGTCGAAGCGGGTGGCGATGTCGCCCCTCGTGACCTTCATCCAGACGTTGGTGAGCCGCTCCCAGGTGGACAGCTTGCCGTCGTCGATCTGGTCGACCATGTTCTTCGCGTCGTCGCGGATGCTGTTGAACGCGTTGGTGATCTCCTCGTAGCGGGTGCCGATCTCCATCGCGGCGACCTGCTCGCGCACGACGTCGTTGAACAGCGACGCCTGCGAGAGCGTGCGGGTGATCGCGATGATGCGCTCCTCGTCGAGGTCGCTGATCTGATTGAGCAGCGCAACGATCGGCGCCTCCTGCGTCGTGGCCCCGTCGGGGATGAGGTTCAGGTCGCGCAGGGCGGTCATCGCCTTGTCGAGGTACCTCATCGGCGAGGCCGACAGCCGACCCGGACGCGCCAGCTCCTGGGCCGCGCTCGCCGGGCTCTTGATCTCCACCTGGCCGGCAGCGGTCTCGTCTGCGCCAGTCGCCTCGTGGCTCGCGGACGGTTCTCGTTGGTCGCTCACGTTCACCTCTCCCTGTCGGTCGCTGTGGTGACGCCTACCGTTCTGCGGCGCCCTGTTGCTCACTGAAGATCGCTGTGTGTAGCGGTGTCGAGCATCACATTCTAGACCACGCTTCAACCGCTGGCTGACACGTCGTCGAGCACGCGATAGACGCCCTCCACCGCGCCGGGCCAGCGCTCGCGCGCCAGCGGGAGCCGGGCGAAGGCTTGCGGCACGGCCGAGCCCTTGGCGGCCTCCAGCGGCACGCCGGCTGCGTACTGCTCCTTCACGGCGCGCTCGATGTCGCTGAGCAGCTCCCGCTGCCAGCGCAGCGTCTCGCGGTCGCCGACCGGCCCGTGACCGGGGATGACGGCGTCCGGCTCGAGCTCGGAGCCGAGCGTGAGCGCCGCGGACCAGTTCTTCAGGTCCTCGCGGATGAGCGGGAACAGCCCGTTGAACACGGTGTCGGCGGCGATGAGCACCCGCTCCTCCTCGACCCACGCGAGGCTGTCGGCCACCGAGTGGGCCGGGCCGACGTAGGTGATCTTGACGGTCACGCCGCCGAGGTCCAGCTCGTGGGTGGTGTCGAAAGCGACGTCCGGTCCCCTCACGAACTGCTCGTCTGAGGCGAGCCTCGCCTGGTACGCCGCGAGGCGCTCCGGGTCTTCCAGCAGCTTCGCGACCGAACGGTGCGCGACCACGACGGCTCCGTCGAACAGGGCGTTGCCCAGCATGTGGTCGGGGTCGCCGTGGCTGTTGAGGACGTAGTCGACGGGTCGGCCGCCGAGCCTCTCGGCCTCCTCCTTGACGGGCGCGATGTGCTCGGGGGAGACCATGGTGTCGACCACCAGTGTCGCGGCGTCGCCGACGACGATGGTGGCGTTCGAGGCGGCGCGCTCGCCCTCGACGGCGCCGAGGGCCACGGTCACCCGCGGCGAGACGCGCTCGAACGTCAGCGGCTTGGACTCCGTTACGGGTGTCATCTGCCTTCCAAGGTTACCGGCCAACCACCGGCGCTAGGCGCGGCCGCGCGACGAAATTCGCCGCTGCGTCGTGCTCGGTCGAGGCTGCAATGGGGAGCTCCAAGACGTTCGTCATAGACGCGCGCCATCGATCTCCGGGCTCTGACGCCGGCGGTGCACCTTGTAGACTTCGTGTCGTGACCGCTGACGAGGCCATGCGGGGCGGACGAGGATCCCGCGTCCGCTACCTGCCGGTTGGCCGCTTCTACCTCAACGCCGAGACCGACCTGCCGCGCGCCTGGCGTCTCCTATGGGAGCAGCAGAGCGACTTCCTCGGCAGCGAAGGCAAGCAGGTCACCGGCGACGACGCGGCAGCCAGGGGCACGATCGACAAGGCCGTGGCCACGACCAAGCTGATGCTGCGCTACCTCTACGCCCGCTTCGCCAACCGCGCTGAGGAGCTGGTCCTGCCGCTCCACGGCGACATCGCGATCAAGCGGCTGTCCGGCGCCGTGAAGCTGCTCGACCTCGACGCGCGCCGCGTGTACACCTACATGGGCTACGACGGCTCACGTGACAAGTTGGCGGAGCGTATCGCTGCGGCCGAGGAGGTGGCCGCCTGGCCGTTCGCTCCCCGCTTCGAGGGCGCCGATCTCGACGAGGGCTGGCTCGCCGAGGAGTACATCCCCGGCGTCCATCCCACCGGCTTCCGCGGTTGCAGGGAGTGCTTCGACGACTACTACCTGCCCCTGCTGGCGGCGTTCCTCCAGGCCGGGACCCCGACCAGCGTGCCGTTCGCCCGTCACGTGAACACCCTTCAGGACGAGATCCTCGCCCCGGACGGCATGCTCCGCCAGGTCGAACCCGGCCTGCGCGCCGAGATCGAGGCGTTCGTGAGTGGGCTGGCCGAGAGGCTCAGCGGCAGCGAGCGGTACGCCGGGGGCAGCATCACCCTGGCCCTCTCGCACGGCGACTTCTTCTCAGGCAACGTGATCCTCACGCCGGACGGCACGCCGAGGGCCATCGATTGGGCCACCACCGGCGTGCGCTCGCCCCTCTACGACCTTTACTACCTGGTCATGAACCACTGCGTGAGGGTGATGTCGCCTCAGGAACGTCTCGTCCGGTTCGAGGAGATGCTCGCGAGCCTGCGGGGGCGCCTCGCTGCGGACTCACCGGAGGCGTTCGCGGCGCTCGACGACAGCCTGGTCGCTGACCAGGAGCTGCGCTGGCTCTTCTACCTGGAGTGCGTGCACGTCCCGCTGATGCACGTAGACGACCCCGGCGACCGCTACATCAGGTCGCTCGCCACGCGCATCGGCTGGTTCAAGGAGTTCGAG
>CAZQVC010000122.1:0-6262 GCA_964596625.1 uncultured bacterium | reverse complement strand
CGGCTCCTCCAGCAGCCCGGCCAGGGCTTCGCCGGCCGCCAGCGCGCTCGTGACGGTGCCGACCATGCGGTCGAGGAGCGACTTGTCGGCCGCTTCGCCGCTGAGGAACTCGCCGTCGACGCCGACCACCGCGGCGGCCAGGACGCCGCGCACGGCCAACAGGTCGCGCGGCAGCTCGCTCACCAGGGCGGAGTCGTCGCTCACGCGAAGGCCACGCTCAGGTCACGGGCCAACGCCGCCGCCTCGCGCCTGACGTTCTCCAGCTCCGAACCGGCGCCGGCGACCATCAGGCAGAACAGCTCCTCGTCGATGCGCCGGGCGTAGTAGCCGCCGCTCTCGCCGAGGGCCACCAGCTCGGTCACGGGGTTGCCCAGCTCCTTGCTCATGGCGCCGGCCGTTACCCCGAACAGGGTCGTGATATCGGCGACGAGATGCTCCAACGTGTCGGCTTCGGGTCCCGAGTACGCCGCCGGCTCATCAGTGGGGCTCGGATGGCGCTCGATGAGCAGCCCGTCCATGCCCGCGATCGCGACCACGCGGCAGCCCTCGACCCGCGTCCAGGCGCGCGCCAGGATGTCCTCCAGGTCCGTCATCGGCGGCACTCTAGCACGCTCGGAAAGGGCCTTTCCGTGCGGCTGTTCATACCTGACGCTCTGGTATCGTGCGCCCTGATGAGTCAGATACACGTGCGGGCTCAGCCCGGGGACATCGCCCCCGTCGTCCTGCTCCCCGGCGACCCAGACCGCGCCACTTTGATAGCCGAGAAGCTGTTCGACGATCCGGTCCTCTACAACTCGAACCGGCACCTGCTGGGCTACACCGGCACCCACCGCGGCGTGCGCGTCAGCGTCCAGACGACGGGCATGGGCTGCCCCAGCCTGGCCATCGTCGTCGAGGAGCTGGTCAGGCTCGGGGCCGAGCGCCTGATCCGCGTCGGCACCTGCGGGGCGGTCGCCAGCCAGGTCGCGCCCGGCGACCTGGTCGTCGCGACGGCCAGCGTGGCCAACGAGGGCACCAGCCGGCAGTACCTCGCCGGCGCCGCTCACGCGCCGGTCGCCGACTTCACCACTACCAGGGCGCTGGTGGAGGCGGCCACGCGGCGCGACCGCACGACCCACATCGGCCTCATCCAGACCGACGACGCGTTCTACGCCACGACGCCGGCCGACGTGCCGGCGCTGGCCTCCCGCGGCGTGCTCGGCATCGAGATGGAGGCCTCAACGCTGTTCACCCTCGGCTCCTTGAGAGATGTCGCCACGGGTTGCATGCTGGTGGCGAGCAACAACATCGGCGACGAGCGCCTGCTCGAGGCCGACGAGCTGAGAGCGGCGGTGCTCGACATGGTCGAGGCCACGCTCGACGCCGTCGTCGACCTGCACGCGCCGGCCGACGGGGCCTGAGGCCCCGCGAACCAGGAGGCACGACGAGCATGAGAGTAGCTGTAATCGGCGCAGGCACCATGGGCTCGGGGATCGCGCAGGCTTGCGCCTTGGCCGGTCACGACGTGACCATGGTGGACCTCGACGAGGCCGCGCTGCAGCGCGGCCAAGCGTCCATGAGGAGCAGCCTCGAGCGCATGGCGCGCAAGGGCGCGGTGGCCGCGGAGGACGTCGAGGCCGCTCTGGCCAGGGTCGAACCGCGCGCGCAGATCGCCGACCTGCAGTCGGCCGAGGTCGTCATCGAGGCGGTCTACGAGTCTGCCGAGGTCAAGCGCGACGTCTGGGGCCGGCTCGCGGCCGTCACCTCACCCGACGCGCTGTTGGCGACCAACACCTCGAGCCTCTCGGTCACGCAGATCGCCGCCTACAGCGGCCGTCCTGAGCGCTTCTGCGGCATGCACTTCTTCAACCCGGTGGCGCTGATGCCGCTGGTAGAGGTGGTGCGCGGCCTGCGCACGCCGCAAACGGTGATCGACGCCGCCGTGGAGTTCGTCACGGGCCTCGGCAAGACGCCGATCGTCTGCGAGGACAAGCCCGGCTTCATCGTCAACCGCCTGCTGGTGCCGTACATCAACGACGCGGTGCATGCGCTCTCCGAGGGCGTGGCCTCGGCCGAGGACATCGACCTCGCGATGAAGCTGGGGGCCAACATGCCCATCGGCCCGCTGGCGCTGGCCGACCTGGTGGGGCTGGACGTCGGCCTGGCGGCAGGCCAGGCGATGTTCGAGGAGTTCGGCGACCCGAAGTTCCGGCCCGCGCCGCTCATCAGGCAGATGGTCAGGGCCGGCAAGCTCGGCCGCAAGACCGGCGAGGGCTTCTACCGCTACGACGACGGAGGCAAGCAGTGAGCGACGAAGCGAACACCACGGGCGAGACGGAACAGCTCGACGTCACCGCCGACATGCCAGAGCTCGAGCACGTCAGGTACGAGCTCGACGGCGAGGTCGCGGTCATCACCATCGACCGCCAGGCCGCGCTCAACGCGCTCAACCAGGACGTGCTGATCGAGCTGAGCCTCGCCTTCGAGATGGCCGAGGCCAACGCCGAGGTGCGCGCCCTGGTCGTCACCGGCGCCGGGCGGGCCTTCGTGGCCGGCGCCGACATCGCCGGCATGAGCGAGCTCACCGACGCCTTCGCCGGCCGCGAGCTCTCGCTGCTGGGGCAGGACGTGTTCGGCTCGCTGGCTGCCCTGCCCTTCCCCACGGTGGCGGCCATCAACGGCTTCGCCCTGGGCGGCGGACTCGAGCTCGCCCTCGCCGCCGACCTGCGCGTCGCCGCCCCGGCCGCCAAGCTCGGGCTGCCCGAGGTGGGGCTCGGGCTCATCCCCGGTTACGGCGGCACGCAGCGCTTGCCTCGGCTCATCGGCCAGGGCAGGGCTCTCGACCTGATCCTCACCGGCCGTCACGTCGCCGCCGACGAGGCGCTCCAGCTGGGCCTGGTGAACCGCGTCGCCGAGGACGCGCTGGCCGCCGCCGTGGAGCTGGCTCGCACCGCGGCGCGCAACAGCCCCATCGCGCTCGGCCTGGCCAAGGAGGCCGTGTCCCGCGGGCTCGACGTCACGCTCAGCCAGGGCCTGGAGATCGAGGCCGACCTGTTCGGCCTGGCCGCGACCTCGTCCGACATGAAGGAGGGCACGGCGGCCTTCCTCGAGAAGCGCGCGCCGAAGTTCACCGGCCACTAGGCCAGGGACCGTCTCTTGCCCTTCCGCCTCAAGGTCTCGCTGATCGTCCTGGCGCTGCTGATCGTGGTGTTCACGGTCGTGCCGCTGTTCCTCGGCTCGAGCGAGCCGCCCGGCGCCAGGCCGCTGGCCGAGGTGGCCGGCCCCGAGGCGGAGTACGTGGAGGTCGAGGGCGTGGCGCTGCACGTCGAGCGCTACGGCGCGAACACCGCCGAGCGCCTCATCCTCCTCCTCCACGGCTTCCCCTTCAGCACGGCCAGCTTCGACCAGTTCGGTCCGCTGCTGGCGGACTACGGCGAGGTGGTCGCGGTCGACCTGCCCGGCTTCGGGCTCAGCGAGCGGCCGCTCGAAGAGGAGCTCGAGGCTCTGCGCGCCGCCGGCCTCGACCCGTACTCTGCCGCCGGTCAGGTGCGCCTCGTCGCCGGCCTGCTGCGGGAGCTGGGCGGCGATGAGGTGGTGCTGGTCGGGCACGATTCCGGCGCCAGGTTGGCGCTCGACGTCGCCCTGGCGCTCGAGGACCCGGCCAGGGCCGCCGTGGTCGCAGGCGCTGACGTGAGCTTGGCGGCCGGCCAGGAGCTCGCCGGCCTGGTGCTCATCGGCGCCTCCCCCTACACCAGCAGCCAGCGGTCGTGGCTGGCCAGGGCGGTGATGAACAGCCCGCAGCTCGAGCGTCTGGGCCCGATGTTCCTCCGGCAGATCGCGCAGGAGCCGGGCCAGCGGATCGTGCGCGCCGGCTGGTACGACCAGGACGCCATCGAGCAGCAGGACCTCGACGCCTACGGGCGCGCCTGGACCGTCAACGGCTGGGACGACGCGCTGTGGCAGCTGACCAAGGCCGACGCTCCGCCCAGCCTGGAAGGCTCGCTCGGCGAGCTGAACGTCCCGGCGCTGGTCGTGGCGGGCGAAGAGGACGGCGTGGTGCCGACCACGGAGTCCGAGAAGCTCGCCGCCGAGCTGCCGGACGCCACGCTCGAGCTGGTGCCGGAGTGCGGCCACGCCGTGCAGCAGGAGTGCCCGCAGCGGCTGGCCGAGGTCGTCGCCGACTGGCTGCCTTCGCGGCGTTAGACTCTCGCAGATGGAACTACTCAAGCGACTTTCGGAGACACCAGGCGTCCCGGGGCGGGAAGAGCGCGTCCGCGAGCTCATCGAGCGCGAGCTCGAAGGCGTCGTCGACGAGCTGAGCGTCGACGCCATGGGCAACCTCACGGCCGTCAAGAGGGCGGCGAAGGACGGCGCGCCCAAGGCCATGATCGCCGCCCACATGGACGAGATCGGCTTCTTCGTCAGGCACATCGACGACAAGGGCTTCATCCGCCTCCAGCGGGTCGGCGGCTTCGACCCCCGCAACCTCTTCGCGCGTCAGGTGACGGTGCACGCCTCGATCTCCGGCAAGGAGCTGTTCGGGGTGATGAACCCGGCCGGGAAGCCGATCCACATCAGCACCGCCGACGAGCGCAGCAAGGTGCCGGAGCTCGACGCCTTCTACGTCGACCTCGGCCTCTCGGGCGACGACGTGCGCAAGCAGGTGCGCGTCGGCGACATGGTCACCCTCAACCAGCAGTTCCTCGACCTGGGCGCCGTGGTCACCGGCAAGGCTCTCGACGACCGCGCCGGCTGCTGGATCCTCATCGAGACGCTCAAGCGCATCAGCGACCCGGCCTTCGAGGTGCACGGCGTGTTCACCGTCCAGGAGGAGGTCGGCCTGCGCGGCGCGTTGACCGGCGCCTACCGCGTCGAGCCGCAGGTCGGCATCGCGCTCGACACCACGCTGGCCGTCGACACCCCCGACATCAGCGAGCACCAGCGCATCACGCAGCTCGGCAAGGGCGTCGGCCTGAAGGTCATGGACAGCTCCTCGATCAGCACCCGCTGGCTGCTCGACGAGTTCATCGCGCTCGCCGAGAAGAACGGCGTCGACTACCAGCTCGAGGTGCTGCCGCTGGGCGGCACCGACGCCGGCGCCATCCAACGAGCCAGGGTCGGCGTGCCGTCGATCACGCTCTCGACGCCGTCTCGCTACGTCCACACGGTCACCGAGATGGTCGCCAAGAGCGATCTGGAGGCCGGGGTCGCGCTGCTGAGCGCGTTCTTGCAGGAAGGTACTGCTAGACTCGACGCGTGAAGGTCGGGCTGATCAGCGACGTCCACGCCAACGTGCTGGCGCTGGAAGCCGTCGTGGACCAGCTGAAGTTCCGGGGCGTCGACACGATCATCTGCCTCGGCGACCTGGTGGGCTACGGGCCATCGCCCAACGAGACGATCGAGTTCATCCGTCAGGAGCGCATAACCTGCACCCTCGGCGCGGCCGACGAGCGCCTGGCCTTCAGCTTCGCGCGCCGCAAGGGCGTGCGGCACGGCGTGGCCGACGAGATCCTCGAGTGGACCAAGGGCGTGCTCGAGGCCAGGCATCTCGAGTTCCTGCGCTCGCTGCCGGTGCAGCGCCGGCTGGAGACGCCGGTGGGGTGGCTGCGCTTCTTCCACGGCTCTTCGGACGACCCCAACGAGCGCCTCAACCTCAACCAGGATCCGTTCACGCTGGCGCGGATGCTGCAGCGCCACCGCTGCTCGATCCTGGTAGCCGGATCGACGCACGTCCCCTTCTACCGGAAGGTCGAGACGGGCCTCGTCATCAACCCGGGCTCGGTAGGACTCTCGCTCAACGGGGAGCCGGGCGCCGACTACGCCCTCTTGAACATCTCCGAGGAGGGCGTCGACATCCACATGGACAAGGTCGAGTACGACTTCGCTGCGGTCGCCTTCGACATCGTCGCGTGGGGCCTGCCTTCGATGGTGGCCGAGGCCGTGCAGATGGGTCGCCTGCCCGAGAACATGACGGAAGACACCCGCTGAGGGCCCGGGAACGCGCCCTCGCCGGGCGGCTCAGTGAGCCACCTGGGGTCTCGCCTACTCGGGAAGCTCGAGCGCCAGCGCCAGCGCCTCCCCGCCGCCGATGCAGATGCTCGCCACGCCGCGCCTTCCTCCCCCGCTCGCCAGGGCGTTGAGCAGCGTCACCACGATGCGCGCGCCCGAAGCCCCGATGGGGTGTCCCAGCGCCACGGCCCCGCCGAAGACGTTGACCCTCTCGGCGCTCAGGCCGAACTCCTCCATGGCCGCCATCGGCACCACGCTGAACGCCTCGTTGATC
>CAZQVC010000121.1:0-6345 GCA_964596625.1 uncultured bacterium | reverse complement strand
CGCCTCGTCGAGGAACTTGCGCGCCACCGCCGCGCTGCCGCTCTCGCTGCGCACGTGCCCGACGCCGGCGTGCGCCAGTGCCCGAGCTACCACGGGCTCGGGCATCGACCACGAGCGGCAGACGAAGGTGAGCATCGGGGGATGCCCCTGGTACTCGAAGAGGAACGACATGAAGCCGATCCCACCCGACAGCCCGAACAGCCGGGTCTCGTTGAACTGCGCGCCGGTGAGGGGGTCGACCACGCCCGCCTGCGCGAGCGCGCCGGCGAGCAGCGCGAGGTCCTGCTCCAGGCCATCGACGAAACGGTAGCCCGGGACCGTGGGCAGGGCAGGCGCCTCGCGGATACCGGCACCCTGGCTGAGCAGCGCCTGGCGTGCGGCCGCGTACCGCTCGCCCGTCTTCTGCATGCGTGCTCTCACCTTGCGTTTGAAGCTGGCGTGTCGCGTCATCGCTCGTCTCCGCTCAGGGCGCGGCCGGCGGCCCGCCCGACGCGCGACCAGCCCTCGAAGAACGAGAGAGGGTGGGGTCTGCCCTTCCGGAGGAGTCGATGCTCCCCTTTGCTCTCGCCGGGAGGCCTCGGGGCGGGAGGCCAAGGAGAGTTCGGCGTCGAAAGGTCCGCCGCGGACGATTCTAGCGTAGCCGCAGGTGGTGTACGAATGCTCAGGAAGGCTTCTTCTCAATTGTCTCCACGGCGCCGGGTGGGTGCGCCGATCGCCACTTCGTCAGCGCGGCGAGCGCGTGGCGGTGACCGATCTCGATCAGCTCCTCGTGGCGGTCGAACTCCAGCTTGCCGAACTCCTGCACCGGAAGCTCGATGAGCAGGTCGGCGTGAGCCTTGATGGCCGTGCTCTGGTGCTTCGAGCCGACCGAGGTCGCCTCCATCAAGGTCTTGATCATCGTCGGGTAGCGCTTGCGGCGGCTGCGTGGGCGCAGGTACTGTGCAAGCGCATCCCAGCCGGACACGCTTGGCCCGAAGTCGTACGGCTGCCGCGGGGGGCTCTTCGACATGGTGCTAGAGGCGATGACCGTGCCGGAGCCCACCATCTCCCGCATGAGGTCGACGGGGAAGGCGTTCATCACCGCGCCGTCGACGAGCAGCGCACCGTCCCTGACGAACGGCGTGAAGATCCCGGGGATCGCCGTGCTGGCACGCACCGCTTCCCACATCGGCCCGGTGCGGTGCTCGACGGGCACCGCCTCGAAGAGGTTGGCCGAGACGCAGGCGAACGGCATCCAGAGGTCCTCGATCCGGGCGTCGCCGAAGATCGTCGCGAAGGTGTCGGTGACACCCCGCGACTTCGTCAACGCCACGATCGGCAAGGTTCGGTCGAGAAGTCTCTTCCTGTCACCGAACATGACCGCCGCGCGCTCGACCTCAGCGTGGCTCCCGCCCAGCGCGAACACTGCGGCTATGAGCGCGCCCATGCTGGTGCCGGCGACCATGTCGATCTCGATGTCGAGCTCGGCGATGGCCCGCAACAGGCCGATGTGGGCGTAGCCGCGGGCGCCGCCCCCGCTGAACACCAGGCCGACCGCGCGGCCGCTCAGGCGGCGCACCAGACGAGGAACTCCGTGCCCGTCGCTCGAACGGATGTGGTGAAGGCTGCCAGCGGCGCCCGGCTCGAGCCAGGCTGCCGTACCGCTCGGCCTCGTCGTCCCGGCGGCGTGCAGCAGCACGAGCTGCGCGCCCTCCGGGGCCAGCGCCACCGGCACTTCCGGTGTCCTGGCGGCGTCTCCGACCAGCAGGACGACGTCGGCCTGACGTCTGCAACGCTCGGCCCAGGCCCCGTTAGCTTCGTCGGTAAGCAGCACGACGAAGTCGTGCTCGGCCTCCAGTTCGTTGAGCCAGTGGGCGAGCGGGTCGCCGAGCGCCGACCCGAGTTCCGGGACCGAGCCGTCGAACAGGTCGCTGACGACCCCCTTGTCGAGCTGGAGTGACGACGCGTCGCTCCTTGCCAGCTCGGCCCGGAGCAGCGCGGCCACCTCCCGCACGGGCGCCGCGGGATGTGCGGGCACGAGCGCGAGGGTGCGCACGCCGTTGTCGTGGAGGCTACGACGTCCCTTGCCGTTGATGCGTCCTATGGCGGTCGTCGCGATGTGCTTGAGCGCTCGAGGATGAGCTTCGACCACTCCGGCTGGCACCCGCACGAGGTGCGTATCGCGTAACGCGACGACCCGCTCGTCGCGGCGCTCGCCGCCCAGGACACCCAGCTCCCCCACGCTCTCGCCCTTCCCGACCTGGTAACCCCACGCGGCGCCGCCCTCGGGCGTCACGCCGAGCCTGCCGCTGACGACGAGGTACAGGCCGTCTGCTGGGTCGCCGGGCCGGTAGAGCACCTCGCCGGCCGCGAGCGTCGACCACTCGGTGGCGGCTTGCAGGCGACGGACGGCTTCGGTGTCGTCGTCGGCGAGGCCGAACCACTCACCGAGCACGGCGGCCAGTTGGACACGGGCCAGGCGAGGTGCGATGGCAGCCACTACGCGGTGGCGCAGCGTGCGATCGTGCACCGCTACCTGGTCGAACGCGGCGCGTGAGAGGCGAGCGACCTTGGCAGGGCCACGAGCCGTGACGCTGGCCGAGCGGCGGTTGCCGGCAAGCAGGGCCATCTCACCGATGAAGGAGCCGTGCTCCAGACGGTCGACGACGGCGGCTGCGCCTGAGCCATCGGCGACCGCCACGTCCAAGGAGCCGCTCAGCACGAAGTAGAGGGCGTCACCCGGATCCCCCTGCCTGATCAGCATCTCGCCGTCAGCCAGTACGCGTTCCTCCAGCTGCGCGGCGATGAGGCTCAGCGTTGGGGCGTCAAGACCGGCCAGCGCCGGCACCTTGGCGAGCAGTGCGGCTTGCGACGAAGGGTCGAGGCTCACGGAAGGAGCCAAGCGCGCGGTGGCGGCTGCGGAGCGGCGTGCGAAGAGGTCGCGTTCATTCGATGGCCATCGAGCTTGAAGTTACAGGTTTTGGGCGACGCCGTGGCCTAAGCCAAGGCTGCCGCGGCCAGCTACGGCTTGAGCACGAACCGCTCGCTAAGCCCTCTGCGACGGCGCCTGTCCTGGATGTCGGCGCGAGTGAACTCGGCGCCGAACAGCATGATCTGGGCCGAGTAGTAGACGAACATGACCAGCACGACCAGGGTGCCGGCAGCCCCGTAGGCCGAGCCGACGCTGGCCGAGCCGAGGTAGAGGCTGAGGCCCAGCAGGCCGACGACGAACAGCACTGCGGTGAAGAGCGCGCCGGGGAAGACCTCGCGCCAGGTCATCTGGGCGTCGGGCACCAGCTTGAAGAGCGCCGCGAACACCAGCGTGAACACGACCAGGCCGAGCAGCGGGTTGGCGACCACCCAGAGCCAGTCGGCGCCCGGCAGCAGGTCCTCGAAGTTCGCGCGGATCACCCCAACGACGGCTTGCAGAGCCACGGCCAGCATCGCGGCGAGACCGATGCCGAGCACCATCAAGAGCCCCTCGAGTCGCATGAGGATGGTGCGCACGATGCCGCGCCTTGGCCCCTGCGGCACCTCCCAGATCTCGTTCAGCGCGCGCTGGAGCTGGACGAACACGCCGGTCGCGCCGATGAGCAGCGTGGCGACGCCGACGATGGTGGCGAACAGGCCCGAGCCGGTCTGCTGCGTCTGCGCGATCATGTCGCTGATCAGGTTCGCGATGTCGGGGCCCACGAAGTCCTGGATCTGCGCCACGAGACGGGTGCGCGCCTCTTCGGTGCCGAAGACCGAGCCGACGACCGCGATGATGATCACCAGCAGCGGCGCCAGCGAGAAGAGCGTGTAATAGGCGAGCGCAGCGGCCAGGCGGGGAACTTTGTGCTGGCCGAAGCTCTTGACCGCCGCCTTGATGTTGGCCCACAGACGTCGCATGCAGTAAGTGTGCTGGCTGCCGGCGCACAGCCTTGCTACGCCGCCGACATGGCTCGCCGGGTGATAGCCTCGACGGTCAGAGGTGATGTTCCGTGCTCGAACGCCTAACTCATTCCTCGCGGGCCGCAGCGCTGCTGGCCGCGCTGATGCTGCTGGTCGGCTCGCTGGCGCAGGCCCAGACGACCTTCAACACCGGCTCGCTGAGCCTGCTCCTCGACGGCTCCGAGACCACCCTTTACACCTACGCCTCGCACGTGCCCGAGAACGCCGCGGACAACGCCACGTCGCCCGAGCAGCGGGCCATCCTCGAGAAGGTGGCCGGCACCGACCAGCACACGGCGACGTTCATGCGGCTCGCTGGGATCTCGGTAGGTGGCGTGCAGATAACGACGCCGACGCTGCACGTCAGCATGTACTTCCGTGACGAGGAGGAGCGCAGCTCGGGTGTAGGCGGGGTCGATGTCGAGTTCGCGCTCGACCCCGAGACCCTCGAGCTCATCGAGTCCGAAGATCTCGACGTCAAGTACCTGCCGACCGGTTCGAGGTTCGACGACTACTACGCGCTCACGCAGGGCGAGCTCGTCATCGACACCGTGGAGGTCGTCGACGGCCAGACGCTGGCGATCAGCGGTCGTTTCAGCGGAGTCTTCAGCCTGCAGGAGGGCTTCCTCGTGGCCCACAACCCCGACGACACGCTCGCTGCCGAGGGCACCTTCGTGGTCGATCAGGTCGTCGGCTCCGACGTGGTCCTCGAGCTGCTGCAAGGGGAGTGACGTCTGAGCCGGCCTTTCCCCGAGGAGCAGGTCGGCGCCGCCGGCGTTCACGTCTGCGGCACGTGCGGCGCTCACTACCCTGCCGCCTCCGGGCCGCCGGAGCGGTGCCAGATCTGCGGGGACGAGCGGCAGTACGTGCCGCCCTCCGGCCAGCGCTGGCTCTCCTACGGCGAGCTCCTGGCCAGCCACGAGAACCGGGTGAGCGAGAAGGAGCGCGACCTCTACGGCGTGGGGCTCGAGCCGGACTTCGGCATCGCGCAGCGGGCGCTGCTGGTGCGCACCCCGGCCGGCAACCTGCTGTGGGACTGCGTCGCCGCGCTGACCGAACAGGGAGCCGAAGAGCTCACAGCCTTGGGCGGCGTGAGCGCCATCGCCATCAGTCACCCGCACTACTACACGGCGGTCAAGGAGTTCGCTGAGGCGTTCGAGGCGAACGTGTACCTCCACGCCGCCGATCGTGACCACGTCACCAACCCCAGCGAGCGCATCGAGTTCTGGGAAGGGGAAACGCTTGGGGTCCTGGGCGACCTCACCCTGATCCGAGCGGGCGGTCACTTCGCCGGCGGCACCGTATTGCACTGGCCGGCGGGCGCCGAGGGACGCGGCGCGCTTCTCAGCGGCGACATCCTGCAGGTCATCCCCGACCGTGCGCACGTGGGGATCATGTACTCCTACCCCAACCTGATCCCGCTGCCGGTGGCCGAGGTCGAGAGAGTGGGCGCTGCGGTCGAGCCGTTCGCGTTCGACAGGCTCTACGGCGCGTGGTGGGGCAGGGTCATACCGACGGGCGCGAAGGACGCGGTGCGCCGCTCGGTCGAACGTTACCGGCGCGCGGCCCTCGGCAGACTGGACGGCGCTGTCCTACCGCCGCTCACGCGAGGTTCCTGACGGGCCTCAACGCCGCCAGGCGGGTCGCCATCTCGTCGATCAGCTCACGCATGGCTAGCTTCTCCAGCCAGTCGCTACGGATGCCGGAGGCCCCGTAGTAGGCACCGGCTATCTGCCCGTAGACCGCGCCTGTGGTGTCGGCGTCGTCGCCGAGGTTCACGGCGGCAAGCACGCCCTCCTCGAAGTCGTCGTGGTGAGCGAAAGCCCACAGTGCAGCCTCGAGCGTGTCGGCGACGTACCCCGTGCCGCGGATCTCCGGGGGCTGCCGCTGCAGGAACGAGCCCGCCGCGATCCTGTCGATCTCGCTACCTAGGGGCTCCTCGTCCCAAAGCCTGTCGACCGGCGAGAACGCGGGGGAGAGCAGCTCGTCCTTGGGGCGGCCTTGGAGCGCGCCGACGAGCAGGGCGCCCATGTAGCGGCAGGCGTCTATGCAGATGCGTGCACCGTGGGTCGTGCGTGAACTCATGCCGGAGAGCCGGATGGCCAGCGCCGGGTCCTGGGCGTACGCCACTGCGAGGGGCGAGAGGCGCATGATGCAGCCGTTGCCCGCCGTCTCGTTACCGGTCGGACCGCAGTACGGTTGGCCGGTGCTCTCGAAGACGCTGAGGGCGTGCCTGGTGGTGGTGCCGATGTCGAAGCAGTAGCCCTTGACGCTGAAGTGGCCCTCGCGGAACCAACGCAGGTAACGGCTCAGCTGGTCACGCGGATCGAAGCCCTCGCGCTCAAGAAGGCTCTCGGCGAGGCACAGCGCCATGCTGGTGTCGTCTGTCCACTCGCCGGGCTCGAGGTCGAAGACGCCTCCACCCAGCATGTC
>CAZQVC010000120.1:3144-6369 GCA_964596625.1 uncultured bacterium | reverse complement strand
GACGCCAGCTCCTCGACGGAGACGAACGTGACGTCGAGGAACGGCACGTTGTGCCGCCGCAGCAACCGCTCGGCCTGCCGCACCTCGTACTCGCAGCGTTCGGGCGAGGCGTAGCTGGTGCCGGGGCTGCGCTTGGCGCGCAGCTCGTGGAGGCGCCTAGGGTCGATGGTGAGGCCGAACAGCTTCGCGCGGTACGGGGCGAGGGGGGCGGGCAGAGCGCTGCGCTCGAAGTCGTCCTCGGCGAGCGGGTAGTTGGACGCGCGAACCCCGTACTGCATGGCGAGGTAGAGGCAGGTCGGGCTCTTGCCCACGCGGGACACCCCCACCATGATCACCTCGGAGTTGCCGTAGCGCTTAGTGTTCGAGCCGTCGTCGGTGGTGAGCGCGAACTCGACGGCGTCGATCCGGGCCTGGTAGCGGGTCAAGTCGCGGATGCCGTGAGCGGCGCCCACCCGCGTCTCGGCCCTCTGCCCGAGCGTCGCCTCCAGCTGCGCCATGAACGGCTCGAAGAGGTCGAGGTGGAGGACCGCCACCTCGGAGATGCGGCTGCGCAGCGCCGGGTCGGTGATGGTGCTGAAGACGATCGGGGCGCTCGCGAGCTTCGCGAACTCGTCGACCAGCGCCTCGGCGCGCTCCGTGGTGTTGACGAAGGGCCTCGTCGCCGTGTCGATGTCGAGGTGGTCGAAGCGCGCCAGCAGGCTGTGCCCGAGCACCTCGGCCGTGACCCCGGTGTGATCGGAGACGAAGTAGACCCGCCTGAAGGTGGCTGCGGGGCGCGCGCCGCTCCCGCCCTCGTTGTCTGACACCATGCCGCGACCTCATGCAGAGCATAATCACCGCGCTAGGCTGTTCCACGACTTCCTCTGCCCGGCCGACCCCAGCGCGGCCCGCTCCCGCGACCGAAAGGAAGCTCGTGGACTACATCGTGGACTTCGCAGCCGTCGGCATGGACGACGTCGCCACAGTAGGCGGCAAGAACGCGTCCATCGGCGAGATGATCTCGAACCTCACCGACGCCGGCGTGCTCGTGCCGCCCGGCTTCGCGACCACCGCGGCCGCCTACCGCGAGTTCCTGGCGCAGGACGGCCTCGACCGCAAGGTCGCCGAGCTGCTAGCCGACGTGGACGGGCACGACGTGGCCGTGCTGGCCGAGCGTGGCGAAGCCGTGCGCCGTGCGGTGATGAACACCCCCCTCCCCGCGCCGCTCCTCGCCGAGCTGAGGACAGCCTACGAGGCGCTACGAGGCGACGACGGCAACGACCCGGCCGTGGCCGTGCGCTCCTCGGCAACCGCCGAGGACCTCCCCGAGGCGTCGTTCGCCGGGCAGCAGGACACCTACCTCAACGTCACCGGCTTCGACGAGGTCGCGGCCGCCGTCAAACGCGTGTTCGCCTCTCTGTTCACCGATCGGGCCATCTCCTACCGCCTGCACCAGGGGTTCGACCACGCCGAGGTGGCGCTCTCGGCCGGTGTGCAGCGGATGGCCAGGGCGGACCTCGGCGCGAGCGGGGTGGCCTTCACCATCGACACCGAGTCCGGCTTCTCCGGTGCCATCTTCGTCACGGCCAGCTACGGCCTCGGCGAGCTGCTGGTGCAGGGCGCGGTCAACCCGGACGAGGCCTACCTGGCGAAGAGCGCGCTGAGGGCCGGCCGGCCCGCGATCCTCGAGCGGCGGCTGGGGTCGAAGGCGGAGAAGATGATCTACGCCGACGGCGGCGGCGTGAAGACCGTGCCGGTCCCCGAGGCCGACCGCCGGCGCTTCGCCCTCAGCGACGACGACCTGGCCGAGCTCGGCCGCCAGGCGCTGGCGATCGAGGACCACTACGGCCGCCCCATGGACATCGAGTGGGTCAAGGACGGTGAGGACGGCAGGATCTACATCGTCCAGGCGCGCCCCGAGACCGTGCAGAGCCGCTCCGGCCGCGTGCTGGAGCGCTTCCGCATGCTCGGTGCTGGGGAGCCGCTGCTAACCGGCAGGGCCGTCGGCGCGCGCATCGCCACCGGCAAGGTCAGGGTGATCGAGCGAGCGTCCGAGATGCACCGCGTGCAGGACGGCGACATCCTCGTCACCGACATGACCGACCCCGACTGGGAGCCGGTCATGAAGCGGGCCGCGGCGATCGTCACCGACCGCGGCGGCCGCACCTGCCACGCGGCGATCATCGCCCGGGAGCTCGGCATCCCCGCCGTCGTCGGCACGGGCGACGGCAGCGCAACGCTGGTCGACGGCTCCGTCGTGACGGTCAGCTGCGCCGAGGGCGACGAGGGCAAGATCTACCAGGGCGAGCTCGAGTTCGACGTCCAGAGCGTGGAGCTCGACGCGATGCCGGAGCTGCCGGTGAAGGTGATGATGAACGTCGCGTCGCCCGACAGGGCGTTCGCCTTCGCCGCGTTGCCCAACCACGGGGTCGGGCTCGCGCGCCTCGAGTTCATCATCGCCAACGCGGTCGGGGTGCACCCCAACGCGTTGCTGGCCTACCCCGACGTGCCGGATGAGGTGGGCGCGGAGATCGAGCGGCGCGCGGCCGGCTACCCCGACCCGAAGCGGTTCTACGAGGAGAAGATCAAGGAGGGCGTGGCGACGATCGCCGCCGCGTTCGCTCCCCAGCCCGTCATCGTGCGCCTCTCCGACTTCAAGTCGAACGAGTACGCGCACCTGGTGGGCGGCCAGGCCTACGAGCCGCGCGAGGAGAACCCCATGATCGGGTTCCGCGGCGCCTCGCGTTACCGCTCCGAGCTCTTCGCCGAGGCGTTCGGCGCCGAGTGCCGCGCGCTCGCCAGGGTGCGCGACGAAATGGGCCTCGACAACGTCAAGGTCATGATCCCGTTCGTGCGCACGCCCGGCGAGCTGCTCGAGGTGCTCGACGTGATGGCCTCTCACGGCCTGCGGCGCGGGGAGAACGGGCTCGAGGTCATCATGATGTGCGAGGTCCCCTCGAACGCGATCAGGGCGGAGGCGTTCCTCGAGCACGTCGACGGGTTCTCGATCGGCTCCAACGACCTTACGCAGTTCACGCTCGCCCTCGACCGCGACTCCGGCCTGGTGGCTGACCTCTTCGACGAGCGCGAGCCGGCGGTCAAGGAGCTGATGTCCATGGCCATCGCCGCCTGCAAGCGGGCCGGCAAGTACGTCGGCATCTGCGGTCAGGGCCCCTCCGACCACCCCGACTTCGCCCAGTGGCTGCTCGACGAGGGCATCGACTCGATCAGCCTCAACCCCGACAC
>CAZQVC010000120.1:0-3044 GCA_964596625.1 uncultured bacterium | reverse complement strand
GGCAACGAGAGGGGAGAGCATGAAGAAGTTCTTGGCTCTGGTACTGACGACGGTGCTGATGTCGCTGTTCGCGGCCGCTGCCGCGCAGGGCGAACTGGAGATCTTCTCGTGGTGGGCCGGTGACGAGGGCCCGGCACTCGAGGCGCTCATCGACCTGTACGAGCAGCAGCATCCCGACGTCGAGGTCATCAACGCCACGGTGACAGGTGGCGCCGGCGTGAACGCCCGCGCTGTGCTCAAGACGAGGATGCTCGGCGGCGATCCGCCCGACTCGTTCCAGGTGCACGCCGGTCAGGAGCTGATCGGCACCTGGGTCACCGCCGGCCGCATGGAGGACCTCACGGGCATGTTCGAGGAGCAGGGCTGGCTGGAGGCCTTCCCCGAGCAGCTGGTAGACCTGATCAGCACCGACGAGGGCATCTGGAGCGTGCCCGTGAACATCCACCGCTCCAACGTGCTGTGGTTCGTGCAGAGCAACCTCGACGAGTGGGGCGTGCAGGTCCCCGCCGACTGGGACGAGTTCCTCAGCACCACCTGCCCGGCGTTGCAGGAGGCCGGCGTGACCCCGATCGTCGTCGGCGAGCCGTGGACCCAGGTCCACCTCTGGGAGTCCGTCGCGCTGGCCGAGCTCGGCGCCGACAACTGGGGCGCGCTGTGGAGCGGGGAGCTCGCGTTCGACGACCCGCAGGTCGTGCAGACCTTCGAGACCTTCGCCGAGGTCATGGCGTGCGCCAACGACGACGCGACGGGCCTCACCTGGCAGCAGGCCACCGACCGCGTGGTGAACGGCGAGGCCGCGTTCAACATCATGGGTGACTGGGCCGCCGGCTACATGACGACCACCCTCGGCCTCGCGCCCAACGAGGGCTTCAACTGGGCGGCGTCGCCCGGCACCGACGGCGTGTTCATGCTCCTCTCCGACTCGTTCGGCCTGCCGGTCGGCGCCCCGCACGAGCAGACGGCCCGCGACTGGCTCGTGCTCGTCGGCTCCAACGAGGCGCAGGACGTGTTCAACCCGCTCAAGGGCTCGATCTCCCCGCGCACCGACACCGACGCCAGCCTCTACAACGAGTACTCGCAGTCGGCGCTCGAGGACTACGCCGGCGACACGCTCGTGGGCAGCCTGCAGCACGGCGTCGTCGCGCCGGAGGGCTTCATGAGCGAGTTCCCGAACGTCCTGCAGAACTTCCTCGGAGGGGGCAGCGCCGAGGCGGCTGCCGCCGCAGCCCAGCAGTTGGCCACCCAGAACGGGATCGGCCAGTAGCCTACGGGCCTAAGGGTAGGGGCGGGAGACCGCCCCTACCCTCATGCTGGAACGAGGAACCACGGTGCGCCTGACCAAGGACCGCCTGACCGCGATCCTGATGATCCTGCCGTCGCTCGTGCTGCTGGCGGTGTTCGTCTACGGCTTCATCGGGCGCACCGCGTACGTGTCGCTTACCAACTGGGGCCAGGACCCCGCTCAGGCGTTGGCGCTCGAGCCGAAGCTGGAGTTCGTCGGCCTGGCCAACTACGTGAACCTGTTCACGAGCGCGCTCGAGTCGCGCTTCCGCCAGGACCTCGTCAACACCTTCTTCTTCACGATCTTCTTCCTCGTCGGCTGCCTCGTCATCGGCCTCGGCCTGGCCATCCTGCTCGACAAGAAGATCAAGGGCGAGGGGATCTTCCGGACGATCTTCCTGTTCCCCATGGCGCTCGCCTTCATCGTCACAGGCACTATCTGGCGTTGGATGCTGCAGCCGCAGGGCGGCGTGAACGTGCTGCCGACGCTGGTCGGGCTGCCGCAGCTCGAGTTCGCCTGGCTCACCAGCCGGGTGCAGGTGTGGCAGTTCAACTGGCAGCGGATGCCGCTGATACTCGGCGTCGCGGCGTCGCTGCTGCTGGTGTGGCTGACGCTGAGAGCCTGGCGCGCCCAGCGCCGCGGTCGTGCTGCGGTGCTCGGCGTGATCGCCGTCGCCGCGGTCGTCTGGACCGCGACCGCCGGCCGCACGCTCGACGCGCTGGCGTTCCCCGAGGCGCACGGCTTCAACCTCGCCCTGATCGGGGTGGTCATCGCCGCGGTGTGGCAGATGTCCGGTTACACCATGGCCCTCTACCTGGCCGGGCTGCGCGGCGTCTCCGACGACCTCAGGGAGGCGGCCCGCGTCGACGGCGCGAGCGAGCTTCAGCTCTACCGCCACATCATCCTGCCGCTGCTCGGCCCCATCACGCTCGCGGCCGTGATCATCCTCGGGCACATCAGCCTGAAGATCTTCGACCTGATCTTCGCGATGGCCGGCAGCGACAACATCCGCACCAGCGTGCCGGCCCTGACGATGTACCTGCGGGCCTTCCGGGCCAACCAGTTCGCCACCGGGGCGGCCATCGCCGTCGTGCTGCTGATACTGGTGGCCGCGGTGATCGTGCCGTACCTGTGGGTGAGTTTGCGGGCCGAGCGCCGGTGAGCGTCCTGGGCGCATGGGTGTTCGCGCGGCAGGCCGGTGAGCGACCGTGACCGTAGATCGCTCCGGGGCGTCCTGGCTCACCTACCTGCTGCTCGTCCTCGCCGCGGCGTTCTTCCTGCTGCCCGTCTACCTGGTTGTCGTGACGGCGTTCAAGCTGCCTGCCGACATCCGCCTGGCGACCACCTGGCAGCTGCCACCGACCTGGAACTGGGACAGCTTCGTCGTCGCCTGGCGGGCCTTCTCGCCGCAGCTGCGCAACAGCCTGGTGCTGACCGTGACGGCCACCGCAGGGTCGGCCCTGCTCGGCTCGCTGAACGGCTACGTGCTCTCGAAGTGGCGCTTCCCGGGCGCCAACGTCGTCTTCCCGCTGATCCTCTTCGGCATGTTCATCCCGTACCAGAGCATCCTCATCCCGCTGTTCCGCTTCCTCGCCGACATCGGGCTGTACGGCTCGCTCTGGGGGCTGATCCTCACGCACATCGTCTACGGTCTGCCGATCACCACGCTGATCTTCCGCAACTTCTACGCCGAGATCCCAGACGAGATGATCGAGGCGGCCAAGATCGACGGCGCCGGCTTCTTCGGCATCTACCGCCGGGT
>CAZQVC010000119.1:0-6401 GCA_964596625.1 uncultured bacterium | reverse complement strand
ACGATCGGCAACTTCCTGAGCGGGGTCTAGCCAAAGCCCGGGTTCCGCACGACGTAGGGCTCGGACGGAGCTTGGACGGACCCCATGTCGCATGCTCACGTCAGCTGGACCGTTGGGGGGCTCGGATTGGGGGGCGCAGGCGGTCCGGCGCTCCCACCGCGCTCCCCCTGGCCTGCGACCCGGCCGGGGGAGGCGGGGGTTTCTCCTTCAGCAAAGCGGCGAGTCAGGCCGTTGTGGAAGCCGAAACTACTTACGCCCCGAAACGGCCGCGCGGCGCGAGCTCAGAACAACCGCACCCCGGCGTCCACGGCGATGTCCGCGAACTCGGCAGCGGGCGACCGGTACGCCACGGCCAGCATGGGCGTGTTGAAGGCGTAGCCGAAGATGCCGTCGGCCCCCAGGTAGATGAACCCGCCGTCGCCCTCGGCGCTCACCAGGTCGTCGAGCCCGGCCTGCAGCGCCTGTTCCGGAGTGGAGCCATTGTCGATGCGCAGCGCGACGGTGCGACACGCGGCGGAGCGCAGGAAGGCCTCGCCGATCCCCGTGCCCGACAGCGCGTGGCGCCTGTCGCACCAGGTGCCGGCGCCAGGCACCGGCGTGTCGCCTAGCCGGCCGGTGTACTGACCGAGGCGGCCGCCGGTGCTGGTGGCTGCGGCCAAGATGCCGTCGTCGTTGAGCGCGACCGCCCCCACCGTGCCGCGGGACGGCTCGTCCTGCTGCTTGGCGCGCCAGCGGCTCAGCTCCTCGCGCGTGCGTGCCGTGAGCAGGGCCTCGTTCTCCACCGGGTCGGTCTCGAGCGCGTCGGCACCGGAGCCGGCGAGGATCACGTGCGGGGTGGCGGTGCGCACCTTCTCGGCCAGCCTCACCGGGTTGCGCGAGTTGGTCACGGCCGCCACCGCGCCAGCGCTGCCATCGGCAGCCATGACGCAGGCGTCGAGCTCGACGAGCCCGTCACGGGTGGGCGCGCCGCCGACGCCGGCGTTGAACGCCTGCTCGTTCAGCTCCATGTGGCTCACCGCCGCCAGCACAGCCTCGAGCGGGTCGCCGAGGCGCTCCAGCGCGCTGTAGCCGGCGTCCAAGGCCGCGGCCAGACCCTTGCGGTAGGCGTCCCTGTAGGGCTCCGGCACCGTCCCGGCGCCGCCGTGGATGACGAGTGTCGACATGGCGCACAAGTTACCGCAGGCCGGTGTGGGCCGCGGACGGCTCCCCGCCCGCCCCTAACGCACCAACGCGTACTCCCCCGACTCCGCCACCATCTCGTAGCCCACCTTGCGGTAGACGCTGTTGGAGGTCGCGTAGTCGAGGTCGGTGTAGAGGAAGCAGAAGCGCGCGCCGGCGTCGAGCAGGTCCTGGCTCACGCGGGCCACCAGCGCCTCGGCGTAGCCGCGGCGGCGGTGCTCGGGCGGGGTGTAGACGGGGCCGATGCGGCGTCCGTTTGGCGTTCTGCCGCCGACGCCGGTGAGGCACACCGGCACGCCGGCGGCCTCGAAGACCCACAGGCGCCGGGTGTCGCTCTCGGTGAACATCTGCCACATCTCCGCGCCGGTCCTCAGGTTCACGTCGGCTTCCTGTCGGAACGCCTCGAGCCAAGCCACCAGCGCGTCGGCCTCGTCGGGCCGCGCCAGGCGCACCAGCCCCGCCGGTCGATCTCCCGGCAGCACCCTCGACAAGCGGTAGATGCCTTGGCGCATGACGAGCTTGGCGGTGAGGCCCAGCCGCTCGGCCAGCCAGCCGGCGACCGCGCCGGCGGTCGGCTCGGGCCCGGTGACGCCGGGAGGAGCCTCGCCGTCCGCCAAGAGCGTCTCGAGCAGCGCCTCGCGGGCCGCGGCGTCGTCGCCGTAGCACAGCAGCAGGTTGAACGGTTTGGTCCACACCAAAGCTGAGCGGCCGCGACCTTCGCCGTCCAGCGCGAGCAGTAGCTCGAAGCGCGGGTAGCGCCCGCCCGCGATGTCGGCGACGATCGACAACGGCAGGTTGTTCTCGGCCTCGTGGGTCGCCAGGAAAGCCGTCAGCCGCTCGGCTAACGCCTGGACTTCCAGGGAGGACTCCGAAGCGCGCTTGATGCTCAGCGCAGCCGCTTCAGGCATAGGCCGAGAATAGCCCGGTACGCTGACTACGGCTGGTTACACTTGGCCGATGCGCCTGGTGCTGTTCTACCTCGTCCTGGTCGTGTCACAGGGCTTCCTCTCCGCACTGCTGGCGCCCATCCCCGGACCCGACCTGTTCCTGCTCGCTGTGCTCTCGCTGTTGTGGCGCATCCAGCCGTGGCAGCTGGTGGTCCTGGCCTACGCTGTTGGCATGCTGCAGGACCTGATGGGGCAGGGGGTCTTGGGCATGCACGCCATCGCGCTGGCGGCGGCGGCGCTCTCGGCCTCGCTGGTCCGCGCGCAGTTGACCAACTCCGGCGTGCTCGAGCGGATGCTGGTGGTCTTCATCGCCGTGGTCGGCAAGTGGGTGGTCATCGCTGCCCTCATGGCCTGGCTCGTCGGCGGGCCGATCAGCTTCTCGGCGCTCGGCGCCGTGGCGGCGGTGGAGGGCGCGCTGACCGTGGCCGCCGGTCTGCTGGTCCTGCCCTGGAGCGCGGCGCTGCTCGAGCGCAGCCGTATCCTGCAGAAGGAGCTGCTCTGATGGGGGTTGGCGAACGATGATGATCCCGCGCATGCGGGTGACGCTGGCGCTGCTGTTCACCGTGCTCGCGGTGTTCACTGGTCGGCTGATGTTCCTGCAGCTGGTGAAGACCGACGAGTTCGCCGCGCGGTCGATCCTCAACGCCACCGAGCAGCAGAGGATCATCCCCCTGCGCGGCCGCATCCTGGCGCGTGACGGGACCGTGCTGGCCGACGACCGCATCGCCTACGACCTGCTCTACACCGGCGGCCCGGCCCCCGAGTGGCCGCGCCTCAAGGTGCTCCTCGGCAGCGACGCCGAGCTGCGCCCGCCGGATCCGACCAAGCCGGAGGAGGTGCAGTACGGCGCCGTGCTGGTCTGGAACATCCCCGACCGCCTGGTGCCGGCCGTGGAGGAGCGCGTTGCCGGCAACCCCAACCTCTACCTGAGAGAGCGCGTCGAGCGCACCTACCCGACCAACCTCGCGGCGCAGACGGTGGGCTACACGGCGCAGGCCGATCCCACGCGCTACCCGGGCTACTCGATCAACGACCTGGTCGGCGTGGCCGGCATCGAGGCGGCCTACGAGGCCGCGCTGTTCGGCAACGCCGGGCAGCGGCTGGTGGAGGTCGACAACCGCGGCACCGAGGTCGCCGAGCACGTCATGTGGACGGCCTCGCCGGGTCTCGACGTGACCCTCACCATCGACCCGCAGCTCCAGCGCCTGGCCGAGGACGTGCTGGCCGACTCGCTGAAGTACGTCAACGAGGACCGCGCGCGCGTGAACCTCCCGCTGGAGGACCAGGTGCGCGGCGCGATCGTCGCGGTCGACCCGCGCAACGGCGAGGTGCTGGCCATGGCCAGCGCGCCGACCTTCGACCAGAACGTCTTCACCCACCGGCCGGTCGATCCCGAGCAGGTCTCGGCGATCCTCAACGACGGCGTCAACAACCCGCTCGCCAACCGCGCCGTCGAGGCGTACGCGCCCGCCTCCACCTTCAAGATCGTGACCTCGTCGACGCTGCTCGAGGAGGGCTACGCCGGCCGCAACACGAAGTACCCGTGCAGCGCCGCCTTCCGCTTCGGCGGGATCACCTGGCGGAACTGGGCCACCTACGACAAGGGCGCGTACGACGTCATGCACGCCATCGCCGACAGCTGCAACACCTACTACTTCTACGCCGCCTACGACACCCCGAACTTCGGCGTGGGCTGGGCGCCGTTCATCGAGGACCTGGTCGAGCGCGCCAGGGAGTTCGGTTTCGGCGAGCCGACCGGCGTCGGCCTGATGGAGGAGAAGGCCGGCCGCATCCCCGACGATCAGTGGGTGCGCGCGCAGCCGCAGTACGGGCACGGCTGGCTGCCCGGCTTCACCCTCAACGTCGCCATCGGGCAGGGCGACGTGCTCTCGACCCCCATCCAGCTCGCGCAGTTCGTCAGCGCGCTGGCCATGGACGGGCTGATGGCGCAGCCGCGCCTCGTCAAGCAGATCGGTGACCAGGTCATGGCGCCGGTCCTCGAGCAGGTCGAGGGCAGCCACTGGCAGACCCTCCGGGACGGCATGGCGCTGATGTTCACCGGCTACCCGTCGCGCAGCTACATGGGCCCAGGGGTGTTCCCGCGCTCGGTGGCGGGCAAGACCGGGACCGCCCAGACGCCCCGCGGTGGCGACTGGACCCACGCCTGGTTCATGGGCTACAGCCCGGTCGAAGACCCGGAGATTGCCGTCGTGGTATTCATCGAGTACGGAGGTTCCAGTTCGCGCGTGTCCGTGCCGGTCGGCAGGGACTTCCTCGCCGGTTACTGGGCCTCGAGAGGCGTGGAGGTGGCCGGCGTCAGATGAAAGCCAGGGGAACTCGTGGAGGCATCCTGCTCAGTCTCGAGCCGGGGGATGACGCTGCCAAGGTCGCCGAAGCGTTGGCCGACCACGCCGAACTGCTGCAGGAGAAGGTCGCCGTCGAGCTCACCGAGCGCACGCCGTTCGCGCTGCTCGAGACCATCGCCGAGAAGGTCGAGGACGCCGGCGGCACGTTCACCGACGTGCGCCCCCCGACCGCGCTGCTGCAGGCGCGCGGCGAGACCGTGATCGTGGCTCGCACCATCCGCAGCGGCGGGCGGGTCGAGTCGACCGGCTCGGTCGTCGTGCTCGGCGACGTCAACGCCGGCGCCGAGATCCTCGCCAACGACGACATCATCGTGGTCGGCTCGCTCCGCGGCCTGGCGCACGCCGGGGCCGGCGGCAACGAGAAGGCCGTGATCTGGGCCGAGAAGATCCTCAGCCCGCAGCTGCGCATCGGCGGGGCCGTGGCTCAGGCTGCGAGCGCCGAGGGCGACCCCACCAAGACCGCCGGCGGCCAGAACGGCCAGGCGGCTCAGACCAAGGGCCCGGAGGTCGCGCACCTCAAGGACGGCACCATCGTGATCAGGCCGTGGTCGAACACCTGAGCGGCCAGCCGGCCGTGGCGAACGGCTAGGACCAGCCGGCCGAGGCCCGCCAGGCGAGCGGGCGCCCGGACGAGCGAGCGAAAGAGGGAAGAGGCTACATGCGAGAAGCGGTGATCACCACGGCCGTGCGCACCCCGGTCGGGCGGGCGCACAAGGGCATGCTGAAGGACACGCGGCCGGACGACCTGGCGGCGCACATCATCCGCGCGGCGCTGGAGCGCACGCCGGGGCTCGAGCCGGAGTCGATCGACGACCTGCTGCTCGGCAACGCGCACCCCGAGGGCGAGGCCGGCTACAACATGGCGCGCATCGCGGTGCAGATCGCCGGCCTGCCGGACGAGGTGGCCGGCGCGACCATCAACCGCTTCTGCGCCTCCGGCCTGCAGACCATGGTCCAGGGGATGCACTCGGTGGCGTACGGCATGAACGACGTGGTCTTCGCCGGCGGCTCCGACTGCAGCAGCCGCGTGCCGATGGGCGGGCACAACCTCGCGATCAACCGCAGGCTGGTGAAGACCAAGCCGGGCGCGTACCACACCATGGGCCAGACGGCCGAGGAGGTCGCCAGGCGCTACGGCATCACCCGTGAGGAGCAGGACCGCTTCGCGCTCAACTCGCACACCAAGGCGCTCGCCGCCCGCGAGGCCGGCCGCTTCGACGACCAGGTCGTGCCGGTCGAGACGCGCGTGAAGGACGAAGAGGGCAACTGGCACGAGGTGACCCTCACGCAGGACGAGGGCCCTCGTCCCGGCACCTCGCTGGAGAAGCTCGCGGCGCTCAAGACGGTGTTCGCCGAGGACGAGGCCGCCACGGTCACCGCCGGCAACTCCAGCCCGCTCAACGACGGCGCCGCCATGACGGTGGTGATGACCGCGGAGGACGCCCGCGCCCGCGGCCTCACGCCGCTCGCCAAGCTGGTGCAGGCGGCGGTCGTCGGCGTGCCGCCCGAGATCATGGGCATCGGCCCGGTGCCGGCCATCCGCAAGCTCTTGAAGAAGGTCGGCATGACCCTTGACGACATCGACCTGATCGAGATCAACGAGGCGTTCGCCAGCCAGGCGTACTACTGCCAGCGCGAGCTCGGCATCCCCGACGAGAAGCTCAACGTCAACGGCGGCGCCATCGCCATCGGCCACCCGCTGGGCGCCACGGGCGCGCGCATCGCCGCCGACCTCTTCGCCGAGATGAAGCGCCGCGGCGCCGAGCACGGGATCATCTCGATGTGCGTCGGCGGCGGGCAGGGCATGGCCGCGCTGTTCCGCTTGGCCTAGTAGCGAGGGCCTGGCGAGCGATGCCGATGACGCCTGAGCAGGAGAGCCTGGTCGAGCGCCTCCGCGAGGCGCTCGCGA
>CAZQVC010000118.1:3919-6517 GCA_964596625.1 uncultured bacterium | reverse complement strand
ACTTCGGGCTGTGCCGCATCTGCATGCGCGAGATGGCGCACAAGGGCTACCTGCCGGGCGTCGTGAAGTCCAGCTGGTAGGCACGAGGCCCCCACAAGAGAGAACGTACTTGAAGGGGAAGAGGTCCACGCGCACGCGCGGAAACCGACCCCACGGAGGAAGGTAAATGCAGACGGATCCAATCGCAGACATGCTCACGCGCATCCGCAACGCGGCCGCCATCGTCGAGCCGACCGTTGACGTGCCGGCGAGCAAGTTCAAGAAGGCGCTGGCCGAGATCCTCGTCCGCGAGGGCTACCTCAAGGACGTCGCCGAGGTCGACAAGGACGGCAAGCCGTACCTGCGCATCGGCCTGAAGTACGGTCCCAAGCGCAAGAGCATCATCAACTCCATCCAGCGCGTCTCGACCCCCGGTCGCCGCGCCTACGCGAAGTCCGAGCACGTCCCCGTCGTCCGCGGCGGCCTCGGCGTGGCCATCGTCTCGACCTCGCGCGGCCTGATGGCCGACCGCGACGCCCGCCGCGACAACGTCGGCGGCGAGATCGTCTGCGAGGTGTGGTGATGTCCCGCATCGGACGCGCGCCGATCGACCTGCCGAAGGGCGTCGAGACGAAGCTCGCGCCAGGCGGCCAGGTCGAGGTCAAGGGCCCCAAGGGCACGCTCTTCGTGGCCATCCACCCGGAGCTCGACATCGCCGTCGATGACGGTGTGCTCACCGTCACCAGGCACGGTGACGACCGCGAACAGCGGGCCCAGCACGGACTCGCCCGCGCGCTGCTGGCCAACGCCATCGCCGGCGTCTCCGAGGGCTACACCAGGAACCTCGAGATCCACGGGGTGGGCTTCCGCTGCCAGATGAAGGGCTCGAACCTCGAGCTCAGCCTCGGCTTCTCGCACCCGGTCGTCGTCGAACCGCCGGAAGGCATCACGATCGCCGCGCCCGAGCCGACCAGGATCAGCGTGAGCGGCATCGACAAGCAGGCGGTTGGGCAAGTCGCCGCCAACATCAGGGCCCTGCGCCCGCCGGACGCCTACCACGGCAAGGGCGTCAGGTACGCCGGCGAGCAAGTGCGTCTCAAGCCAGGCAAGGCCGCGGCACGCTAAGGGCCGGGAGCTAGGAAATGAGCATGAACCTACTCGTACGCAAGGAACGCCGCGCCAACCGCACCCGGCGCAACCTCCGCCGGCAGGTCGACACCGGCCGTCTGCGCCTGTCGGTCTTCCGCAGCGCCAAGCACATCTACGCCCAGGTCATCGACGATCGCACCGGCCGCACGCTGGCCGAGGCCAACAGCAAGGCGCTCGCGCCGAGCGGCAACAAGACCGAACAGGCCAAGGCCGTCGGTGCCGCGCTGGCCGAACGCGCCGTCGCTGCCGGGGTCAAGCAAGTAGTCTTCGACCGCGGTTCGTTCAAGTACCACGGTCGCGTCAAGGCCCTAGCTGACGGGGCCCGTGAGGGAGGCCTCGAGTTCTGATGGCAGAGACCGATTTCGAAGACAAGGTCATATTCATCCGCCGCACCGCGAAGACCTACAAGGGCGGCCGGCGGTTCCGCTTCGGCGCCATGGTCGTCATCGGCGACCGTCAGGGCCGGGTCGGCGTCGGGCTAGGCAAGGCTCGTGAGGTGCCCATCGCCGTACAGAAGGGTCAGTACGTCGCGCGGCGCAACCTCATCAGGGTGCCGATCGAAGAGCCGGGCACGATCCCGCACGAGGTCCTCGGCGAGCACGGCACCAGCCGCGTGATGCTCAAGCCGGCCGGCGCCGGCACCGGCGTCATCGCCGGCAGCGTCCCGCGCGCGATCGTCGAGCTGGCCGGTTACCGCAACCTCCTCACCAAGGAGCTCGGCTCCCGCAACCAGACCAACGTCGCTTACGCGGTGATCGAAGGCCTCAAGCAGCTCAAGACCTTCGAAGAGGCCAAGCGAGCCAGGGACACCGCCGAATGAAGGTGACGCTGACCAGCAGCCTCATCGGCATCCCCAAGGACCAGAAGGCGACGGTCAACGCGCTCGGCCTACGCAAGATCGGCGACGTGCGCGAGATCGTCGACAACCAGAGCACGCGCGGCATGCTCGAGAAGGTCCGCTACCTACTGGAGATTGAAGGGCAGGAAGAGAAGTGAAGCTCAACGATCTGAAGCCGGCGCCCGGCTCCAAGCGCGACCGCAAGCGCCTCGGACGCGGCGTCGGCAGCGGTCGCGGCAAGACCGCCGGCCGCGGTCAGAAGGGCCAGAAGAGCCGCTCCGGGTTCAGCCAGGGAGCCGGCTGGGAAGGCGGCCGCTCGCGCCTCATCATGCGGCTGCCCAAGCGCGGCTTCAACCGCAAGAAGGCGCCGTTGCAGGTCGTCAACGTCGGCGACCTCAACGTCTTCGCCAAGGGCGACGAGGTCGACGCTGTGGCCCTGGCCGCCCGCGGGCTGATCCGCCGCGCCGACCACCCCGTCAAGCTCCTGGGCGACGGCGCCCTCGAGGTCAAGGGGCTCAAGGTCTCAGTGGACGCCGCCTCGCGCGTCGCGGCCGAAGCCCTGACCGCCGCCGGCGGCGAGCTGACCCTGCCGGAAGGCGTCGAGGTCTCGGGCACGAGCGACGAGTCGGCCG
>CAZQVC010000118.1:0-3819 GCA_964596625.1 uncultured bacterium | reverse complement strand
GCCGCAGCAGAACCGGCCGCCGAGCCCGCCTCCGAGCCTGCGGAGAAGGACGACAGCGACGCCACCGACGACTCCTCCACGCTAGAGGACAACTAGTATGCTGCAGGCCTTTCGCAACGCTCTGGTCATCCCGGACTTGCGGGCCAAGCTGCTCGTCACGATCGGGCTGCTCGCGGTGTACCGGCTCATGGTGCACATCCCCACGCCGGGCGTTGACATCGACGCGTTGCAGGGCGGGGCGCTGTCAAGCGACATCTTCTCGCTGCTCAACTTCATCTCCGGGGGCAACTTCGAGGTCTTCTCGATCGCTGCCCTCGGCGTCATCCCGTACATCACGGCGAGCATCATCATCCAGCTGCTGACGTCGACCTACCCCCCGCTCGAGAAGCTCTCGAAGGAGGGCGAGGAAGGCCGCCGCAAGATCACCCAGTACACCCGCCTCGGCGCCACCGCGCTCGGCGCGGTCCAGGCCGTGTTCCTGGCCATCGCTCTGCTCGGGCCGAGCGGCGCGCTGAAGGTCGGCTGGAGCAACGGCCCGTTCTTCTGGTTCGTCGTGCTGGTCACGCAGGTGGCAGGCATCACGGTCGTGATGTGGCTCGGCGAGAAGATCACCGAGTACGGCATCGGCAACGGCATCTCGCTGATCATCTACGCCGGCATCGTCGCGGCCATGCCGGGCGCCTTGAGCGAGCAGTTCGCGCTCATCGGCACCGGCGAGTCGAACGTCTTCGGCCTGGTGTTCTACCTGGTGATGCTCATCATCGCGATCGCCGGCATGGTGCTGGTGCAGCAGTCCGAGCGCAGGATCCCGGTGCAGTACGCGCGCAAGGTCGTGGGCCGCAAGGTCATGGGCGGCCAGAGCACGTACATCCCGCTGCGCCTCAACGCCGCCGGCGTCATCCCGATCATCTTCGCGGTCGCGATCCTGATCCTGCCGCAGACGGTCATCGGAGCGTTCCCCGAGATCGGCTGGCTGCAGGCCCTCGGCGCCTGGTTCAACCCGGCGCAGTGGCAGGGACTGGTGGTCAGCACCCTGCTGATCGTCGCGTTCACCTACTTCTACACGCAGATCTCGTTCGACCCGAGGCGGATCAGCGAGAACCTGCGCGAGTACGGCGGCTTCGTGCCCGGCGTCCGTCCCGGCCAGCCGACGACCGACTACCTCACCCGCATCACCACGCGCATCACGCTGTGGGGCGCGCTGTTCCTCGGCGCCGTCAACGCGCTGCCGCAGATCCTCGCCTGGATCACCGGCACGACCGGCCTGTCGTTCGTGTTCTCCGGCACCGGCCTTCTGATCATGGTCGGCGTCGCGCTCGACACGCTGCGCCAGCTCGAGTCGCAGCTGATGATGCGGCACTACGAGGGCTTCGTCAACAAGGGCCGCATCCGCGGTCGCGGGAGGCGCTTCTAAGTGCCGGGCCAGACCAACGGCACCAAGGTCGTGCTGCTCATGGGACCGCCCGGAGCCGGCAAGGGCACCCAGGCGAGCCGCCTCGCGGCGTCGCACGACCTGGTGAAGCTCTCGACCGGCGACATGCTGCGCAGCCACGTCAAGCAGGGCACCGAGCTCGGCAAGCGCGCCAAGAGCCTGATGGACGAGGGCGTGCTGGTGCCGGACGACCTGATCATCGACATGGTGAGGGGAGAGCTCGAGGACGCCGACCCCGTGCGCGTGCTGCTCGACGGCTTCCCTCGCACCACCGCCCAGGCCGAGGCGCTCGACGCGCTGCTGGCGGAGCTCGGCGCGCCGATCGACGCGGTCGTGGTGCTCAGCGTCGACTCCGATGAGCTCGTCAGGCGCCTGCTCGGCAGGGCCAAGGACGAGGGCCGCAGCGACGACAACGAGGACACCATCCGCACGCGCATGCAGGTCTACCAGGAGCAGACCCGGCCCCTGCTCGACTACTACAAGGCCGCCGGCAAGCTCCACCGCGTCGACGGCGTCGGCAGCGAGGCCGAGGTCTCGGCCCGCATCGACGAGGTGCTGGGGGCGAACGGCTCGTGATCCTCAAGCGGCGTTCCGAACTCGAGGTGATGGCAGAGGCTGCCGTCATCAACCGTGAGGCGCTCGAGACCGTCGAGCGGGCGATTCAGGTCGGCGTGACCACCGCCGAACTCGACGCCATCGCCGAAGATGCTATAATCTCACGCGGCGGAAGGCCCGCCTTCAAGGGCTACAACGGCTTTCCCGCCACGCTTTGCACCTCCGTCAACGAGGTCGTCGTCCACGGTTTCCCGGGCGACAGGCCCTTGGCCGACGGAGACATAATCTCGATCGACATCGGGACGTTCTACCGGGGTTACGCGGCCGATCAGGCTCGCACCTACCCGGTGGGTACCGTCCCCGTCGAAACCTTGCGTTTGCTCGACGCCACCGAGCGGTCTCTGGCCGCCGGCATCGAGGCGGCGCAAGCAGGCAACCGGCTTGGCGACGTTTCCGCGGCCATACAGGGCGTCGTCGAGCAGGCAGGATTCTGGGTCGTCAGGGAGTTCGTGGGTCACGGCATCGGTCGTGAGTTCCACGAAGGACCTGAGGTGCCCAACTTCGGTCGTGCCGGCACGGGGCCCGTTCTCCGTCCTGGACTCGTCCTGGCGATAGAGCCCATGGTGGCTCAATCACGCACCCGCGTGCTGGTCGCCGACGATGACTGGACGGCTTTCACCGAGAACGGATCTCTGGCGGCGCACTTCGAGCACACCGTGGCCATCACGGAAGACGGTCCATGGGTGCTGACGAGAGATTCAGTGGCGGGTCAGCACGTAGGAGCCGCCGCACACACGGGAGGTGTGCATGGCGCGTAGACGCTCGGGTCCACCCAGGAAACCACGCGAGAGCAACCGCCTAGAAGAGACGACACAGGACACTATCCGCACCGAAGGCGTGGTTCTGGAAGCTCGCCCCAACACGACGTTCATGATCCAGTTGGACGCGGGACCCGAGATCCTTGCCCACGTAGGGGGCAAGATGCGGCGCCACTACATCCGTATCCTCCCCGGCGACAGGGTAGTCGTCGAGATCAGCACGTACGACCCGGAGAAGGGTCGCATCGTCTACCGCAAGTAGGAGACAGGACATGAAGGTCAGGGCTTCAGTCAAACCGATGTGCGACAAGTGCAAGGTCATCCGCCGGCACGGCCGGGTCTACGTGATCTGCACCGCCAACCAGAAGCACAAGCAGAGGCAGGGATAACCATGGCAAGGATCTCAGGCGTCGACTTGCCGCGCGAGAAGCGCATCGAGGCGGCACTTCCGTACATCTACGGCATCGGCATCAGCCGCTCCCGCGACATCCTCGTCAAGGCCGAGGTCGACCCGTCGACGAGGGTCAAGGACCTCACCGAGACGGAGGTCGGCCGGCTGCGTGAAGCCATCGACCGCGAGTACAAGGTCGAGGGCGACCTGCGCCGCGAGGTGCAACTCAACATCAAGCGGCTCATGGACATCGGCTGCTACCGCGGCCTGCGCCATCGCCGCGGGCTGCCCGTGAGGGGCCAGTCGACCAAGACCAACGCACGCACCCGCAAGGGCCCGCGTCGCACGGTCGCAGGCAAGAAGAAGGCGCCGAGGAAGTGAGGCTGATGATTCGTGGCTAAGCCGACCAAGACCGCCAAGAGGCGCATCAAGCGCAGCCTGGCCGAAGGCAAGGCGTTCATCCACGCCTCCTACAACAACACCATCGTGACCATCACCGACATGGACGGGAACACCGTGGCCTGGTCCTCCGCCGGCTCGATCGGCTACAAGGGCTCGAAGAAGGGCACGCCGTACGCCGCGCAGCTCGCCGCCGCCGACGCCACCCGCAAGGCCCAGAACAT
>CAZQVC010000117.1:0-6621 GCA_964596625.1 uncultured bacterium | reverse complement strand
AAGCAGATCGGCGTGCGCGTGCCGCTGGCCGACGTCAACGGCATGCAGCTCAACTCACTGGTGGAGAAGTCGTGGTTGAGCCGCGCGCCGAAGCGGCTGGCGGCCGCGCGCGAGGCCGCGATCCGCGGGGAGGCGCCGGGCGGCGCCCACGACCTGCCGACGTCGATCGGCAAGCCGGCCACCAGGGCGCTGCTGGGGGCGGGCATCGCCTCGCTTCACGACGTCGCCGCCAGGTCGGAAGCCGAGCTGGCGGCGCTGCACGGCGTGGGGCCGAAGGCGCTGAAGCTGCTAGGGGAGGAGCTGGCCGCTCGCGGGCTGGCGTTCCGCGACCCGGGCGGCTGAGCCGACTACGCCCGCACCCTCAGCGCCCGCAGGTAGGTCCAGCGCGTGAGGGCGAAGAAGACCAGCTGCACCAGGCCGAACAGCGCGATGACCACCAGGCTGTAGCCCACGACGTTCACCAGGAGCATGGTGCCGAGCGAGTTGAGGGCCACCAGGGCGTGCACGCCGCCAACGGCGAACGGCAGCAGGAAGACCAGCGCGATCTGCGCCGTGACGGTGCGGCCGGTCTCGCGCCGCGTGATGCCGATGCGCCGCAGGCGGGTGAACAGCCGGCGGTCGTCCGGCAGCTCGGTGAACAGCTTGAAGTAGATCAGGCTGCCGGCGCCGATGAAGAACAGCAGCGAGACGAACACGCCGGCGAACATCGAGAGGCCGAGCGTTTGCCGCGTCATCGTCGCCATGCCGAGTCGGTTGGCCACCAGGTGGTCGAACTCCGGCGTGGCCGCCTCCTGGATGGCGTTGCCGAGCGCCATCGACGCCTCGGTGAGCCGCTGCGAGCCGGGCCAGTCGAAGATCGTGACCGTCCCCGAGCGCGTCGCGCCCGACGAGGGCAGCGAGGCGAAGTCGGCGTCCGGCACGGCGTACCAGTCGGCCCACAACGCGGGCACCTGCGACACCGGTGAGGCGACCGGCTCGGCCAGGATGCCGCTGCCGCTGCCCTCGCGGGCGAACGTCACGCCTGCCCCCTCGACCAGCAGCCGCCGCGGCCGGCTCACCTCGGCCTCCGGCGTGCCTGGCGCTGCGAACGGGTCACGCGGCGCGCTCGGAACCTGGCCGCCGCTCTCCGCCACCGCCGCGACGAGCGCGTCGTAGCTGCTGCGGGACACGAGCACGACGGGCTCGCTCGCCCCGCCCACCGTGGTCGCCTCGAACTGGCGGATGTCGATGCTCGCACGCAGGTCCGGCTCGACGCCGTGCTGCTCGAGCAGGGTGAGCGCCTCGGGGGCGGTGAGGTGGCCGCCATTGCTGGCGCTCGGCTCGAACACCGCCAGGGGCTGCGGGAACCGCAGCTCCGACTCCGCGGCGATGGTGCGCGTGATCACGTAGAAGCTGCCGGCGGCCGAGAGCACCACGGCGCTGAGCGCGGCGATGGTGGCAAGCAGCCTGGCGTTGTCGCGCAGGCGGAAGACGAGCTGCGAGACGACCAGCATCCGCGTGCCGGAGAGGTAGCCGGCCTCTGGCCTCTGCAGCCGCTTGAGCACGAAGAGGCTGCCGTGGGTGAAGAGCAGGTAGGTGCCGACCACCACGACGGCCACGACGGGCACGAACACCACCACGACCATCGCGGCCTCGGCCCAGATCGCCACGCCGTAGCCGCCTACCACCAACAGGAGGCCGAGGAGCGCCAGCGCCACCGAGGAGCGCGGCGTGAGCCTGGGCTTGCGCGCCTCGCCCAGCAGGTCGATGATCCGGCGCCGCCCCACGAAGAGGGAGCTCGCGACGGTCACGAACTGGAACAGCAGGAAGAAGCCGCCGGCGGTGAGCAGCAGCGCCTGCGGCACCACCGAGAACCGCAGCGGCTCCTCCAGCAGCAGCACCCGGGCGATCGCCATGAGGAAGAGCCGCGAGAGAAGGATGCCTAGGCCGATGCCGGCCGCGATCGAGGCGAGCGAGAGGATGGTGTTCTCCAGCCAGATGAGCCGCCGCAGCTGCCTGCGGGTCGTGCCCATCAGCGTGAGCAGGCCGAACTCCTGGTTGCGCGCGCGCAGGAACGCGCCGCTCGAGTAGAGGACGAAGAAGAACGCGAAGACGACCACGAGCACCATGCACACGGTGAGCACCGAGCGCGTGGTCGAGCCGCCGTAGAGGTAGCCGCTGGCCAGGTCGGGGTGGAACACGAACTGCGCGTAGAGGTAGAAGAGCAGCACCGAGAAGGTGCTGCTGAGGACGAAGGCCGCGTAGCGCGTGAGGCTGCCGCGCACGTTGGCCAAGGCCAGCTGCGCGAACGTCACCGGTCGCCTCCCACGGCTCCGCCCATCACGCTGAGGCTGTCGAGGATCTGCTGGAAGAACGCCTGCCGGTTCGAGCCGCGGCGCAGCTGGCTGAAGGCGCGGCCGTCCTTGATGAACACGATGCGCCGGCAGAAGCTCGCCGAGAACGCGTCGTGCGTGACCATCACCACGGTCACGCCCTCCTCCTCGTTGAGCCGCTGCAGCGCGTTCATGACGTCGAGGGCGGACTTCGAGTCGAGGTTGCCGGTGAGCTCGTCGGCGAGCACCAGCGACGGCTCGTGGATGATCGCCCTGGCTATCGCCGCGCGCTGCTGCTGGCCGCCCGACACCTCGAGCGGACGCCGCGCCAGCGTGGACTCGATGCCGAGCAGGCCCACCACGCGCTCGAGGCGCTGGTTCATCTCCCGCACCGGCACCTTGTCGAGCACCAACGGCAGCAGGATGTTCTCGCGGATGGTCAGCGTGTCGAGCAGGTTGAAGTCCTGGAAGACGAAGCCGAGCTTGCGCCGGCGGAACAGCGCCAGCTCCTCGTTCCTGATCTGTGACGGGTCGACGCCGTCGAGGCTGACGCTGCCCGACGTGGGCGTGTCGATGGTGGCGAGGATGTTGAGCAGCGTCGTCTTGCCGCTGCCGGAGGGGCCCATGATGCCGAGGAACTCGCCGCGGCCGACCTCCAGGTCGAAGGCGTCGAGCGCCGTGACCGTGTGGCCGGCGTGGCCGCTGCCGTAGACCTTGGTGAGGGCCCTGGCCGACAGCACGCTGGGGACCCTCTCGCTCGAAACCTTCATCGGCTCACCGATTCTCGCAGCCCGGTAGGCGTGGTTGGCATCGCCCGCCCTCGGGCTCGTCTCCTGCCGCGGTCCCAGCGTCGCCGCTGCCGCGTGCTCTTCGTGTTCGCTCACCCTGGTGTCCTCCTAAGCGTCAGCGCCTCGAGGTGGCCCGTCGGCCCCTCGGCGCGGGGTGTCTGGAGCTTAGGAGCGGTCGACGCCAGGCAACCATCGCCGATTCTTACGCGGGAGCGCGAAGCTTACGGTCTTGTCACGTTGAGGGCTCGTGCCCTTGGCCGCCCAACCGGTGCACGCCGCGCGGGAGGATGCGCAGGGTGGCGGTGGTGCCCTCGCCCGGCCGCGACTCCAGCTCGAGCACGTGCCCGAGGCGGCGGGAGATCTCGGCGGCGAGGTAGAGGCCCATGCCCGTCGAGGCCTGGCCCCTGCGCACGTTGCTGCCGGTGAAGAAGCGCTCGAAGACCCGGGGCAGGTCCTCCTCGGGTATCCCAACGCCCTCGTCGACGACCTCGAGCCGCGCGCCGCCGGCGTCGGGGGCGAGCCTCACCGTCACGCTCTGACCCTCGTCGCTGTACTTCAGGGCGTTGCTGAGCAGTTGCCGCAGCACGACCTGCAGCCACTTCGGATCGGTCTCGACCTCGAGCGGTTGCTCCGGGGGCTCGATTCTGGGGTACACGCCGCTGCGCAGCCAGCTGCGCTTGAGGTCGTTCACCGCCTCCCTGGCCGCGGCCGCGAGGTCGACGGTGGCCGGCTGCAGGTCGAGCTCGAAGTGCTCGAGCCGGGCGGCGCTGAGCATCAGCTCGAGGCCGTGGGAGAGCTGGTCGACCTCCTCGGCCACGCTCGCCCACGAGCCCGCCCGGTCGTCGTCGGCCAGCTCCTGCTGCGCGGTCAGCTCCAGCACGGCCAACGGCGTCTTCATCTGGTGGACCCAGAGGTCGACGAACGCCCTGTGCTCCTCGGCGGCGGTCTGGTGGCGCTGGAGCTCGGCCAGCATCTTGCGCTGTGACTCGCTCAGGAGTTCGGCCACGGCTCGCTGCTCGCGGGTTGCGCCGCGCGGCAGGGGGGAGAGGTCGGTGCTCGACGCGGGGTCGAGCCGCTCGGCCACGGCGCCCCTGAACCGGCGGTGTCGCTGGTAGTCCACGGCGAGGATCACGCCGGTCGCGACCAGCGCGAGCAGCGCGATGTACGACGCTTCGCCCGAAGTGAGCGGCCCCACGCTGAGGTGCACGACCAGCAGGAGGAAGCCGAGGGCGACCGCGAACGCCAGCAGCAGCGGCAGGCGGTCGAGGAGGTAGTCGCGGGGGGTCACGCCAGCCGGGCCGGGTCGAGCCGGTACCCCTCGCCGCGGACCGTGCGCAGCGCCTCGGCGACGCCGAGCTCGTCCAACTTGCGGCGCAGGCGTGTGACGTTGACGGTGAGCGTGTTGTCGTCGACGAACTCGGTGTCGTCCCAGAGCAGCTCGAGGAGCGCCTCGCGCCTCACGACTCGGCCTTCGGCTCGCAGCAGCGCGTCGAGCAGCAGCCCTTCGTTCCGGCTCAGCTCGGCCTGCTTGTCGCCGAACCGCGCCAGCAGGCGGCGGGCGTCCCAGGCCAGGCCGGCGAAGCCGCTAGACTCCGCGTGGTCGTCGCCGGAGGCGTACTCGCCGTAGGCGCGCCGCAAGGCGCCTCTCACCTTGGCCGTGACGACCTCGAGGCTGAACGGCTTGACGACGTAGTCGTCGCCGCCGTTGTCGATGGCCATCACCTGGTCCATGGCCCCGCCGCGCGCGGTGATGAAGATGACCGGCACGGTCGAGACCGTGCGGATCTGCCTGCACCAGTAGAAGCCGTCGAACCACGGCAGGTTGATGTCGAGGAGCACCAGGGCGGGGTCGACCTCGATGAACTCGTTCTTGAGGTCGTCGAAGCGCCGGGCGGTGACGACCCGGTAGCCGTAACGCGTCAGGTGATCGGCCACGATGCTCGCGAGCTTCGGCTCGTCCTCGACCAGGAAGATGCGCGGGGCGAGCGGCGCTGCCTCGTTCACGGGACACAGCATAGGACGGCTCAAGCGCCGCTAATGCTGCGCCCGAATGATGTCCCATGGCCACTTTCTGGTACGTCGTCGTCGCCGTGGCGCTGCTGGTGCTGACCGTGCTGCTGGCAAGGTCGCTCGTCGAGCGGTTCTCCCTCGCCGCTCTCTGCGGCCTCATCGTCAGCGCCGGCCTGGTCTACGACAACTCGGTAATCGCAGCCGGCTCGGCCATCGGCGAGGGCAGCTTGCTGCAGGGCCTCAACTGGTTGCGCTACCTCATCCACGCTCTGGCCACGCCGCTGCTGGTGATGTTCGCCTGGGACGTCGCGTCTCGCGCCGGCGGGCTCGCGCCGAGAGGCAGCCCGTCTACCTGGGCTCGCGGGCCGGCGTGGCGAGCCTTCTTCCTGGTCGTGACTCTGGCGCTCGTGGCGTGGGGCGTGATCGCCGACCTCCTGCCGCTGCGCTTGGAGCCCGAGACGGTCGACGGGGTCCTCAGCTACGCGCCGGCCGGCGGCAGCCCCTTCCCGCTGCCCGCCGCCGTGACCACGGGCGTCATCCTCGCCGTTGCCATCTGGCTGTGGCGGGTGCCGGGCTGGCCCTGGCTGGCGATCATGACCGCCGTCGCCTCCGTGCTCTTCGGGGTCGCGCCGGCGGTCGGAGTGCCCGTCGTAGGGCAGGCGGCCGAGGTCGTGCTGATCGCCGCGATCCTGCTCACGGAACGGTGGCTGGTGGCACGGGAGCACGCCGAGGGTCTGCGCGAGGCCCCGCCGGCAGCGTCGCTGGCGAGACCCTGACGCCCGAGGAGCTACCACGAAACCGCAGCCGACGGAAACCGAGTCGAGCGCGCGGCGCCCCGCGCTTCTGACATAGCCTCGCGTCATGAGGTCACTTCGCCACCTGTTCGTCATCGCTCTCGCCTTCGCACTCTCCAGCGCCACCGGTCAGCCGGCCGACGTGAGCGAGTCGTTCATCTCGAGTGACGGTTACCTCGAGGTCGACTCGCTCGCGCTGGAGGAGATGATCGAGGAGGCCCTGCCGCCCTCCGACTCGGTGTTCCTGGCGGCCGGCCGGTTGAGCCCGCTGGCCAAGGCGGTCTACGCGCTGGAGGCGCTCGACGGCACGCTCGAGCGCGCCCGCTACTCGCTCAGCGCGGCCGTCGCGCCCGGCTCGGGCGAGGTGTTGATCCAGCTCGACCGCTACAACCTGGGGCCCGTCATCCGCCAGGAGTTGGTCGACAGCATCGGGGCAGAGCACGTGGCGCCGGCCGAGGAGTTCGGTGTCGGGCCGCACGTCTCGCTGCGGTTGGTCACGGCGCGGATGATGGGTCACGAGGCGATGATCGTGCGCGCCTCGCGCAAGGTCATCGACGAGGCGGAGGCGGCGCTTCTCGAGTGCCTGCTCGGCCGCTGCCTCGAGCTGAGCAGCGCGGCCGAGTCCGCCGGCTTCCTCGAGGATCTTCAGGAGCAGCGCGTGGAACTGGACGTCGACTACGACGTCGAGCGAGGCGGCCTGCCGTCGCCGGCCGCGCT
>CAZQVC010000116.1:0-6802 GCA_964596625.1 uncultured bacterium | reverse complement strand
ATCGAGGTCGCTGCCGCCGGCATCTGCGGCACCGACCTGCACATCTTCCACGACGAGTTCAGGTCGAACCCTCCGGTCGTGCTCGGGCACGAGGTGGCCGGGACGGTCGTCGGTGTCGGCGACGAGGTAGACGACGCTCTGGTCGGCACGAGGGTGACCACCGAGACCTACTACTCGACCTGCGGCGTGTGCCGCTACTGCCGCTCCGGCCACACCAACCTCTGTCTCGAGCGGCGCTCGATAGGCTCGGCCGTGGACGGGGGCTTCACCAGCCTCCTCAAGGTCCCGGCCAAGAACCTGCACGCGCTGCCGGACTCGGTGAGCGACCGCGCCGGCGCCCTTACCGAACCGCTCGCCTGCGTCACCCACGCGCTGCTCGACCGGCCCGTGATACGGCCGGGCGACGTCGTCGCCATGGCCGGGCCCGGGGCCATCGGACTGCTGGCGACGCAGGTCGCGAGGGCCGCCGGAGCGACCGTGGTCGTGCTCGGCACCGCCGTCGACACCAAGCGTTTGGAGCTCGCCAAAGAGCTCGGCGCCGCCCACACCGTGGTCGTCGGCGAGGACGACCCCGTGGCGCTGCTGCGCGAGATCACCCCGGAGGGCTTGGGGGCGGACGTCGTCATCGAGTGCTCGGGCGCCGGCGCGGCGGCGGGGCAGCTGCTCACGCTGGCCAGGCGGCGGGCCCACTACCTGCAGGTCGGACTGTTCGGCAAGCCGGTCTCGTGGGACTTCGACCAGGTCTGCTTTCGCGAGCTCCTCGTCAGCGGCAGCAACGCCAGCACGCCGGAGTCGTGGCTGCGGGCGCTCGCGCTGCTCGAGAACGGCCAGGTCGACACCGAGGCGATCATCAGCGGCGCCTACCCGCTGGCCGGCTGGCGCGACGCGTTCGACGACTTCGAGGCCAAGCGCGGCGTGAAGCTGCTGCTCGTGCCCGGCGCGAGCTAGCGCGGCGCTGCCGACCCGGTTCCGCGACTCCCTAGCTCGTGGCTGCCGCTCCCGGACGTCGAGCCGACCTGCCTGGCCCCGCGCTCAGCCCTTCACGGCCCCCATGGTCAGCCCGCTGACGATCCAGCGCTGGATCAGCAGCGTGAGCAGCACCACGGGCAGGGTGATGAGCACGGCGGCGGCGCCGAGGCCGCCGAAGTCGATCTGGCCGTAGGAGATGAAGTTGAACACGGCGACCGGCACCGGCCTGGTGTTCGGGCCGGAGAGCACCAGGCTGAAGAGGAACTGGTTCCACGAGAAGATGAACGCCAGGATCGCGGCCGCCACCGTGCCGGGCGCGGAGAGCGGCAGGACGACCTTGAGGAAGGTGCCGAGCTTGCTGGCGCCGTCGATGTAGGCGGCCTCCTCGAGGTCCACCGGCACGTCCTCGAAGAACGAGATCATGATCCAGATGATGAGCGGCATGCCGACGATCAGGTGCGTGAGCGTGAGCGCGAAGTAGGTGTCGATCAGCCCCAGTGAGCGGAAGGCGAGGAACCAGGGCACCAGGTAGGTGATGTAGGGCGTCAGCCGCGCCATGAGGATCGCCAGCGCCAGGCCGTTCTGCTTGTAGCGGGCGATCGAGTACGCCGCGGGAAGGCCAAGGACGAGGCCGAGCCCGGTCGAGGCAGCGGCGATCACGAACGAGTTCCAGGTGTAGCTGAGGAAGTCGTTCTCGCGTATGACGTTGCGGTAGTTCTCCAGCGTGGGTTGGAAGAACCAGACGGGCACCGGGCTGGTGTTGTCGACCTGGTTGCGCAGGCTGGTGAGGATCATCCAGAAGAACGGGAACAGCATGACGATGAGCACCAGCGCCATGAGCAGGTAGATCGCGACCTTGCCGAGCCGGCGGCGTGTGGCGGTGTTGTCGGCGCGAGGCGGCGCGGCGAGGCTCATGCGGTCCTCGCCTCTTCGCGTGTGGTGCCGTGGCGGACGAGGCTCATCGCGGCGCCTGCCTGATGAGGTTGAGGATGATGGCGACGCCGAGCACCAGCAGCATCAGGAAGATCAGCAGCGAGGCCGCGTAGCCCGCCCTGAAGAACTCGAAGCCGGCCTTGAACGCGAACACGTTTAGCGTCTCGGAGGCCGTGCCTGGCCCGCCCCCCGTGATCACGTAGATGATGTCGAAGGTCTTCAACGCGTCGACCGTGCGCAGGATCAGCGCGACGACGATGGCCGAACGGATGCTCGGCAGCGTGATGTGCCTGAAGGTCTGCCAGGCGTTGGCGCCGTCGATCCGCGCGGCCTCGTAGTACTCCTGCGGCACGCCCTGCAGCGCGGCCAGGAGGATGAGGGCGACCATCGGCGTCCACTCCCAGATGTCGACCAGCACCAGCGAGGGGATGGCCAACGAGGAGTTCGCGACCCACAGCGATCGCGGCAGCCCGAGCGACTCGAGGAAGTAGTTGAGCACCCCGAGGCTGGGGTTGAACATCAGCGCCCAGATGAGCGCGATGGCGACGGGCGTCGCGACCATCGGCAGCAGGATGATGGTGCGGACGATGCCCTTGCCGGGGAACTCGCGGTTGAACAGCAGGGCGATGCCGAGGCCCAGCACCAGCTGGAGCGGCACGGCCATCAGCGTGAAGTAGAAGGTGTTGCGCACGCCGTTCCAGAAGCGGCGGTCGGCGAGGGCGTCGGTGAAGTTCTGCAGGCCGATGAACTTCGGCGGCAGGCCGATGAACCAGTCCTGCAGGGAGATGAGGAAGTTGGCCAGCGCCGGCCCGACGATCAGCACCAGGATCGCCAGGACGGCCGGCAGTGGGAACAGCCACTTGGCGTTGCGGTCGAAGAAGTCGCTGGCTCGTCGCATCAGAAGGTTCTCACGTCAGATGGCTCTCAAGTCAGACGGTTCTCAAGTCAGATAGAGGCGGCCCAGGTTCGCGCGGTCTGGCGCGCCGAAGCCGGCCCGTCGGTCGTGACGAGTATAGGAGTGGGCCGCCGACGAACGTCGACGACCCACCCTGGTGAGCTGGTTACTGGCTCGCGCTGGTGCGCGAGACGATGCGGTCCATCTCGGCAGCGGCCTGCTCGAGGGCCTGTTGCGCGTCGTTGCCCTGGAGCGCCGCGACGATCGCCTGGCCGTAGGCGTCACGCACCTCGGCCACCGGGATCACCGGCGGGTTCCAGTCGGGCTGGCCGATGTTGAACGACTCGCGGGAGGCCTCGATCCAGGACTCCGGCGCCGTGGCCTGGAACTCCTCGTCGGACCAGGCGGTCTCGCGTGCGGCTGGCACACCGGCCAGCAGCGCGGCGACCTGGTTCTCCTTGGAGAGCGCCCACTGGATGAAGTACCAGGCGGCTTCCGGGTTGTCGGAGGCGTGGTTGATGCCGAGGCCCCAGACCAGCACCGCCGGCACGCTGCCGGCCGGGCCAGCGGGGAGAGGTGCGTACTTCGTGTTGTCGATGACGACCTGAGTGGCCTGATCGGGATCTTCGACGATCGAGCGGAACACGTTGGCGTCGAAGACCATGGCCGCGCCGCCCTGGGCGTAGAGGCTCATGACCTCGTTCCAGTGCATGTTGCTCGGGCCGGGAGGGCCGTACTCGCGCAGCATGTTGGCGTAGTACTCGAGCGCGGCGACGCTCTCCGGCGACGCGAGCGCGGAGGTGCCGTCATCGTTGAGCCACTTGCCCCCGAACGAGTAGAGGAGGTTGACGATCTGGCTGGTGGCGGCGGCGCCGCGGCCGCGCATGGCGAAGCCGGCGACCTGGTCGCTGTCGAGCGCGGCGGCGTACTGCTCGAGCTCCTCAAGGGTCTCGGGCGGGCCGTCGAAGCCGGCCTCCTGCAGCAGGTCCTCGCGGTAGAACAGCAGGCTCGACTCGATCTGCAGCGGCAGTCCGAACAGCCCCTGCTCCGACTGGAACGTGCTCAGCGCGCCGTCGAAGAAGTCCTCGAGGTCGAGGTCGGGGTTGGTGAGCGTGGGGTCGTCGACGTAGTCGTCGATGTAGCGGATCCAGTTGGCGCCGAGGTACTGCGCGCCCACCTGGCCGGGCATGACCATGTAGCCGTCGAGCGTTGCCGCTCCGCTACCGACCTCGAGCAGGCGGCGCTGCCTGAACTGGTCCTCCGGGTACGACTCGAGGGTGACGTCGATGCCCGTCAGCTCCTCGAACTCCGGCACCAACGGCTCGATGAAGTCGGTGAAGGGGTGCTGGTTCATGAGGAAGCGGATCTCCTGCCCCTCGAACTGGCGCCAGTCGAACTCCTGTGCGAGGGCGGGGCCGCCGAGCAGAGCGGTCACTGCGAACACGGCTAGCAGTCGTTTCATGTGTCCTCCTTCTTCCATGGGGGATGGCCCTGGCCCGGTTCATGCGGCCATGCGGCGTTGCGCCGAACGGAAGTCCAAGGCCTACCCCCCGATGCGATGCATGCAGGTTCGACTGTACCTGCTCGCCTTGTGAGTTTCACTCGCTCATGGTCGAAGGCGCTCACCGGCGTCTCTCGCCGCGCGGCCGCGCGGGTCACGGCTCCCATAGCGGGTTCTTGACGCGGTAGAGGTGCCGAGCAGGGTCGATGTCCGCGCCCAGCAGGTTCGACGCGCGGCGGCTGTAGAAGACGTATGCCGGAGAGGGTCTGCCCGCTCTGCGGCGCGCTGATGCTCAAGGCGACGCCAGCGGGCTTGGCGGGCGGCTGCCCGCCGCCGCAGGCGCTCAAGAAGAGCGCTGCTGCCACGAGAACCGCCCAGCTCATGGTCGGCGCAGCGCGGCTCACGCGTCGCACGCCGAGTAGTCGACAGTGAGGCTCGTGGTGCGCTCCTCGCTCTCCTGGTCGAACTCGTCGAGCAGTCGGATCGTGACGATCACGGGGTTGCTGTAGGCCTCGCTGCAGCCGATCTTCATGGTCGTCTTGAAGACGCCGCTGCCCTGGTCGGCGTCGAAGTCAACGACGCTCTCGTCACTTGACACCTCGTTGTCGAACGGCTGGCTGTTGTTCCCCAGCACCACGGTGCCGAGTACCCGGGCCAGGTTCGCTCCCTGGTCGCTGTACGGCAGGGTGAAGTCGACTCGCTTCTCCTCGTCGGCGACCAGAGCGCTGCTGCTCGCGGAGACGCTACTGAGCACGGGCACCGGGTCGAACTCGAGGTCCACGCTGAACAGCTCGGCCTCGTAGGGCAGCCCCACGCCGGAGCAGTTCGACGTAGCGCGCGTCACGGTCAGGGGGTAGGTGTTGAGCAACGAAGGGTCGCGACTGATCTTCTCGAACGCTTCGGTCACGTCGATCTCCTCCGGGGTGGCGAGGAACCTGCCGTTCTCGGGCTGGAGCCTGGCGATCTCCACGTTGTCGAGTTCGATGATCAGCTCGTCGGCGGCGTACTTGCTCGCCTTGTTCGCCTCGGCGCAGTTGAGGGCCAGCAGCTCACCGGAGAGCCTCAGCGTGCTCGTCACGCCGCTGGCGCTCGACCCCTGTGTGACGTGGGTCCCCGGCGCGTTGCCGCCGCCCAGCTCGACCGTCAGGTCATCGCGCAGGCGCGGCTTCGAGGTGAACACCTCGACGCTGATGTCGGTGGCGCAGAGGTGTACGTCTGCCTTGAGCTCCTCCTCGGTGAACGGGGCCCAGGGGAGGAGCCGGCCCCAACTCGGCGGGTTGAGAGGCTTCCCGATGAGGTGGCCGCCGTGGAGCAGGTCGATCAGGTAGGCCTGGGTGTCGTCCGCACGGCACGAGGCGTACGCCCTCTCGCGCAGTATCACGAGGAGCTTGCCCAGGAGTTGATCCCTGATCTGATCCTCGGCCTCGCCCAACCCGAGCAGCGCGGCGTCGGTGTGCACGTTCTGAACCTCGTTGAGCTCCTCCTTCAGGGCTTCGTACCCGGCGGGCAGGCCCGACGACTCGAGCTTCTCCTCGTAGGCGTCGATGAACTCCTCGAACTCGGTCTGAAGGGTCTCGATGAGGTCTCCGTCTGGTTCGTCGCAATCGGCGCCTACGCGCTGCTTGATCGCCGCCCAACCCAGGAGCTGCTTGCCGAGGGCGTGAAGGGTCTTCGCGTCCTCCGAGAGGATCGCCCCGGCGTCGGCGACGGCATCGACGTAGCGCTCGCAGGCGACCTCCCGCATGTGCGTCCGTTCCGCCTCCATCCTCTCCTCGAAGGATCCGTCCTCCTCACAGCTCTTCACGGTGGCTTCGTACTGTTGCCCAAGCAGCACCGCCGACTCGGCGGAGGAGAAGGGGTAGTTGCGGGCGCGCTCGATGCGGATCTGCAGGTTCTCGATGCTCACCAGGCACTCGATCTGCCTCATGTCGTACCAGCCGCTGCCGCCATCCTGCTGGGCGCTGATCGTGCTCTCGACCAGTTCTCCGTAGCCGAGCGAGGTCGTCTCGTGCGAGAGGACGGCGCCACCCGCAGACGTCTGCGTTGGCAGGGCCACCGCGGCTCCGTCCTGCTCGTAGACGAAGCTCGTGCCGCTGGGAGCGACCTGGCCTTCAGGCAACCGGACGGTGATCTTCGCCGGCTTGCGCAGCTGCGTCGGGGCCGGCTCGACGGTGAAGCGTGCCAGGCCGTCAGGGCCCGTCGCGAGCGGGGTTACCGTCACCTCGATGGGCGCGAGGACGGCGTCAGCCGGGATGCTGAACTCGATGACGGCGAGCTCGTCCGTGACGACCTCGAACTCCTCACCAGCTGAGGTGACCGTCGTCGTCACCGGTCCGCTCGGTCGCGGCGCTGGATCTCCCTGGTCGGTGCCGCAGGCGGTGATGACCATCAGCGTCGTGAGGCCGACTGCGAGAATACGGGCGGCGGGAACGCGCATGCTGTCCTCCTTGGGCCATTACGCCGGCGGAGGCGTTACATCGTCGTTACGTCGTAGGCGCTGGCGT
>CAZQVC010000115.1:1891-6863 GCA_964596625.1 uncultured bacterium | reverse complement strand
CGACGATCGTCGCGACCGCGTCGAACTCGATGAGCCGCCGCGCGCGGTAGAGGTCGGCGACGTCGTCGGCGGTGAAGGTGCGCAGCCTCGCACTGTGACCGGGCTGGCGCTCCAGCAGCCCTTCGGCCACCAGCCGCTGGACCGCGATGCGCGCCGTGGGCCTGGCGATGCCGAGCTCCTTCGCGACGACCGCGTCGCGCAGCTCCTCGCCGGGGCGGAACTCGCCGCTGAACAGCAGCGAGCGCAGGTGGTCAGCCGCCGCTTCCGCGACGCTCTTGGCCTCGATCGGCTTGCCCGGCGCGAGGCGCGGCCCCGTCGCGCTCAGGCCTGCGCTCCTACCGGCCCTTCGGCGCTCGTTGGCAGCGCTGCGGCCATCGCGTCGAGCAGGCGCTTCGCCCCGGTCTCGACCTCATCAGCCGACACCGTGAGCGGCGGGATGACGCGCACCACGTTGTCGCGCAGCCCGCAGGTGAGCAGCAGCAGCTCCTGGTCGATGGCGCCCTTCTGCACCGCGGTGGCGAGGTCGGGGCGTGGCGTGTTGTCGGCGTCGGCGAACTCGATGCCGATCATCAGGCCGCGGCCGCGGACGTCGACGATGTGCGGGTAGCGCCCGGCCGACGCCTCGATCAGCGAGCGCAGCTGGGCTCCCCGCTGCAGCGCGTTCTCGACCAGGCCCTCCTCCTCGATGACCTCGAGCGTCGCCACCGCGGCCGCTGCCGCCACGGCGTTGCCGCCGTAGGTCCCGCCCTGCGAGCCCGGCCAGGCCTTGCTCATCGTGGTGGCGGGCGCGGCGATGCCGGAGATCGGGAAGCCGCTGGCGATGCCCTTGGCGAAGGTCAGGATGTCGGGTTCGACCGTCGACCACTGGTGTCCCCAGAACCGGCCGGTCCGGCCGACGCCCGCCTGGATCTCGTCGACGATCAGCTGGATGCCGTGGCGGTCGGCGCGCTCGCGCAAGCCTTCGAGGAACGCCAGTGGCGTCGGCAGGTAACCGCCGTCGCCAAGAGCCGGCTCGATGATGAACGCCGCGGTGTCGTCGACGTGCGACACGGTGCGCAGGATGAGGTCGAGCTCGCGCAGGGCGAAGTCGACGGCGTCGGCCTCGCTCATGCGGTAGCGGATCGCGTCCGGGAAGGGCGCGATGACCACGCCGCCCATCATCGGGCCGAAGCCCGAGCGGAACCGGCTGCCGGCGGTGGTGAGCGACGCCGCCGCGACGGTGCGGCCGTGGAAACCGCCGTGGAACGCGACGATGTTGGGTCGGCCGGTGGCCATGCGCGCCAGGCGGATGGCTGCCTCGACGGCCTCCGAGCCCGAGTTGGCGTAGAACACCGAGTCGAGTCGCGGCGGCAGGACGTCGCCGAGCCTCTCCGTGAGCTCGAGCAGCGGCTGGTGCATGACGGTCGTGTACTGCGCGTGGATCACCTTGCCGACCTGCTCGCGCGCCGCCTCGACCACGCGCGGGTGGCAGTGACCTGTGCTGGTGACGCCGATGCCGGTGGTGAAGTCGAGGTACGCCTTCCCGTCGGTGGCGTGGATCCACGACCCCTTGGCGTGGTCGACGACGACCGGTGTCGCCTGCTTGAGTAGGGGGCTCAGCGTGGCCATGACGTTCCTGATGTGCTCGACATGACTGACTGTATAACAGTTAGCCAGCCGCGAGTCGCTCGTCCGCGAGGACCGTGGTCAGGACTTCGACCGCCCGCAGGTACTCGTCGAGCGGGAGCCGCTCCTCCGGGGTGTGGTCGAGGTTGGCGTCCCCCGGACCGTAGGCGAGCATCGGCACCGGCCAGTGCGGGGCGACGACGTTCATGTCGGAGGTGCCCGTCTTGAGCGCCGGGCGAGGACGACCGCTGCTCGCGCGGATCGCCACGCGGAAGGCGCGGGCCAGGGGCGAGCCGTTCTCAGCGCGGTACGGCTCCTCGGACGAGAGCGTGCGCATCGTCACGCCGGCAGGCAGCGGCGTGTCGTCCAGCCTCCTGCGCAGCCTCTCGGCGCTCCACCGCGGCGGCAGCCTGAAGGACACCTCGCCGCTGCAGCGGTCGCTGATGCCGTCCTCGGCCGACGACAGGTTGCGCAGGGTGACCTGGAGCCTGTCGAACGCGCCGCTGGTATCCTCGTTGTCACTCTCGACCCAGCGGCGCAGCGCCGCGTAGGCGTCGAGGAGCAGCTCCGGAGCGCTCGGCTCCTCGCGGGCGCTGTGAGCGCTGCCGCGCTCGGCTTCGAGCAGGAGGGCCAGCCGCCCCTTGTAGCCGAGGGTGTAGCGCTCCCAACCGCTCGGCTCGCCGATGATCACCAGGTCGGGCCGCGGCAGCGTCGTCACCGCGTGGCGGGCGCCCCGGCTGTCGGGCGCCTCCTCACCGACCGCACCCACGACACGCAGCGTGATGCGGGACAGCGCCTCCTCGCCGAGCCGAGAAGCCGCGGCCACCGCGGCGCAGAGGCTGCCCTTGGCGTCCACGCTGCCCCGACCGTGGAGCACGCCGCCCTCGACGCGCACGGGGATGGCGCCCGGCACGGTGTCGATGTGCCCGAGGAACGTCACGTTGAGCGGCCCGCCACCCCAGGTGCCGACGGCGTTGCCAACGGCGTCGACGTGGGCGTTCGCTCCGGCGGCGGTCATGGCGGACGCCAGCAGCTGCGCCACGCGCGACTCCTCGCCGGAAGGGCTGTAGCAGCGCACGACCTCGGTGAGCAGGTCGATCGCCGCGCGGTCGTCGAGCCGATGGGGGCCTCTCACGGCAGTTTCCCCCTCCGCGCCGGCCGGGCGCGTCGGCGCTTCCGCGTCGTCACGTCGCGCCACGTCTTCGACCTGCACCAGCGGCATCAGCCGAGCTCGGCGGCCACGATGTCGACGACCTTGTCGACCTGCGCCGGCTCGATGACCAGCGGCGGCAGGAAGCGGATGACGTTGGCGCCGGCCGCGACGGTCAGCAGGCCCCTCTCCCGCAGGCCGGCGATGACGGGGCCGACTCGCTCGCGGAGCTCGAGGCCGACCATCAGCCCGACGCCGCGCACCGTGCGGACACGCGGGCTGTCGAGCGCGATCAGGCCCTGGCGTAGCCGCTCGCCCATGCGCTCGGCGTTGGCCAGCAGGCCGCGCTCCTCGATCTCGTCGAGGACGGCCAGGCCGGCGGCGCAGGCCAACGGGTTGCCGCCGAACGTGGAGCCGTGACCGCCGCGCGGCATCGCCGCGGCGACCTCCTCGGTCATGAGGGTGGCGCCGATGGGCACTCCGCCAGCCAAGCCCTTGGCCAGCGTGACGATGTCGGGCGCGAGGTCAAGCGCGCCCTCCTGCGCAGCGCCATCCGTTCGGCCGGCAGACCCGAAGCGGTGCGCGGCGAGGAAGGTCCCGGTGCGCCCCACGCCGCACTGGATCTCGTCGAGCACGAGGAGCGCGCCGCGTTCACGCGTCAGCTCGCGCGCCGAGCGCAGGTACTCGCGGCTGGCCGGGTGGATGCCGCCCTCGCCCTGCACCGGCTCGAGCACCACCGCCGCCGTGCGCTCGTCGACCGCAGCTTCGAGCGCTGCCGCGTCGTCGAACGGCACGAAGGTCACCTCAGGCCCGAGCGGCTCGAACGGCTCGCGGTAGGCGCGGTTGGCGGTGAGCGCAAGCGAGCCCAGCGTGCGACCGGCGAAGCCGCGGTGCGCGGCCACCAGCCGCCGTCGGCCGGTGGCCTTGAACGCCCACTTGATGGCGGCCTCGTTCGCCTCGCTCCCGGAGTTGCTGAGGAACACGCGGGTGAGCGGCTCGCCAGCCAGCTCCACCAGCCTCCGCTGGAACTCCGCCCTCACGCGGTTGCCGTGACTCGGCGGGCAGACGAGCAGCCGCCCGGCCTGCTCCGCTACGGCCAGCGCGACCCGGGGGTTGGCGTGACCCACGCTGGCGACGCCGATGCCGGCGGCGCAGTCGAGGTACTCGCGGCCCTCCTCGTCGAACAGCAGCGCCCCTTCGCCGCGCTCGAAGACCACGGCCGGGTTGAAGAGGCCGGAGCCGTGTGCGCGTTCCAGTTCCAGGGTCTGCTCGACGGATGTCCGCTCGAGCTTCACAGCCGCGTTCATGCGATCACCGTGCCCTCTCCCGCCAGCGCGCGGCTCACGGGCCGCGCCACGCGGGCGTCGCCCAGCACCACTCTCCGGGCCCCGCCGGCGAGCGCCTCGCGGGCGCCCATCAGCTTCTTCTTCATGCGTCCTCCGGCGTAGGACATGGCCTCGTCGAGTCCCGAGGCGCACAGGGAGCGCACCAGGCTCGCCTCGTTCGGGAAGTCGCGGAGAAGGCCAGGCACGTTGGAGAGCAGCAGCAGCTCTTCGGCCCGCAGCGAGGCGGCTACGGCCGCGGCCGCGCGGTCGCCGTCGACGTTGATGGCCACGCCCTCGTAGCTGATCGCGGGCGGCGTCAGCACCGGCAGGTAGCCGCTCTCGAGCAGCAGCGTCAGCAGAGGCGCGTTCACGCGCTCGACCACGCCGGTGTGATCGCCGCGCAGGAGGCGCACCCTGCCGTCCTCGACCACCCGCACGCTGCTCTTGTGGCGTCCCTCGAGGAGCCGGCCGTCGAGGCCTGACAGGCCGACGGCGTTGACGCCCCGCGCCTGAAGCCGCTCGACCAGCCCCTTGTTGACCTTGCCGCAGTAGACCATCTCGAAGATCTCCAGCGTGGCGCGGTCGGTGAAGCGGCTCTGGTGGCCGCTGGGGCTGGTCACGAAGCGCGGCGGGTGGCCGAGTGCGGTCGAGACGCGGTTGGTCTCGGCGCTCCCGCCGTGCAGCATGACCAGTCGACGACCGGCAGCCGTGAGCTCGGCGACGTCGTCGCACACGGCGTCGAGGTCGATGCCATCGGAGCCGCCGACCTTGACGACCGTGACGGGGTGACCCAGCGGCGCTAGACCTGGCCCTTGGCTCGCCGGTGTTTCCTCGGCGGCGTCGCTCACGGGTGCAGCCCCGGGAAGCCCAAGCCGGTCTCCTCGGGCAGGCC
>CAZQVC010000115.1:0-1791 GCA_964596625.1 uncultured bacterium | reverse complement strand
TCGCCCTCCGAGACGCCGGGGCGCAGCCACAGGTGCGCGGTGACCAGCACGCCGCGCACCCGCTCGATGGCGGTCGCGGTGAGGTGCACGGGCGGCGCGTCGGGCAGGGCCTGCCTGACCTCGGCGAGGTGGCGGTGCCGGGTGGGCGCGTAGGTGCGCACCGCGCCGGCGCGCTCGGGATGGTGGGAGGAGGTTCCGGGCTCGCTGCCCGCCGCGCTGCTGCCGATCTTCGCCTCGACGATCACGTCGCGCTCGCGGTCGACGAGGTTCGCTTGCACGGCGGGGGCCAGGGCCAGGATGCTCGCGGTCGCGATGCAGCCGGCTCCGGCGATGCGACGCGCGCCGCGCAGGCGCTCGCGGTTGAGCTCCGGCAGGGCGTATACGAAGCTGCCCAGCAGCTCCGGTCGTCGATGTTCTCTGGCGTATGCCGAGCGGTAGTCGCCTTCGTCGGCCAGGCGGAAGTCGGAGGAGAGGTCGATGACGATGCCGGCGTCGTCGTTCAGGTGCTCGGTTACCTCGTCGATGCGCCCAGCGAGTTCCCCGTGGGGCAAGGCGCTCACCACGATGTCGGCCTGGCCCAGGTCGGCCGGCTGCACGAACCTCAGGTCGGTGAGCTGGCGCAGGTTCGGGTGGACCAGCGGCACCGGCAGGCCCGCGTTCGCGCGGCTCGTCACCTGCGTAACGCGCAGCGTCGGATGCCCCAGGGCCAGCCGTAGGAACTCGCCGCCGGCGTAACCGGAGGCCCCGACTATCGCGACGGTCTTGACGCTCACGCCACGAGCTCCCGCTGCGCGGCCGCGTAGCGCACCATCGCGGCCGGGATGTCGACGCCAGTGGTGCTCACCGAGTTCCTGAACTCCATCGTGTGGTTGACCTCGACCACCAGCAGGCCGCGCTCGCTCTCCAGCAGATCGATGGCGAGCAGCCCTCCGCCCACGGCCCTGGCCGCCGCGAGGCTGACCTCGACGAGCTCGTCGTAGAGCGGGCAGTTGCTGGCGACGCCGCCCCTGGCCGTGTTGGTGATCCAGTGGTCGGAGGTGCGGTAGATCGCGGCGATGACCTCGTCGCCCACGACGAACGCCCGGATGTCGCGCCCCGGCTTCTCGACGTACTCCTGCACGTAGTGCACCTTGTGCGCCGGACCGCCGAGCACCTCCTTGTGCTCGAGCAGCGCCTCGGCCTGTTGCGGCCCCTCCACCTTGGCCACCAAGCGGCCCCAGCTGCCGACCAGCGGCTTGAACACGACCGGGTAGCCGAAGCGCGAGCAGAGCTCGAGGGCTGCCTCGGCCGTGAAGGCCACGCCGGTGCGCGGGGTCGGCACGCCAGCGGTGGCGAGCACGGCGTTGGTTGCGAGCTTGTCGCCGCACAGCTCGATGACGGCCGAGCGGTTGATGGCCAGGCTGCCTGTCGCCTCGTAGGCGCGGGCCAGGGCCAGACCCCGCGTCTGCGACACGCAGCGCTCCAGGACCACCGCCGGCGCGTCGCCGGGCTCGCTGAGGTCGAAGGTCAGGTTGGCAGCGTAGGTTGGCTGCACCGGCACGCCCGCCCGCTCGAAGGCCGCGAGCAGCATGCGCTCCTCCTCGCGGAGGCGGTCGTAGGCCAGCAAGACCGCGCCGGCTACCGGGGCGCCCACGAATCGATGCGGCCCCGGAGCCGGCGTGTTGGCGCCGCCCAGCGTCACTCGCCCCAGTCTTCTTCCTCTTCCGGCGCCAGCTCGAAGCGCAAGGGTTCGAGGCCGACGACCTCCAGTTCGGCGCCTTCGTCGGTCACGACGAGCTCGCCGAGCATCAG
>CAZQVC010000114.1:0-6874 GCA_964596625.1 uncultured bacterium | reverse complement strand
ATGGTCATGGACCGCACCGGCCACCGCCTCGCCGGGCCGGCCATCAGCATGGGCGCTGAGATCTTCGACGCCGACGGCAACCCCGTCATCGACGACGAGGGCATGCGCGCGATGATGCAGCTGATGATCGACTGGCACGCCGACGGCACCATGAACCCCGACGTCTGGATCGGCTCCCAGGGCGCGTACGCGGCCGGCAACGAGTTCTTCGTCAACGGCCAGGTCGTGCTCTACATGTCCGGCAGCTGGCAGGTCGGCCAGTTCGACAACCTCATCGGCGACGCCTTCGACTGGTCCGTCATCCCCAACCCGTGCGGGCCGGCTGCCTGCACCGGCATGCCTGGCGGCGCCGCGCTCGTCGGCATCGCCGACACCGAGCACCCCGAAGAGGTCGCCAGGCTCATGGAGTTCCTGACCCAGGAGGACGTCATGGCCGAGTTCTACGGCCGCACGCTCTTCATCCCGGGTCACCTCGGCTTGGCGGAGACCGGCGTGGAGTTCGACACCGACTCCGAAGCCGCCAACGAGGCCTTGAGCGTGTTCGCCAACCAGGTGACCAAGCTCGACCCGATCGCCTACGACCTCCAGGCGTACCCCTACAACCGCTTCATCTTCGACAGCATGCGCGACCGCCTCACCCAGGTCTTCGTCGGCGAGATGACCCTCGACGAGGCACTCGAGCGCATGCAGTCCGACATCGACGAGGGCATCCGCGAGGCCGGCGGCAACTGACCGGCGCTGACGCCTCACGGCGAGTGAGGCGATCGCCGAGCGATCAACCAGCCTAGTTTCACCACGGCTCGCGCCCGCCTTCAGGGCCAGGGCGCGAGCCGCCTATTTTGTAAGGAGCAGTAGGGCCGCAAGTGGAGGAGCGCATGCGGGACAGGGGATTGGGCGACGTCGTGGCCGGAGCCTTCGTCTGGCTCTACTCGGCGGTCATGCGGCTCCTCGGCCTCGTCATGGAGCCGCTGCAGCGCCTCATCGGCGTGCGCCGCATGCCGCACGTCTTCCTGCTGCCCAACCTGGTCATCTTCGGGCTGTTCATCCTCTTCCCCATGGTGCTCAACGTCTACTACTCCACCACCGGAGGCACCAACCTGTTCCCGGCCGACAGGCCGTACGTGGGGGCGGCGAACTACGAGCGGCTGTTCGACTGCGAGAACTTCCTCCAGCCGAACACCTGCGCCGAGGACCGCTTCTGGCGCGCGGTGCGCAACACCGCGATCTTCGTGCTCGGCCAGGTCGGTGGCATGGTCATCCTCTCGCTGCTCACGGCGATCGTCCTCAACCAGAAGATCGTCGCGCGCGGCTTCTTCCGCAGCGTCTTCTTCTACCCGGTGCTGCTCTCCCCCGTCGTCGTCGCGCTCATCTGGAAGTGGATCTTGCAGCGTGACGGCGTGCTCAACGCCGTGCTCGTCGGCCTCGGGCTCGAGCCGGTGCAGTTCCTGCTCGACGGCACCTGGGCGATGACCTGGGTGATCATCGTCAGCGTCTGGGCGCACATGGGCTTCTACACCCTGATCCTGCTGGCCGGCCTGCAGAGCATCCCGGCGGAGCTCTACGACGCCGCCGCCATCGACGGCGCGAACACCGTGCAGGGCTTCCGCAACGTCACCCTGCCGCTGCTGATGCCCACGATGATGGTGGTGCTCGTGCTCGCGCTCATCCGAGCCGTGCAGATGTTCGACGAGGTCTACGTGCTCACCGGCGGGGGGCCGGGCACGGCCACGATGCTGCTGGTGCAGTACATCTACACCACCGGCTTCGCCACCCAGGTGCAGCGCTTCGGCCTGGCGGCCGCCGCCAGCGTGGTGCTCGGCGTGGTGCTGCTGGTGGCGACGCTGGTGCAGCTGAGGCTGGGCCGCGGCACCGAAGGGCACCTGGCGTGAGAGGCGCCGCCACCGGTTCCGTCGGCCGCTTCCTCACGCGCCGCAGGGGCCGCAAGCGGCCGCACGTCACCGACGTCCTCACCTACCTCTACCTGGCGCTTGGCGTGATCATCATGTTCGGGCCAGTGGCGTGGCTGGTGCTGTCGAGCTTCAAGACGCAGGCCGCCCTCGTCGAGTTCCCACCCAGTCTGCTGCCCATGGAGCAGCTGACCGCCGAGGTGGAGGGCTACCCCCAGCCGCTGCCGGTCTTCGACGTGGTCATGGACGACGGCACGACCGCGCGCCTCGCGCAGGTGCGTCGCATCGGGCTCGAGGCGCAGATGGTCGACCCGGCAGCACCGGAGGAGATCATCCGCGTGCCCATCGAGCGGCGCACCGAGGTCGAGCGTTTCCGGCTGGCGTGGGAGAACTACCTCGACCCACTGCAGCGCTTCAACTTCCTCACCTACCTCAAGAACAGCGTCGTGGTCACCGTCGTGGCCACGCTGATCACGCTGGTCATCAACAGCATGGCGGCCTTCGCGCTCAGCAAGTACCGCTTCCGCGGGCGCAACGCCGTGTTCCTCGTCATCATCGGCACCCTGATGATCCCCATCAGCGTGATCCTCGTGCCGGTCTACCTGGTGATCACCGAGATCGGCTGGGTGAACAACCTCTGGGGCGTGATCATCCCGGGCGCCGCCACGCCGACGGGCGTGTTCCTGCTGCGCCAGTACATGCTGACGATCCCCGACGAGCTCCTCGACGCTGCGCGCATCGACGGCGCCTCGGAGTGGCGGATCTACTGGCAGGTCATGCTGCCGCTCGCGGCGCCGGCCTTGGCCGTGCTCGCGATCTTCTCGGTGATGTGGCGCTGGAACGACTTCCTGTGGCCCCTGATCGTGCTCACCCGCAGCGAGTACTTCACCCTGCAGGTCGGCCTCAACGCGTTCCAGGGCGAGCTCAACGTGCAGTGGCACTACGTCCTGGCCATGACCGTGCTCACCTTGCTGCCCATCACCCTGGTGTTCTCGTTCCTCCAGCGCTTCATCACCACCGGCATTGCCAGCACCGGCGTCAAAGGCTGACGACCCCGCCCGAGTAACCTCCCCCAACGCTTCACAGCCCCGTCCAGACCGGCATCTTCATGAAGCCCCCGGCCTCACTGGAGGCCAACAGTTCTCATGGCCGGCGGCACAAGAATCCAGGCGGTCAGAAAGAGGGGAGGTGGAAGTCACCGGCCGACGTGAACAGTTGAACGCACCCAAGACGACTAGCAGTGCATTCGTTCCAACCAGCCTGAACGGCTGCACCTCACGCAGCACGGATCGGAGAACCAACGTGAAGAACCGCATGCTCAAAGCCCTCGGCGTACTCGTCCTAGCCCTGTTCGCCTACAGCCTCGCCCAGGACACCGGCGCCACCGTGAACCTGGCCGAGTCGTCCGAGCACGGTCAGTACCTCGTCGACGGAGAGGGCATGGCCCTCTACATGTTCGCTCCCGACGCGCAAGGTCCCAGCACGTGCTACGACGACTGCGCCATGAACTGGCCGCCGTTCACCGTAGACAGCGCCGACGCCGTCCCGACGGCCGGCGAAGGCCTCGACGCGGCGCTCTTCGGCACCGTGGAACGCGATGACGGCACCTTCCAGGTGACCTACAACGGCTGGCCGCTGTACTACTACGCCGGCGACATGGAAGCCGGCACGTTTGCCGGACAGGGCCTCGGCGGCAACTGGTTCGTGATCGACGCCATGGGCGCCCCGATCGGCATGGACGCCGGCACGGGTGAAGGCGCCACCGACGACGGCGGCACCGAGCAGGCCCCGGCCACCCCGGAAGAGCCCGAAGGCGAAGACGACGGCGGCTAAGCTGAGCTTTCAATACCGCCTCGATGCCCCGACGACCTGACGCCAGCTCGTCAGGGCCACATGCGACCGCCACGGACGGCGACAACCGTTCGTGGCGGTCGCTGCTAAACTCCCGAACACCATGGCCGCGAGCGACCACCTGAAGGCCGCGCGCCGGGCGCATGCCCGCAGCGACTGGGACGAGGCTTACGAAGCGTTCACCGCCGCCGACCTGGAGGTGCCGCTCGGCGCGGCCGACCTCGAGGCGTGGGCCGCCAGCGCGTACCTCCTCGGCCGGCAGGACGCTTTCGAGGGCCTGCTGGAGCGAGCCCACCAGCGCTACTTGGACCGCGGCGAGCAGGTGCGCGCCGCACAGTGCGCCAGCTGGCTCGCGCTTTCGCTGGCCGGCGTGGGAGCCTCGTCGCAGGCGAGCGGTTGGTTCGCGCGCGCCAGGCGCCTGCTGGCGAGCGTCGAGGAGCGAACCGCCGCGCACGGCTACCTCGACCTTGCCGACGCCCTGGCGGCCGTGGGGCGAGGCGACCTGGAGAAGGCTCTGGCAGCGGGCAACCTGGCGATCGAGAGCGGGGTGCGCTTCGGCGATCCCGACCTCACGGCCCTGGCCCTGCAGCTGGTCGGGCGGGTGCAGCTCAGACGGGCGGAGGTAGCCGAGGGCCTGGCGCTGCTCGACGAGGCCATGGTCGCGGTGACCTCGGGAGCGCTGCGGCCACAGGCCGCGGGCATCGTCTACTGCAGCGTCATCGACGGCTGCCGTGACATCTACTCGCTGCGGCGCGCGCACGAGTGGACGTTGGCGCTCACCCGTTGGTGCGAGGCGCAACCCGAACTCATCACTTTCACCGGCGAGTGCCGCGTGGCCAGGTCGGAGATGCTCGTGCTGCACGGCGCCTGGCACGACGCGGTCGCCGAGGCAGAGCGCGCAACCGAGCGGGCGCCTCGTTGGTCGGCGCAGCGCGTGACGGCGGCAGCCGACTACCAGCGAGCCGAGGTCGCGCGGTTGCGCGGCAACTACGGCGCGGCGGAGCGCAGCTACGCCGCGGTGGCCCAGGCCGGCGGACGCTTCCAGCCGGGGCTGGGCTTGCTCCGGTTGGCCCAGGGGCAGCTCGAGGCGGCGGAGCAGGGCGTGGAGCGCGCGCTCGACGAGTCGAGCGATCCGTTGAGGCGAGCCCGCCTCCTGCCGGCCAAGGTGCTCATCGCCCTGGCAGCGGACGCCGTGCAGGCTGACGGCGGGGGCGACCAAAGCGAGCGGGCGCCGGACCGCGCGGCCGGCGGCGAGCAGCCCCTCGACCGCGCCCGCCTCGCTGCCGAGGAGCTCGCGCGGACCGCGGACGAGTTCGGCGCCGGCACGCAGAACCTCGCACTTCGCACGATGGCGGAGCACGCACTCGGCGCCGTCGCGCTGGCCGCCGGCGACGCTGCAGCCGCGGCTGCGCAGCTGCACGCCGCCGCGGACGGCTGGGACGACCTCTCGGCCCCGTACGAGAACGCCAGGGCGCGCTTCCTGCTTGGCGTCGCCCGCCGGCGGCTCGGCGACAGCGACGCCGCCGAAGCCGACTTCGCCGCCGCACGAGCGACGTTCGAGCGGCTCGACGCCGCTCCCGACCTCGCGCACCTCGACCGGGTCGCCTCCCGGCCAGACGCCGACCCGTTCGCTCCGCTCTCCTCTCACCAGGCAGCTGCGGGGGGAGCGGGAACCAGGCTCAGCCCTCGCGAGCTCGAGGTGCTCGGCTGCCTCGCCGCCGGCAGCACCAACCGCGGCATCGCCTCCGCGCTCGACATCAGCGAGCGGACCGTCGATCGGCACGTGAGCAACATCTTCGACAAGCTGGGCGTGGCGTCGCGCACCGAGGCCGCCACCTACGCCATCAAGCACGACCTCGTCTAGCAGCCGCTCGAGCGTCGCTAAGAACGGTACCCACGCCCCACCTGGAGGCGGCATGGGTGGTTTCACCGATGCCGGCAGGCGCCCGCCGCGCCTAGCTTCCGTCATGGCGGACCGCCCCACCGACAGGCGGCGAGGGCCTACGGTTCGCCGGCTGACGGGAGAAGACGATGCTCGAAGCGGCGAAGTTCCAACCGACGACCGACCGACAGGCGAAGACCGAGGTGACGCGAACCGAGGAGTTCGACACGCTGGTGATAGGTGGCGGCCAGGCCGGGCTGGCCGTGGGGCACGAACTGAGCCTTCGCGGCGTGCCCTACGTCATCCTCGACGCCGAACGACGCACGGGTGACGGCTGGCGCCGTCGCTGGGACTCGCTGCGCCTCTTCACCCCCGCTCGCTTCTCGGGGCTGGCGGGGATGCCGTTCCCCTCGCACCCCAGCCACTTCCCGACCAAGGACGAGTTCGCCGACTACCTGGAGTCGTACGTGCAGCGCTTCGCGCTCCCGGTGCGTCACGGCGTGCGGGTCGACCGCCTGTCTCACGACGGCGAGCGGTTCGTGATCGAGGCGGGCCGACAGCGGATGACCGCCGATCAGGTCGTCGTGGCCATGGCCAACTACCAGCAGCCGAAGGTTCCGTCGTTCGCTGCCGACCTCGACCAGGAGATCGTGCAACTGCACTCGAGCCACTACCGCAACCCCGATCAGCTGCCGAGCGGCAGCGTCCTGGTGGTGGGCTCGGGCAACTCGGGCGCCGAGATCGCGCTCGAGCTCTCAGCCGATCGGCAGGTGTTCGTCGCCGGCCGCTACCCCGGCCACCTGCCGTTCGAGGTCGACAGCCCGGCCGGCCACGCGTTCCTCGGTCGATTGGTGCTGCGGGTGCTGTTCCACCGCGTGCTCACCGTCGCGACTCCGCTGGGCCGGAAGGCCAAACCGGCCTTCACCCGAGGCTCGATGCCGCTGATCCGCACCAAGGGCAAGCACCTCGACGCGGCCGGCGTTACGCGCCTCTCGCGGGTGGCCGGCGTGCGGCAGGGCCGCCCACTGCTGGAGGACGGCAGCGTGCTCGACGTCGACGCGGTCGTGTGGTGCACGGGCTACCGCTCGGGCTTCGAGTGGATCGACCTGCCGTTGAACCGGGAACCTGGCGCCGGCGGTCACGACGACGAGCCGGACCACCGCCACGGCGTCGCGGCCGCGGTCGACGGCCTCTACTTCGTCGGCCTTCACTACCTCTACGCGGTCTCCTCCGC
>CAZQVC010000113.1:5488-7017 GCA_964596625.1 uncultured bacterium | reverse complement strand
AGGCGGTCGCGCCAGGCGAGCGTCTGCTCGTCGGGCTCCGGCGCGCCCGGCAGCGCCTCGAGCGTCTCGAGGTCCCAGAACGTCGCCCACTGCGTGAAGAGCGTGCCCGTCTGCGAAGTGTGCGCCCTGAGCGCGTTCAGCTTGCGGCGGTAGACGGAGCTGATGTCGACAGCCACCTGCGGCTCGCCGAGCGTCGCGCCGCCGATGCCGATCTTGCCGGCCTCCGGCCCGCCTACGGCCACGCCGAGCAGCAGCGGCCTGTGGTTGGCCGGCAGCGAGCGCACGGCCAGGACCGTGGCGTGACCGATGGCGTCGTGATCGGGGTGCACGCCGAAGCCCGGGTAGAACGTGATGACCGCGCTGGCCTGCAGCGCGACGAACTTGCTCGCGAGGCGGGCGGCCAGCTCGTCTGGGTCCTCGAACTCCACGCACTTGTCGCGCAGGCCGAGGAACTCGACCTCGATGCCCAGCACCTCGGCGGCGGCGTTCATCTCGCGCACCCGCACGTCGCGCAACGACTCGCGGTTGGCCCGTGGCGGGTTGCCGAGCCGGCGTCCCATGTCGCCGTAGGTCGCGCAGAGGTAGACAGCCGGCACGCCGGCGTCGGCCGCCAGGGCCAAGGTCCCGCCGGAGGAGAACGACTCGTCGTCCGGGTGCGGCAGCACGACCACCAGCGCCGTCTGATCCTGGGGAACGAACTCGACCTTCGCCCTTGCCGCTTGGGCGCTTGCGCCGCTCTGCTCGCGGTTCACGTCGGAAGCATCGCTCACCGTCTCACCTCAGGCTTCCCGGAACGGCGTGGTCGAGAGCTGCAGGGCGACCGTCAGCTGACCTTCGTCGTCGAGCCCGGCCATCAGCAACTCCTGCCGCTCGTTGACGACGTAGTGGGTGAGGCCGTTGGCGTAGACCCAGCCGTTGCCCAGCTTCAGCCCGACCCGGTATGGCCCGGCGCCGGTGATCTTGCCCCGCTCGTAGTTGACGCTGACGTTGCGCGCGAAGGCGATGACGGGGTGACGCTTCTCCGGCCCGAGGATGGTGTACGAACCGGTCGTCGTCTCGAGGTGTAGGTAGACGTCTTGGCAGCAGCGGCGGTCGATCTCATGCTGCACGTCTGCGATGTCGATCGGTCGCAAGCTCTCCTCCAAAGACCTGAGCTGAACCCCCCAGGGGAGGACGCCGCGAGCACGCGGAGCCCGTCGGCGAGTGTAACGCCGAACGCCGCGCGGGCTCGGTTAGTATCGCGCCATGGACCAGTTGGCAGCCGTGCAGGAGGGCTTGGCTCAGGCCGATCTTGACGCCTGGCTCGTCTACGACTTCCGCGGCAGCAACCCCGTGGCAAGGCCCGTACTGGGCCCCTTGCTCGAGGGCAACATCGCGTCGCGCAGGGTGTTCCTCAAGATCCCCGTGAGCGGGACGCCGGTGCTGTTGGTCCACGCCATTGAGGTCGGCACGCTCAAGCCGAACCTCCCGGTCGAGGTACGGAGCTACAGCAGCCGCCGGAGCCTCGACGAGGCCCTTGGCGAGCTGCT
>CAZQVC010000113.1:0-5388 GCA_964596625.1 uncultured bacterium | reverse complement strand
CGCCTCATCGCCGACGCGCTCGAAGAGGGGGGCTTCGTCTTCGACCACCCCGCGACCGTCAGCTTCGGCGCCCACGCCGGCGACCCCCACTACTCACCGCTGCCCGGCGCGCGCGACGCGGTACTGAGGCGGGGCGACGTGGTGCTCCTCGACCTGTGGTGCAAGGTGCCGGAGGAGCGCGCCCCGTACGCCGACATCACCTGGATGGGCGTCGTCGGCCGGCCGAGCAGCGAGGTCGAGCGCGCGTTCGCAGCCGTGGCGGCCGCACGCGACGCGGCGTTCCGGCACGTCGCCGAGGCCTACGAGGAGGGGCGCATGCCGCAGGGCGCGGAGGTCGACCGCGTCGCCAGAGGCGTGCTGAGTGAGGCCGGGTACGGCGAGGCGTTCACCCACCGCACGGGCCACAGCCTGGGCGTCGCGGCCGCCCACGGCCTGGCGGCGCACCTCGACGACTTCGAGACGGCCGACACGCGCCTGCTGCGGCCCGGTCTCGGCTTCACCATCGAGCCGGGCGTCTACCTGCCCGAGTTCGGCGTGCGCAGCGAGATCAACGTGTTCATCGACCCGCAAGGGCCCGCGCCGCGGGCGACCACCGATCTCCAGGCCGAGCTGGTGGTGCTGCCGTAGGCAGCGAAGGCGAGGCGACCAGCGTGCGACCCCCCGCCGAACTCGGCGCGGCGGGAGACGCTCGCCTGCCGCTGGTCGTCGTCGGCGACTACGCCTGGGACGTGCTCATCCGGGCGAACACCCAGCTCCTGGCCGGCGGCGACATCTTCGGCGAGGTCCAGCTCGCGCCCGGCGGCAGCGCGGCCAACACCGCCGTCTGGGCTCGGCGCTGCGGCCTGCCGACGCGCTTCGTCGGCAAGATCGGCCACGACCGCTTCGGCTCGCTGGCCGAGGACGAACTGACGTCCGAGGGCGTGTCGGCCGACTGGCTGTACAGCGAGACTCACCTCACCGGCTCGGTCGCGGTGTGGATCGACCACGAGGGCCAACGCTCGATGATCTCGGGCAAGGGCGCCGACCACTACCTGCTGCCGTCCGAGCTGCCCGTCGAGGTGCTGCAGCGCGCCGATCACCTGCACCTGAGCGCCTGGTCGTTCTTCGGCGACCCTCCGCGTGCGGCCGTGCGGCGGGCGGCGGGGATCGTCAAGGAGTGGGGAGGCACGGTCTCGCTCGATCCCGGGTCGTTCCAGATGATCCAGGAGCTGGGCCCCGACGCGTTCGTGGAGATGACCAGCGACCTCGGCCTCGACATCGTGTTCCCCAACGCCGAGGAGGGCGAGGTCTTGACGGGCGAGCGCGAGCCGGAGCGCGTCGCTGCGGCCTTGAAGGAGCGCTACCCCGGCTCGACCGTCGTGTTGAAGCTCGACGCCGACGGCGCCTACCTGTTGGAGGCCGGCAGCGCCGAGGGCGTCCACCTGCCGCCCGCCGAGGGTCGCCTGGTCGACGCCACGGGCGCCGGTGACGCGTTCGCCGGCGCGTTCCTCGCGGCGCGTTGGCGGGGCGCTGACCCGGTCACGGCCGTGCGTGAGGCCAACCGCGTCTCGGCCTGGGTGATCGAGCGCATCGGCGCGCGGCCCAAGCCCGACGCGGCGTTGGACGCGCTGCTGTCGAGAGGCCTTACCGGGAGCGCGGCCCTGCGCCGCGGGCGAAGGTCGACCGATCCGCGGTGACGGGTCGGGAGGAAGCACCGCGATCCTGGTCGTCGGGCGGGCGCTCTCCCCACGTCCTGGTGGTCGTGGCGCACCCCCGTACCGACAGCCTCACCGTCGCGCTGGCCCAAGCGGCGCTCGCCGCGGTTGACGAGGCTGGCGCGAGCGCCGTGCTGCACGACCTCTACCGCGACGGCTTCGACCCGCGGCTGGGGGCCGGGGAGGTCCGCTCGGCCGACTTCGCCGACGAGCTCTGCGCCGCCTACGCGCGCGACCTGCTCGCCGCCGACATGTTGGTCTTCGTGCACCCGGTGTGGTTCTTCCAGCCCCCCGCTGTCATGAAGGGTTGGGTCGACCGGGTGGTGCGGGAGGACGTCGCGTTCACCCTCGACGAGCGAGGGGCCGTGACCGGGCTGCTGGAGGCGCGCGCCGCCCTGGTACTGACCACCGGCAACTCCTCCCCGGAGGTCGAGCGGGAGGTGTTCGGCGACCCCGTCACGAGGTTCTGGCGCGACGTCGTGCTGCGCCCGGCCGGCGTGGGGAGGGTGGAGCGGCGGACGTTCACGGCCGTGCGGGACAGCGACGCCCATCAGCGCGCGGGCTGGCTGGCAGACGCCGCCGAGTCGGTGAGGCGCCTGCTGGCGGAGCTCTAGGCGGATGACCGTAGCCGATCCCCAGGTCGCGCGGCGGCGCCCGCTGATCCTCGCGTTCCTCATGACGACCATGGCGCTCAGCTCGATCGAGGGGACGATCGTCGCCACCGCCATGCCCAGCATCGTCTCCGCCCTCGGCGGCTTCGAGCTCTACAGCTGGGTCTTCGCGGCATATCTCCTTAGCCAGGCGGTGTTCACGCCGATCACCGGCAGCCTGTCCGACGCCCTCGGCCGCAAGCCCGTGCTGCTGGCCAGCATCGCGCTCTTCCTCCTCGCCTCCATCGCCTGCGGCTTCGCCGGCACCATGCAGCAGCTGATCGCGTTCCGCCTGGTGCAGGGGATGGGTGCGGCCGGCATCGGGACCATGGTGACCACCCTGGCCGGCGACCTCTACACGGTGCGCGAGCGCGGGCGGGTCCAGGCGTACCTGGCCAGCGTCTGGGGCGTCTCGTCGGTCCTGGGACCGCTCGCCGGCGGCCTGCTCGTGGCCAACGTCGACTGGGCGTGGGTGTTCTGGGTCAGCGTGCCGTTCGGCGTCGTCGCGGCCCTCGGACTGTGGCGCTTCCTCGACGAGCGTGTCAAGCGCGGCGAGACGCGCCTCGACCTCGGTGGGGCCGTCATGCTGTTCGTGGCCGTCGGCGGCTTGATGCTGCTGCTCAACCTGGGCGCGGAGCTCCAGGGACCGGCTTTGTGGGGCGGCGTGCTGTTGGTGCTGATCGCCCTGGCGCTTCTGGTCAGGCGTCTGCTGACGGTCCCCGGGGCGATCCTGCCCCTCGACCTGTGGCGCGACCGGCTGATCGCGCTGGCGAACCTCAGCGCCTTCGTCTCCGGCGTGGTGATGATCGGCGTCATCACCTACGCCCCACCGTACGTGCAGGGCGTGATGGGCTACGCCCCGCTGGTCGCCGGCTTCGCCCTCACCACGATGTCGCTGGGCTGGCCGGTGGCGTCGTCCACGGCTGGCCGCCTGTTGATCCCGCTGGGACCGGCCAACACCGCGAGGCTCGGCGGCGTGGCGGCCCTCGTGGGCGGGAGCCTGTACCTGCTGCTAAGGCCCGAGCTCGGCCCCTGGTGGGTCGCGGCCTCGTCGTTCTTCGTCGGCGTGGCCATGGGGTTCATCAACACCTCGTCGATCGTGTCGATCCAGTCGACGGTCAGCTGGGAGCGACGGGGGACGGCGACGGCCGGCAACATGCTGATGCGCCTGCTGGGGAACTCGGTGGGCGCAGCGCTGCTGGGCGGCGTGCTCAACGCGTCGCTGGCCCGGCGCATCGCGCGCTCCGACCTGGCCGGCCAGGTCGACGTCGGCGACATCGAACGGATCATGGACCCGGCGGCCGCGGCCGCCGCCAGCGAGGAGGTGACGAGACTGCCGGCACAGGTCGAGGCCGCGCTGGCGGGGCTGCTGGCCGGCGGCCTGCACGACGTGTTCCTGGTGGTGTTCATCGCAGCCCTGGTGCTGTTCGGCCTCACCTTGGGCTGGCCGAGGGCCCGCAGGTTGGAGTGAGCGGCTGCTCAGCCCAACTTATCCATCAGCGCCAGCAGCAAGAGGTGCGCGGGGTAGAAGAGCCACGGGAGGCGGCCGCTGCGGGGCAGGCCGAGCGGCAGCCTCGCGACGAGGAACGGCACGGGTAGGGCGAGAAGCGCGAACGGCCAGATCTCCCACGGCTGGTTGGCCAGCGCGGTCGCCAGCAGCGCCGCCGTCCAGCTGAGCGGCTTGGGATCCCTCAGCGCCCACCAGAAGGCGAGTACCAGGCCAACGCCGACCGGGCCGTACTCCACGAGGCTCGACGCGAGCAGCACGGCGACCAGCCCCAAGGGGAACGCGGCGGGCCAGCGCTCCTCGAGGCTGGGGCGCCGCGTGAGGAGCGTGAGGGCCGCAGCGGCGAGGAGCAGCGTGCCGAGGATCGAGACGACGAAGACGTCGAAGGCCAGGTAGTGCGGCAGCTGGGCGATCAGCGCCCAGACGAGCAGCGGCTTCAGGTAGCGACGCGGGTCCACGCCGCGCACGGCGACGTTGTAGGCCATGAGGAACGCGAACAGCGGCCAGGCGAGCCGGCCGATGGCGCGCAGCGGCGCCGCCTCGTCGGGGGACAGGAGCACGGCGCCGACGTGGTCGACGACCATCGCGGCGATGGCGAACCAGCGCACGACCTCCTGTTGCCCGGAGTTCAGGCGGGGCGCCGCCAGCCGGCCGGCCCAGGTCATCGCCGCACCGCGGCAGCGCCCCCGCCCCTACTGCGTGACGCTGAAGGTGAAGAAGCCCTCCACCGGGTGGGTGTCGGCCGAGAGCACGCGCCACACCACGACGTAGTGTCCGGGCGCGAGCTCCTCATCGAACGTCAGCACCACCTGCGAGGCCTTGCCTGTGTTGGGCTCGTAGGTCATGGGGACCAGGGTGTCACCGGAGGTGGGGGCGGCGAGCCAATCCTTCACCTGGGGTGCGGCCAGTCCGGCGATGCGCTGCTGCGCGTGCTCCTCGCCGAGGTCGATGTCGGCGTCCAAGCGGTGCACCGCGAAGACCGAGAAGCCGACCTCGACGTTCTCGGAGTAGTCGAGCGTCACCTCGCGAGGGCCCGCCTCGAGCACGGCGCCGTCGGCGGGGTCGGTGGCGTCGAGGCTGGCGTGCGCCGCGGCGAGGCTCATCACGGCGAACGCGACGGCGGCGAGCCAGGCGAGGGCCAGGCGGCGCCCGGCGCCCGACTGGCCGACAAGGCGAAGCGACCTCACGGAACCGTGATGGTGGCCGGGTCGAGCACCGCCGGATCGGCGTGGGCGACGTGGTCGAACAGCTCGTCGAAGCTCACCTCACCGATGAAGCCGACGACGCGGACGTTGTAGTTGCCCGAGACCGACGGGACGAAGTCGCCGGTGTAGTAGCCGGGCTTGTCGGGCTGCGGACGAAGCGTCAGGGTGAGCTCGCCGCCGGTCGGTGAGATCACGGTGGCCTGCAGGCTGTTCGCGAGGTTCTCCACGGGCTGGTCGTTGGCATCGAAGACCGCGAGGTCGATGCCTTCGATCTGGCCGGCGTAGAGCGGGGCGTCGAGCAGGCCGACGACGACGCGGTAGGCGCCGTCGCC
>CAZQVC010000112.1:0-7056 GCA_964596625.1 uncultured bacterium | reverse complement strand
TCGACCTGCACGCCGCGCCCGGCTACCAGAACCACCATTGGCACTCCGACAACCCTACGCACCAGGCCCTGTTCTGGCAGCACCGTCACTTCCAGGACCGGGTCGTCAACCTCTGGGAGGCGCTCGCCGAACGCTACAAGGACCGGCCCGAGGTCGCCGGCTACAACCCCCTCAACGAGCCGGCCGACGAGACCAACGCCGTCGTGCCCGCGTTCTACCGGCGGCTCGAGCGGGCCATCAGGGCGGTCGACGACCGCCACATCCTGTTCCTCGACGGCAACCGCTACTCCACCGACTTCTCCTGCTTCGACGAGCCGTTCGACAACGCGGTGTTCGCCGCCCACGACTACGCCGGGCCCGGCGTGGCCAGCGCGACCGAGTACCCCGGCACCTTCCGCGGCGAGTACTTCGATCGCGACGAGCTCGAGCGGGCCTTCCTGCGCCGCACCGAGTTCATGCGCCGCACCGGCACGCCCATCTGGGTCGGGGAGTTCGGGCCGATGTACCCGCCGGAGAAGCCGCACGAGGAGTTCCGCTTCCAGGTGCTCGAGGACCAGCTCGACATCTACGACGAGTACGGGGCCAGCTGGGCCCTGTGGACCTACAAGGACGTCGGCCTGCAGGGCGTGGTCTACGCCGACCCGGCGAGCGAGTACCTCGACCTCATCGCCCCGATCACCGAGCTCAAGCGGCGTCTGGGCACCGACTCGTGGGGCGGCAGCGACCTCGGCGTGCGCGACATCCTGGACCCCATCGACGAGATCATGGACAGCGAGTTCCCGGACTACCAGCCGTACCCCTGGGGCCGTCGGCAGCACGTCTTCCGGTTGGTGCGCCACATCCTGCTCGCCGAGCCGCTGGCCGAGCGCTACGCGCAGCTGTTCGCCGGCGTCACCCCGCAGCGGGCCGGGGAGCTGGCCAGCGCGTTCAGCTTCGAGAAGGCCGTGCAGCGCGGCCGGCTGGTCGAGATCCTGCGCCGCCGCAGCGGCGCAGCTACGGCAACCTGACGAAGCCCTCGTGGGCGACGCTCCAGCCCCGGTCGAAGCCGGGGCTGGCCGCCTGGCCGGCCGCTGCGCCGTCGAAGCCTCCCACCATCAGCGCCACGGCCAGCAGCAGGCCGCCGTTGCCAGGCAGGTAGGCGGGGAGCCGGGCGGTCTGGCGGTTGTGGCCGTTGCTCAGGTAGGTGTTCTTGGGCCGGTCGAGCAGCAGCGCGTCCACCGCGTCGCTGCGGCCGAGGCGCGTGGCGGTCATCGCGGCGACGGGGTAGTCCCAGCCCCAGGTCGAGTCCCAGTCCCACTCCCCGAGCGCGTCCTCGTAGGTGCGCTCCATGGTGGCCGCATCGATCAGCGGCGTGGCCGGCACGAACCCCAGCGCCGCCAACATGCTCGGGTGGTCGTTTCTCACGAGGAACGGCGGGGTTGCCAGGGCCGCGTAGGTCCCGGCCTTGACGGTTGGCTTGGCCATGGCGCGCGAGACCTCGAGCCACCGGTCCGGCGGCGTGCGCCCCAGCCGCCGCCACAACTGGGCCGCAGCAAGAAGCCCCCACGACCAGTAGGCGAGCTCGAAGGTGGGGTCCAGCGCCGTGCGTCGCGTGGCGGCGTACGACTCCTGGGCGGGTACGAGCGGCGGACCGAGGTGGAACTCGGCCCCAGCGGACGTCGGGAAGCTGGCCATGAACTCGGCGGTCTCGTAGAGCAGCTCCTCGTAAGGGGCCAAGGCCTCGCTGCGGCCTGCCGCCCGGTAGAGCATCTGCAGCAGGTAGATGAGGTGCGGCTGCTGCCAGACGAGGAACGGACCGATCGAGCTGGGCGTCTCGCTGCCTTCTGGTCCGACCTGCTTCGGCCAGCGGGCGCCGGCGTGGCGCTGCAGGCGCGCGGTCTCCTTCGCCTGCGGCAACGCGCGCCGGTACCAGGCGAGGCTCCGCTCGAGCAGAGCCGGCCGCCCCCACGCGGCGAAGTGCAGCGCGTGGAACGGGTGCATCTCGAGGTGGAACTTGCCCCGCCAGGAGTTGAGCAAGAGCCCAGTCTCGGCGGGCGGCAGGGAGCCGGCGCAGTTGACGGCGGTGAGGTACTGCGAGAGCACGACCCTGCGCTCGAGCTCGGGCGCCCGGGGGTCGTCGCTACCGCTGAAGTCGACGAACGCACCCGAGTTCCAGAACGTCTCCCAGCCGGTCGCGCTGGCGGCCAGCACGTCAGCCACGTCGAGCGGCGCCGCGGCGCCGCTCGCGCCCGCGGCCGCCCCGCTCGGCCACGGCTCGAACTCGATGACCAGCCTCACCTCGCCTTCCCCGGCGAGCACCAGGTCGTGCTCGGCCAGCCGCCGCGGCTCGAGCCCCTCGGCCCACAGGCGCACGCGGTACGCGGTCGCGTCGAGTCGCCTGGCGATCGTCCAGCCTCCCGGCGCACGCTCCAGGTTGGTCGAGTGGGCGTCCGGCTTCGACCAGTCGCTGGCGTTCGCCCAGGCGTCGCTGCCGTAGGGGAAGCGCAGTCGCACGCCGAGCGGGCGCCCCGGCGGGCCCACCAGCGTGAGCGCGACCGCGTCGCGGCGCGGGTGAGCCGCCGTGGTGGTGAGGTAACGCGCCCCGGCGAGCGAGAAGCGACTGGTGACGGTCCCGCGCCACAGCTCCAGGCGCTGGTCGACGTCGTGCAGCTCCGTTAGCGAGGGCACGTTCGCGCCCTCTGCGCCCGGACCGGTCCACAGGCTCACGCTCGCCAACTGCAGCTTGTGCGGGTTGCCGCGCAGCCAGCTCTCCGCCTCGCTCTGCTCGGCGGCGTCGTGCGCCTCGCTGCTCAGGTCGACGTACGGGACGGGGCCCTTGGCGGTCTCGTACTCCCGCCAGGTCTCGGCGAGCGAGTACGGCCGGCGAGCGGGCAGCGAGTGCCAGGCCCATTGGGCCATGGTGCCGAGCAGCGAGCCGCCGCCCTCCACCGGGTAGGCCTCGGGGAAGGTCTGCAGGCCGGTGGGGTCGACGGCGAAGGCGAACTCGCCGTTGCCGACCTGCAGCGGCGCCAGCGGGTCGAGAGCGAGCAACCGAGGGTCGTGGCGCTCGACGGTGGCTCGTCTATCGACGGTCCCTTGCGCAGGGGCTAGGTAGGTGGGGTGAGGATCGCGCATCAGTGAAGCGTAAAGAGGGGGGACCCGCAAGGTTGCGGGTCCCCCTGGCGGCGGTCGTGATCGCCGACGCTACTGCGGTCCGGGGATGATCCTCGAGGCCTGCTCGATGTACTCCTCGGCGGCCTGCTCCGGGGTGGTGAGGCCGAAGAGCACCTGCTCGTGCAGGAGGTTGGTGAGGTCGTCGACCTCGCCCTTGCCGGAGGTCGGCACGTAGAGCGCCGGCCGGCCCTCGTTCGCCACGCGCGCCAGGTAGCGCGCCGACTGCGCCTCGAACTCGCCCAGGAACGGGCTGATGACCTCGGCGATCTCGGCGTTGAACGACAAGCCGCGGTTGCCGAGGATGATCTTGGCCGCCTCGGGCTCGTTAAGCAGCCAGTCGACCAGCATGGCGGCCTCTTCCGGGTGGTCGGAGCCGGCGTAGATGGTGAAGTACTGCGAGGGCAGCACCTGCAGGCCCGGTGAGGCGTACTGGGACTCGCCGGGGATCTTGATCATGTTCACGCGCTGGCCGAGCAGGTCGGCGAACTCCTGGACGTTGTTGGAGTAGGCGAACATCATCGCGGCCTTGCCCTGGCCGAAGTAGGTGCGCTCGGCCTGGGTGTTGAGCAGCTCGACGGTCTCCTCAGCCGACGGCATGCCGCCGTTCGCCATGAGGTCGAGGGGGATCTGGAAGAGGTCGGCCATGGTCTCGACCGACACGCCGATGCCGCCGCCCGGCAGGAACATCTCGGGCCCGCGCTGCGCCGCGAACTCCTCCTTGATGTCGAGGCGCCAGTCGACCCCGTAGACGCCGTCGGGCAGGTTGGCGGAGAGCTCGCCGGCGATGTCGACGAAGTCCTCCCAGGTCCAGGTGTTGTCGTCGGGCAGCTCGACGCCGGCCTGCTCGAAGAGGTCGAGGTTGACCAGCAGGCCGCGGGCGTTGCCGCCCGTCGGCAGGCCGTAGACCGCGCCGTCGAGCGTGGCCGAGGAGTACGACGACGGATCGTAGTGGTCCAGGCCCACAGCGTCGGCGACGGTGGTGAGGTCGACCAGCTGACCGGCTGCGCCGTACTCGGTGGGGTAGGTGCCGCCCATGGTGATCACGTCGGGGGCGTCACCGGCGGCGGTGGAGGTGGCGAGCTTGTCGAAGTAGCCGTCGAAGACGGTCGGCTCGGTGACGACCGTGATCCAGGGGTACTCCTCCATGAACAGCTGGACCATCTCGTTGGTCTTGGCGTCGCGGTCGGGGTTGCCCCACCAGGTGAACCTGATGGTCACCGGGTCTTGCGCGGCCGCGATGCCAGCTGCGGCGAACACCGCGACGGCCGCAGCCAGCACCACGACCCAGCCGACGCGCCTCGTGCTTACTCTCCTCGAACCCATCGATTCCACCCTTCCCGTCGAAACACCGCACCAGGTGCGAGAGTCCTCCGACGACCCACCGCACGGCCTCTACGGCACCGTGGGCAAGCACAACCAAAGCTTGAAACCGTTTTCACCGGCGATGATACTCACCGCGTGGCCGAGTGTCAACGAAGGTGGCGGTGCCGGTCGAGATCGGCCCGCTGCGCACGCATTGCTCGGCTCGTCACTTGACGCTCGCACCGCGACAGGTGACACTAGGCGTAGAAACCGCTTTCAAACATGGCGCGACGCCGCCGCTTCTTCGAGGAGGAGAAGGCTTGAGCATCTCCAGTGAGCTACGCTCCCTCGCCCGCACCCGAAAGGGCAACCGGGTCGGGGTCTCACGGCGCGAGAACACGGTGGCGTACCTGTTCCTGCTGCCGTGGCTGGTCGGGCTGCTGGCGATCACCATCGGCCCGATGATCGCGTCGCTCTACCTCTCCTTCACCGACTACAACCTGCTAACCAGCCCCAGCTGGATCGGCTTCGAGAACTACCGTGAGATGCTCCAGGACGCGCGCCTCTGGCGCTCGTTCAAGGTCACCGTCAAGTACGTGGTGTTCTCCGTGCCGCCGCTGCTGGCCTTCGCCCTGCTGATCGCGTTGGTGCTCAACCGCGGCATGCGCGGGCTCGCCTTCTACCGCTCGGTGCTCTACCTGCCGTCGATGCTGGGCGGCTCGGTGGCCGTGGCCATCTTGTGGCGCCAGGTCTTCGGCACAGCCGGCATCGTCAACCAGCTGCTGGCGCAGTTCGGCATCCAGGGCCAGGGTTGGATATCCAACCCGCAGTACGCGCTGTGGACCATCATCCTGCTCAACATCTGGACCTTCGGCTCCCCGATGATCATCTTCCTGGCCGGCCTGCGCCAGATCCCCGAGATGTACTACGACTCTGCCAAGGTAGACGGGGCGAGCGGCCTGCGGCAGTTCTTCTCGATCACGCTGCCGCTGCTCACGCCGATAATCTTCTTCAACCTGATCTTGCAGGTGATCTTCGCCTTCCAGTCGTTCACGCAGGCCTTCATCGTCTCCGGCGGCACGGGCGGCCCGGCCGACTCGACGCTGTTCTACACGCTCTACCTCTACCGCGAGGGCTTCGCCTACCTGCATATGGGCTACGCGTCGGCCATGGCCTGGTTCCTGCTGGTCGTCATCGCCGGCTTCACCGCGCTCAACTTCTGGCTCTCGCGCTACTGGGTGTTCTATGACGACTGAGGTCGCCAGCGTGCCGAAGGCGCGGACGGCCAGCGCCGCCCGCCCGGGCAGGAGCGTGCGGCGCGCGCTCAGCGGCCTACTCAAGCACCTCGGCGTGGCGGCGCTCTCCGTCTCCATGATCTACCCCCTCATCTGGTTGGTTGTGGCGTCGCTGCGACCCGAGTCGCTGATCTTCCGCGAGCCCGGTCTGGTGCTCTCGCAGCTCAGCCTCGAGAACTACCGCTTCGGCTGGAACGCGCTCAGCCACCCCTTCAGCCGCTACCTCCTCAACACGCTGCTGCTGGTGGCCGGCGCGATACTCGGCAACCTCATCTCCTGCTCGCTGGCGGCCTACGCCTTCGCCCGGCTGCGGTTCAACGGCCGCGCCGTGCTGTTCGGGATCATGCTGATGACGATCATGCTGCCGTTCCCCGTGGTGGTGGTGCCGCAGTACATCCTCTTTGCGAAGCTCGGTTGGGTGAACAGCTTCCTGCCGCTGATCGTGCCGAAGTTCCTCGCCGTCGACGCCTTCTTCGTCTTCCTCATGGTGCAGTTCATCAGGGGCATCCCCCGCGAGCTCGACGAGGCCGCCCGCATCGACGGCGCCACTCACTTCCGCATCTACCGCAGCGTGATGCTGCCGCTGATGGTGCCGGCGCTGGCGACCACCGCCATCTTCACCTTCATCTGGACCTGGAACGACTTCTTCTCGCAGCTCATCTACCTGACCTCGACCAAGAACTTCACGGTGTCGCTGGCCCTGCGCAACTTCCTCGACGCCTCCTCCACGTCGAGCTGGGGCGGCATGTTCGCGATGTCGGTCGTCTCCCTCATCCCGCTGTTCATCATCTTCCTTGCCGGCCAGCGCTACCTGCTGCGCGGCATCGCCACGACGGGGATCAAGTGAAGAAGCGTTACGCCCTGCTTGGCACCGGCTCCCGCGCCCAGATGTACCTCTCCGCCATCGCCGGGCCCCACGCCGACGTCGCCGAGCTCGTCGCCTGGTCAGACACCAACGGCGGCCGCCTCGACAGCTACGAGGCCCTCCTCTACCAGGACGCCCAGCGCAAGCCCGCGCGCTTCGCGCCGACCGACCTGGCCCGCGCCGTGCGCGAGCACGACGTCGACAGCGTGATCATCACCTCACCCGACTACACCCACGCCGACAGCATCGTCACCGCGCTCCACGCGGGGGCCGACGCGGTCGTGGAGAAACCGCTGACCACCTCGCTGGCCGGCGTCAGGCAGATCGCCGACGCCGCCAGGGCCACGGGTCGGCACGTGCTGCTCACCTTCAACTACCGCTACGCGCCGCGCAACTCGGCGCTCAAGCGGGTGATCGCCGCCGGCGACATCGGTCAGGTCA
>CAZQVC010000111.1:0-7141 GCA_964596625.1 uncultured bacterium | reverse complement strand
CGGTAGCCGCTGTCGCCGAGCTGCACGAAGCCGCTTCGCGCCAGGGCCTTGGTGGCGGGGCTAGCCGACTCGATGGGCAAGACGGAGAGCGTGGCCAGCAGCAGCGCTTCGCGCCACGCCTCCGCCGTCACGCTGGCCTTCATGCCCTCCAGCAGCGCGGCTCCCTCTGGCATCTCGCCGGTGAGCGCCGCGAAGTGCAGGGGCAGCGGCCAGCCGTTGGTCGTGGCCCACAGTCGCTTGGCCGTGTCCGTGTCGCCCACCAGCTCACTCGTCTCGGACGGGTCGAAGGCGAGCTCCTCGGTCCGCAGGTGGATCAGGCGGCCCTGGGTGAGCAGCCGTGGCAGCTCGGAGACATTGAGCGAGGAGCGGCTCGCGAGCAACACCAGGCCGCGCAGGTCGCGCAGGAGCGGGGTGAGCAGCTCGTGGTCGTCGAGCGCCTCGAGGTCTTCGAGCACGAGAAGCGTCGGCTTCTGCCACAGCTCGTCGAGCACGGCGGCCCAAGGGGCGCTGGTGGGCAGCTCGAGGGTGTCCGCCAGCAGCGCCCGCGGGTCGCTGCCGCCCGGCGCCAGCCACAGCGTGCGCCAGTCGTCACGCTCCAGGTCCCTGGCCCACTGGCTGGCGAGGACGCTCTTGCCGTAGCCGTACGGCGCTTCCAGCCATACCGCCCGCCCCGGTTGGTCGGGCAGCTGACTCAGCAAGCGGTCACGGTCTAGGTATCGGCTGTCCGCCTGGGGACGGAAACTCTGCATCGCTTGGCGGCAAGTATAGCCGCGGGTCAGGTGCCGACTTCCGCACGACTCACGTCACTTTGCTGGCCGTTTGGCCGGATCGAACGCCTCCGCCCTGCTCGTCGGCCGACGAATTTGGTCGCAGTTAAGCGCCCCACGTCTAGAGTCCCATTCATGGAACCCTCCTGGAGCTCTGGCAGATGCGGCTCGCGGGACGCCGACATGCGCCTGTTCGTCGAGTCGTTGAGTCAGGACGACCTTCTCGCGTTGGAAGCCTGTCTGGAACGAGCGGTGCGCTCCGGGACGGCGAGCCTGGCCGACTTCGGCCGCCTGGCTCACGCCCGCAGCGAACTCGCCCGCCGCAACCTCGAGCGCGACTGACGCGGACCATCCAGCTCACACGGCGACCCGCTCGACCTCGGGCCCGACAGCGAGCTCAGTCGACCATCTCCAGGAACGCGTCGACGACCTGCGGATCGAAGTGCTTCCCGCTCTCCTGGGCGATGTGGGCGAGCGCCTGCGATTTGGGCCAGGCCTTGCGGTACGGCCGGTCGGAGGTCAGCGCGTCGAAGACGTCGACGACGGCGAAGATCCGCGCTGCGAAGGGTATCTCGTGGCCGCTCAGACCGCGAGGGTAGCCGCTGCCGTCCCACTTCTCGTGGTGCGCGTAGGGGATGGGCAAGGCTGGCACCAGGAACTCGATCGGCGTGATGAGGTCGACCGCGTAGCTGGGGTGGCGCTTCATGATCTCCCACTCTTCGGGCTCGAGTTTGCCCGGTTTCAGCAGGATGTTGTCGGGGATGCCCATCTTGCCGATGTCGTGAAGGAGCGCGCCGCGGCGCAGGTGAACGAGGTCGGCATCTGGCATGCCTAGGCTCGTCGCCAGGCGCACGGCCATGTCGGTCACGCGCCGGCTGTGCCCCTCGGTCTCCTCGTCGCGCAGGTCGAGCGCCCTGGCCCAACCCTCGATGGTGCGGTCGTAGGCCAGACGCAGCTCGAGGTTCGAACGCTCGAGGTTCTCGAACAGCGCGGCGTTGTCGAGCGCGATCGCGGCCTGCGTGGCGAGCGTGGTGAGGAAGTCGTGCCAATCGTCGCTCAGCTCGAGCCTGCTGTGATGGAAGATCTCCAACACGCCCTGCAGTTGCCCCTTCGAGACGAGCGGCGTGGCCACGTAGCAGGCGAAGCCCTCCGCGCGCACGCTGCTCTGCTCGGGGAAGGCCGCTGCGAGCTCGGCGGGATCGTCGACCACGACGCGGGTGCGCTCGAACGCGGCGCGACCCGCAAGACCCTCGCCTAGGCGCAGCGAGGTCCCCTGCAAGACCTTCGCCCCGAAGCCGCGGGCTGCGCCGAAGACCAGGGTGTGGCTGGCCTTCTGCAACAGCAGCACGGAGGCCGCGTCGACCCGCAGGCGTTCGGTGACCTGCTGCAGCACGACGTCGAGGGTGAGGTCGAGGTCCAGGCTGCCGGTGATGGCCCTGTCGATCTCGTGCAGCGCCGAGATCCGCTCGAGGCGCTCCTGGAGCTCGAGGTTGAGGGTCTCGATGCGCGACTTGGCAGCGGCGATCTCACCGCGGTCGAGGCCGACGCCCACGATGTAGTCCTCGTTGCCCAGCTTGAAGCGCGAGCCGGTGAGGAGGTAAGGCACGACGGCGCCGTCCTTCGCCACGATCCGCGCTTCGGCGGTGCCGCCGCCGCCCTCGAGGATCCGGCGCATGAAGTCCGCCATCTTGTCCCGGTCCTCGCGCGGCACCACGTCGAGCACCGACGCGTCGGCGATCTCGTCCTCGGAGTAGCCGAGCACGCGCAGCAGGTTCTTGTTCCACCTGGTGATGCTGCCGTCCTGGCGGATGAGGCTGAAGATGCCCGGCAGGTTCTCCACCACGGCGTCGGTCAGGCGCTGTTCACTGAGGAGAGCGGCCTGCGCCCGCAGGCGTTCGTTGGCGTGCTCCTTGAGGCGGACCTGGTAGTCGAGCGCGTCGGTCAACGTGGCCTGGAACACCCCTCCGAAGCGGTCGAGGAAGTAGCCGATGAGCAGCAGCAGCACCCCGCTCTGAGCGGCCAGGCCGATGGACGGTCGCGCCACGCCCGGCCGGCTGGGGATGGCGCCGAACGCGTCGAGCACGGTGACGAAGAGGATCGCGCCAACGCCCCAGGCCGTGGTGAAGATGAGCGCCTTGCGTTCGAGCACCAGCCCGGCCAACACGATGGCCACGGCGAAGATCAGCCCGCTCAGTTCGTTCGCCGAGAGGCCGCCGAGGACGATGGGCACCGTTCCGGCCAGCAGCACGAGGACAAGCACGATGCCGACCGCGACCTCCAAGCGGCGGCGGCGGTTGTAGAGGAGCGCTACGACTATCGCGGGGATCACCAGGACGTTCACCCAGAACGCCGGCTCACCCAGTAGGCCCTGCCTCGTGTTGTTGATCACCAGGGCAAGCGTGACGACGACGATGGCGCCAAGCACCCACAACAGGCGCTCGACGACGTCCTTGCGCTGCTCTTCGACGCGGGCGAAGATCTGCGAAGAGAACTCGGTCATGTAGGTCCGTCGCTCGGCCGAGGTCTGTCACGACGATCAGAAGCGAGCTCGGAGAACCTGTGCACGTGGACCCCCTAGTCCATCTACTCACATGTGTCCCCCCAGCCACGCAGCCTCGCCTACGGCGAGGTCTTGAACGACTCCCTGAAGCCAGCGTACTGCCTGATTCTCATCCGGTCCAACTTCGGTGCGTGTGAAGTCGGTGACCTGGAGGCCGCCCCCTTCCGCCTCCCGCCGTGAGCGTAGCGGCCTCAGCTGGTCGCCAACAGGGTCGACCCTTGGTGTGCCGCTGACCGCCGGAGCCGCGATCGCGCTCACCTCCTGGCGCTGGCCCTAGTTACGATGCCGGCCGTGAAGACGACGGCCGGAATCTACCTGCGCTTCGGGGACGGCATGGACGCGGCCGTCAGCGCGCGCGTCCTGAGCGCTGCCGCCCGTCTCGCGGCCGAGCGGCCGGCCGGCATCACCGAGATCGTCCCCAGCTACGCCAGCCTCTACCTCGAGTACGACCGCCGGCAGCTCTCCCCAGCCGCGGTGCGGCGCTGGTGCGACCGCGTGCTGGCCGACGACGGCGCGAGCCCACACCACGGCAGCGCGGTCGACCGGCCCGTGGTCGAGGTACCGGTGCGCTACGACGGGCTCGATCTGGAAGCCGTCGCAGTCGCAGCCGACCTCGATCCTGCTGAGGTGGCGAGGCGCCACGCGGCTGTCGAGTACCGCGTGTACGCCGTGGGCTTCACCCCGGGCTTCCCGTTCATGGGGGCCGTCGACCCCGCGATCCGCCTGCCGCGCCTGACGACGCCGCGTGCGCGTGTCGAGCCGCACACGGTGGCGATCGCGGACGCCCAGACGGGCGTCTACCCGCTCGCCTCACCGGGCGGCTGGCGCCAGCTGGGCACGGCGCTCGAGGCCGTCTACGACCCTCACCGCGAGAAGCCCTTCCTGCTGGCGCCGGGAGACCGGGTCCGGTTCGTGGAGCCGGCGCTCGGCGGCCGGCCGCGGGCGCCCGGTGAGCCGGCGCCGCTGGACTTGCTCCCCGATGAGCCGCGCACGCCGGTGCTCGAGGTCGCGGAGCCGGGGCTGCTCGACCTCGTCCTCGACGCCGGCCGCTACGGCGCGGCTCACTACGGGCTGGCGCGCAGCGGGCCGCTCGACGCCCGCAGCGCTCGGTTGGCCAACCTACTGGTGGGCAACCGCCCGGATTTCCCTCTGCTCGAGCTCAACGTGCGGGGGCCGGTCCTCGCGGTGTTGAGGGACGTGGTGCTGGCGTTCGCGGGTTGGGGCACCAGCCCGCGCCTGAACGGCGCCCAGGTCGCGCCGTTCAGCAGCTTCGCCGCGCGCGCCGGCGACCGCCTCGAGTTCCCGCCGCAGGCCCTTGGCGTGCGCGCCTACCTCGCCGTCGCCGGCGGTTTCGAGAGCAAGCGGTTCATGGGCTCGGCCTCGGTCGACGCTCGTGGACTGATCGGCCGGCCGCTGCGCGCCGGCGACAGGCTGGGCGTCGACCAGCTGCGCGCCGCCAGACCCGGCTACTCGTTCCTGCCATACGCCCGTTGGCCGGCGCTCCCGCAGCCCGGCCCAGTCGCCCGCGCCACGGTCCCGCTGCGGATCATGCCGGGGCCGCAGGCCAGCCCCGACGCGCTGGCTGCGCTCACCGCGGCGCCGTTCCGCGTGGAGCACGCCGACCGCATGGGCCTGCAGCTCGCCGGCCCGCCCGTGCCCGGCGGCGGCGTGCTCTCCGAGGCGAACCCTCTCGGCGCCGTGCAGGTGACCTCCGGTGGGCAGCCGCTGGTACTGCTCAACGACCGCGGCACCATCGGCGGCTACGCCAAGCCCGCGGTGATCCATCCCGCGGACCTGCCGCTGGCGGGGCAGCTGCGCACCGGCGACCTGGTCAGGTTCGTCCGCGGTCGCGGCTGACCGCGACGCCTCAAGGAACAAGGCGACTCGAGTAAACGACTTACGTTCACGACTCGCGTACACGACCGATGCCCCGCGGCGGTTAAGGTGCGGCATCTTGAACCTAGCATCGGTAATCCAAGGCGGCATGGGGGTAGCTGTCTCCAACTGGAGATTGGCGCGGGCAGTGGCGATGAGGGGCCAGTTGGGCGTGGTCTCGGCGACGGGTATCGACACCGTCATGATCCGGCGGCTCCAGGACGGTGACCCGGGCGGCGTCGTGCGCCGCGCCATGGCCGCCTTTCCCTTCCCCGAGATCGTGAAGTCGACCCTGCAGCGCTATTTCAGGCCGGACGGCCGCGAACCGGGCCGCCCCTACCTGCGCGCGCCCATGCCGACGGCCACGGACAATCACGAGCAGAACGGCCTCGGCATGCTCGGCTCGTTCGTCGAGGTGTTCCTGGCCAAGGAGGGCCACGCCGGCAAGGTGGGCGTCAACCTCCTGACCAAGGTGCAGCTCCCCAACCTCGCCTCGCTCTACGGCTCGATGCTCGCCGGCGTCGACTACGTGCTCATGGGCGCGGGCATCCCCCGCGAGGTGCCGGGCGCGCTCGACCGGCTCTCGGGACACGAGCCGGCGGAGTTCAGGCTCGACATCTCGGAGCTGCCTGAGGTCGCGGCGTTCCGCAGCGAGGGCGAACGTCTCCGGTTCGACCCGAAGCGCTTCGGCGCTGAGGGTCACGCCCCGCTGCGGCGCCCAGACTTCCTGCCCATCGTCTCCTCGCACTCCCTGGCCAGCATGCTGCAGAAGAAGGCCACGGGCTCGATCGAGGGCTTCGTCGTCGAGGGCCCGTCCGCCGGCGGCCACAACGCACCGCCGCGCGGCAAGAGCGCGTTGGACGAGAGCGGTCAGCCGATCTACGGCGAGCGCGACCTCGTCGACCTGGAGAAGATGCGCGAGCTCGGCCTGCCGTTCTGGCTGGCCGGCAGCTACGGCTCGCCCGAGGGCCTCGAGCAAGCACGGCAGGCGGGTGCGGTCGGCGTGCAGGTCGGCACACTGTTCGCCTACTGCCGGGAGTCGGGCATAGCCCAAGGCATCAAGCGCTCGGTGCTCGAGCTCATCGCGGCGGGCAAGGCGACGGTCAGGACCGATCCGCGAGCCTCACCCACCGGCTTCCCGTTCAAGGTCGTCTCCCTCGAGGGCACGGTCTCCGAGGAGGAGACCTACCAGGAGCGCCGCCGCGTGTGCGACCTCGGTTATCTCCGCGAGGTCTACCGCACCGAGGACGGCGGACACGGCTACCGCTGCGCGTCCGAACCGGTCGCTGACTACGTGCGCAAGGGCGGCGACGCCGCCGATACGGTGGGCCGCAAGTGCCTGTGCAACGCGCTCATGGCCGACGTGGGCCTGGCCCAGTCGCGCAAGCGCGGCGCGGCGGAGGAGCTCCCGCTCGTCACCAGCGGCGACGACCTCGCCGCGATCGTGCCGCTGCTGGCCGGCGAAGACGGCTACGGCGCCGGCGACGTGATCGACTACCTGCTGCGTGTCGGCGCGGGCGGTGGCACCGCGGACAGCCGGGAGCGCGAACTGACATCACACCGCTGAGATGAGCCTGTTCGTCTAGTCCTCCGCGAACCGGCACGCGAGCCCCGTCAAGCGCTCCGAGTGCTTCCCGGCGTGCCCTCACACTCCAGAGCGAAGGTCGGCCGAGATTCTAGCGAGGTCCTAAGCCTCTGCTAGGGTCGGACCCGTATCTGCCCATGCGGGATTGGAGGACTGCCCATGAACAGTCCTTTCGCAAGGTTCGCATCGGCTTTCTTGCTGCTGGCGCTCGTGGCCTGCTCGGAACGTCCACCGGGAGACGACGATGCGCTGGTCGCCCCCACCAACGTCACGGCGACCGCCAAGGCAGGATCGATAGTCGTCAACTGGAGTGACAACAGCACGGGCGAGTTGGGATTCAGGGTCTTCCGTCAG
>CAZQVC010000110.1:0-7272 GCA_964596625.1 uncultured bacterium | reverse complement strand
ACCGCTCGGCGCTGCCCGTGACCGATACCGACGGCGTGCTGGTGGGCATCGTCACGGTCGACGACGTCTTCGACGTCGCACAGGAAGAAGCCACGGAAGACATCCAGATGCTCGGTGGTGTCGCGGCGCTCGAGGAGCCGTACCTGAAGATCACTCTGCGCGGTGTCATCCGCAAGCGCGGCTTCTGGTTGATCCTGTTGTTCCTCGGCCAGCTCCTCACGACCACGGCCATGGGCTTCTTCGAGTCGGAGATCGCCCACGCCGTGGTGTTGGCGCTGTTCCTGCCCCTGATCATCTCCTCGGGCGGCAACTCCGGGTCGCAGGCGGCGGCGCTCGTCACCCGCGCCATGGCCCTGGGCGAGGTCACCGTCAGGGACTGGTGGGAGGTGGCCAAGCGCGAACTGGCCGCCGGTCTCGCGCTTGGGCTGCTGCTCGGCGGCCTCGGCTTCCTGCGCGTTGCCATCTGGGGCGAGTTCTTAGACGCCTACGGCGAGCACTGGCTGCTGATCGCGGTGGTCGTGGCGCTGGCGCTCGTGGGCGTGGTGCTGTGGGGCTCGCTCACCGGCTCGCTGCTGCCCATCATGCTCAAGCGCTTCGGCGCCGACCCTGCCGTGTCGTCCACGCCGGTCGTCGCGACGATCGTCGACGTTGTCGGCATCGTCATCTTCTTCCTGTGGGCAAGGGTCGTGCTCACGGGGACGATGCTCTGAATGCCGCGAAGCGCAGCCTGGTGTAGTCAGCCGTCCAGACGCCGTCGGCGGAGCGGAGATCGGGCTCGAGCAGCCGGCAGACGTCCTCGACGTACGCCTCGCGCTCGTCTACCGGCAGCACCGACACGAACGGTGCGGCGAAGGTCTCGATGAAGCCCCTGATGCCGGCCGGCAGGGGCGTCGGCCGGTCGATGACCGCGATGTAATCGACCTCGAAGCCGGCCTTCGCCAGTCGCGCGCCGTACTCCTCGGCGGTGGGGAAGTACCAGGGGTTCGCGTCGCGGCCCACGTGTCCTCGCCTGTCGAGTTCGCCTTCGAGGGCCGCGACGATGGTTGCCACGCAGCGGTGCCCGCCGCACTCGGCGACGAACCTGCCGCCCGGCTTGAGCGCCGCGTGGACGCGCGCGATCACGCTGTCGGCGTCGTTGATCCAGTGCAGCACGGCGTTGCTGAAGACCGCGTCGAACTCGGCCCGGAAGCTCATCGCCGTGGCGTCCATCAGCCGGGCGTCGAGGCCGCGGGCCGCCGCTGCCCGCACGAAGTCGGGGCTGGCGTCGATCGCGACCACCTCGCAGCCCAGCGCGGCCAGCCTGCTGGCGAGCGTCCCGTCGCCGCAACCGAGGTCGAGGATGCGCTCGCCCGGTTGGGGCGCAAGCAGCTCGACGACCGGCATGCCGAGCTCGCTCACGTAGCCGGCGTTGGTCCGGTAGCGCTCGGGGTTCCAGTTCTGCTCGCTCACGGCGCCTCCGCCTTTCTCCCCGCAAGAAGCGCGTCGAGCACGCGCTGGGTGCGCAGCGCGTTGACGCCGGTGCTGGGGCACGCGCCGGCGCGACCCAGCAGCTCGGCGACGACCGTCGCGATCAGCGGCTCCTGTACATGGGCCGGGTGCTCTACGAAGTGCTCCGTGACCTCGTTGTCGGCGCGCGTCACGCGAACTGGGCCGTCGGCGAAGACCGGCACGGCCACCTCGCCGCCAGTGAGCGTGACCTTCAGCCGGTCGCGGGGTCGGGTCGCGGCGAAGTCGAGGTTGGCAGTGCCAAGCGCCCCGCTCTCGAAGCGGAACGAGCCGACCACCTGATCGGCGACGCGAGACCACTCGAGCCGGTCGGCGGCGTACCCCGTCACCTCGGTCACCGGCCCCAGCCAGTGGTCGAGGAGGTCGAAGGCGTGGCTGCCGAGGTCGAGCAGCAGTCCGTCGCCGGCGATCTCCGGGTCCCAACGCCACCCGCCCTCCCGCGGCCCGGCCGGCGGCGGCACCGCGAGGTCGAGCGAGACCGTGGTCGGGGCGCCGAGCTCGCCGCCTTGCAGCAACTCCCGCACGAGTTCGAAGCGCGGCAGGGAGCGGCGGTAGTACGCGACGAACAGCGGCACGCCGGCCGCCTCGGTGGCGCGCAGCATCGCCTCGGCCTCGGCAGCGGTGCGCGCCAACGGCTTCTCGACGTAGACGGGCTTGCCGGCCGCGGCCGCCAGCTGCACGTAGTTCGCGTGGCTCGAGGGCGGTGTGGCCACGTAGACGGCGTCGACGTCGTCGGCCATGACCACCTCGGCGGCGTCGGTGGTCCAGCGGGGCACGCCGTGGCGCGCTGCGTAGTCGCGCACTCGCGCCTCGTCGCGGCGCATGACGACGGAGACCGAACTGCCTGGCACCCGGCTGAAGGCGGGGCCCGACTTCACCTCGGTCACGTCACCTGCGCCGATGAAGCCCCAGCGCACGCGGCCCGTGCTCAAACCGACGCCTCGCCGAGCGAGGTCACAGCGGCGCGGTCTCCTGGCGCTTGACCATCTCGTTTATCCAGAGCGGCGCGAACGGCGAGGTGCAGCCTTTCGGCGTGGGGTAGTCACGGAACACACCGAGGGTCTCGCCGATGTCGATGGCGCGCTGGCGGTACTCGGGGAAGGCGATGCCGATGCCGGCGAGCGTGTTGTTCATGGTCCATTGGGCGGCCGGGTCGGCGCTCGGCATCTCCCTCTCGATGCGCGCGAGGAGGCCGGGCAGGTCGAGACCGTCGGCGTCGTTCGACACCCTGGCGGCGGTGAGGTTCCAGCCGGCGCGCGCCGCCCACGGGTCGTCGGCGTCCATCCACGGCTCGCGCAGCGACTCCTTCTCGGGGTGCTTCTTCACCACGTAGGCGTTGACCCAGTCGGCCAGCTGAGCGAACCGCGCCTCGCGCACCCACGCGTCGAGCTCGTCAAGCGACAGGCGCGCCGGCTTGACCAGCAGCGTCGCCAGCAGCCTCGCCTCCAGGTTGCCGGTGGCCCACAGCGCGAGGCTCAGCTCGTGGCCGCCCTTCTTGAGCTTGGCTGCGAGCTTGCGGATGTCGCCCATGCGCACGCCGAACTGGTCGTTGCCGGCGCCGAGCTTCGCGTTGCGCTGGCGGACGCTCTCGTTGCCCAGCGCCTCGAGCTCCTCGAGCGCGGTCGCGACCGCGGCGGTCGGGTCGGTCGGCTGCTGCGTCATGCTCCGCATAGTAAGGCTTTGCGGCCAGCGCGGCTCGCCCCAAGAGCAGGTCGGGCGATGTACCCGTAAGTGAAGGATTCCGCGTTCGGGTGCGGGTGCCGAGTTAGAGTGCGGTGAGGACGACTTTCACATCGATACGCTTATGAAAACGATGCTCCTTCTCGACATGAACGCCCTCTCAGGCGTGCCGTTCGCGGCATGAGGTTCTCTGCCGGCTCGTTCAGGGCGAGGTTGCGACCCGGACCAGGGGCCGGATGAAAGAGGCTGTGGGGGGAGTCTCCGTCCTGCTGCCGGTGAGGAACGAGGCTTCGTTCATCGGGCGGGCGGTAGCCAGCGTGCAGCGCGCTGGGGAGGGTGTCCACGGTCTCGAGATCATCATCATCGACGGCATGAGCGACGACGCGACGCCCGAGATCGCGGCCGAGCTCGCGCTCGCCGACCCGCGCATCCGCGTCATGCATAACCCTCAGCGGACCGTTCCGCACGCGATGAACATGGGCATCATGGCGGCGACCGGCGAGGTGATCATCCGTCTCGACGGGCACGCCGAGATGATGCCCGACTTCATCACCGCGGCCCTCGCCGAGCTCGAGGCCCACCCGGAGTGCGCGTGCGTCGGCGGGCCGATCGAGAGCGTCAGCGAGAGCTCGCTGGCCGACTCCATCTCCAGCGCGATGAGCTCGACCTTCGGCGTGGGCAACGCCCGCTTCCGGACCGGCGGGTCGGACGGCTACGTCGACACGCTGGCCTTCGGCGCCTACCGTAGGGCCGACCTGCTGGCCATCGGCCTGTTCGACGAGGCGTTGACGCGCAACGAGGACGACGAGCTCAACTACCGGCTCGTCAAGTCGGGCCGCAAGATCTGGTTCTCCAACGCGATCCGCTCGCGCTACTACGTCAGGTCGAGTTTCGCCAAGCTCTTCCGGCAGTACTTCCAGTACGGCTACTGGAAGGTGTACGTCAACCGCAAGCACGGCGCGCTGACCAGCCTTCGCCAGGTCGTGCCGCCGCTGTTCGTCGCCTGTGTGGCGGTCCTGGCGCTGCTCTTCCCGATCCTCGAGCACGCCAAGGTCAGCCTCACGGCGATCCTCGCGCTGTACTTCCTCACCGCGGTGTTCTTCGCGCTGCGCCTGGGCGAGCAGCGGCGGCGCGCGCTGGTCACCGTGGCGGCCTTCTTCATCCTCCACATCGGCTACGGCTTCGGCTACTGGGCCGGCCTGCGCGATTTCGCGTTGTTGCGCCGCCAGCCCGTGGCCAGTAGCGTCCAGCTGACCCGCTGACCGAAGTGATAGGCAGCGATCCAGGTGGGTTGAGGCTGGCGATCGTGGGCATGGAGTTCCCCTCGCCGTCCGAGACGTTCGTCTCCGGGAGGGTGAGGACGCTGGCCGAGATGGGCGTCGACGTGCGGGTCTACTCGCTGAGGCCCGACGCTCCGGACGCCGAGGAGATGGCCGTCGCCAGGGGCGTGGCGGAGGTCGAGCGCGACAGCAACACCTTCGGCTCGGGGCTGCGCGGACTGCTCTACGCGCTGTCGCGGCCTTCGCTGTTCGCGAGGTACGTGAGCTGGCTCGTCGGGGCCACGCGGGCCAAGCCCAGCCAGCTGATCCGCAGCCTGGTGCTCACGCCACGCGTGTTCGACGTCTACCGTGACATCGCGCAGCGGCCGGTGGAGGTGGTGCACGCCGAGTGGGGTCACTACCCGGCCATGGTGCTGTGGTTGGTCCAGGAGCGTTTGCCGCGGGTGGCGACCTCGACCGCGCTGAACGCCTACGACCTGACGATGGAGTACGGCGGTTCGGTGCTGGTGGCTCGGCGTGCCGACCTGATCAGGACGCACACGCGCGCCAACATCGCCCACGTCGCCGCGTTCACCGGCGTCGACCCCGACAGGATCGAGCTGGTCTACAACGGCGTCGACGTGGGCGCGGTCGACAAGGCGGTGGCCGCCGAGGAGAAGGTGCCAGGAAGGGTCGTGACGATCGCCAGGCTGATCCCGGAGAAGCGCGTCGACCTGGTCATAGAGGCGTTCGCCGCCTGCAGCGCCGAGTGGCCCGACGCCGAGCTGAGGGTCTTCGGCGACGGTCCCGAGAGGGCCAGGCTCGAGGCGCTGACCGAGCAGCTCGGCGTAGCCGGCAAGGTCGGGTTCTTCGGTCACGTCGACCACCGCCGCATCCTCAAGGAGCTGGCGCAGGCCGAAGTGCTGATGCTGCTCTCCGAGACCGTCGACGAGCGGCTGCCGAACGTGGTCAAGGAGGGTATGGCAGCGCGTTGCGTGAGCATCAGCTCGAAGTCCGTTGGCATCGAGGAGCTGGTGGCGCACGGCGAGAGCGGGTTCGTCATCGAATACGGCGACCTGGCGGCCGCCGCCGACGCGCTGCGCTGGGCGTTCGCGAACCGAGAGGCGGCCGCGGCCATGGGGGAGAGGGCGCGGGCGCACGTCGGCGTGAACTTCGACCATCAGGCGAACGTGAACCGCTTCGTCGAGCTGTGGCGGGCCGCTCGCAAGCCCGCGGCATGAGGCCACAGAGGACCGGTTTGGCGCACGCGGGTTAGGCTCTCGCTGGTCTGATGCCGGCGTCCCGCAATGAAGCTCACTCGAATGACCTCGCGGCGCCCGCCACTGCGTTCACGGTCATCGCGGCGATCGGGTTCTCGCACTTCCTCAACGACCTCATGCAGGCGTTGCTGCCCGCCATCTACCCGATGCTCAAGGACGACTTCGGGCTCACCTTCGGGCAGATCGGGTTCCTCACGCTGACCTTCCAGTTCACGGCCTCACTGCTGCAACCGGTGGTGGGCATCGCCGCCGACCGCCGGCCGCTGCCGTACTCGATGGCGTGGGGCATGGGCTCGACGCTGGCCGGCTTGGTGCTGCTGGCCGTGGCGAGCAGCTTCCCGCTGCTGGTCGTGGCGGCTGCGCTGGTCGGGCTGGGCTCGGCGATCTTCCATCCCGAGGCCTCACGCGTCGCGCGGATGGCCGCCGGCCGGCGGCCCGGCCTGGCGCAGTCGCTGTTCCAGGTCGGCGGCAACGTAGGCTCGGCGCTCGGGCCGATCCTGGCTGCGTTCATCGTCCTGCCGTTCGGGCAGGGCAGCATCGCCTGGTTCTCGCTGGCCGCCGTGCTGGCGATGGTCGTGCTGTTCAAGGTCGGCACCTGGTACCGCTCGCATCTCGGCCGCCTGCTGCGGCGGCGGCAACCCGCGATCTCCGGCGCCAATCGCGGCCGGCTGGTCGGCGCGATGCTGATCCTGGTGGTCCTGTCGTTCTCCAAGGCCGCTTACGGGGCGAGCCTGACCAGCTTCTACACCTTCTTCCTCATCGAGCGCTTCGGCGTGTCGATCAGGGACTCGCAGCTCCTGCTGTTCGTCTACATGGCCGCGGTGGTGGTGGGCACGGTGCTCGGCGGCCCCGTAGGCGACCGCTTCGGGCGCAAGCTCGTGCTCTGGGGGAGCGTGATCGGCGCCTTGCCGTTCACCCTGCTGCTGCCGTGGGTCAACCTGCCCTGGACGATCGTGCTGACCGTGATCATCGGGATCGTCATGGCCTCGGCGTTCCCGGCCATCGTCGTCTACGCGCAGGAGCTCCTGCCCGGCGGGGTCGGCCTGGTGGCCGGCCTGCTCTACGGCCTGTCCTTCGGCGTTGCCGGCATCGCCGCTGCGCTCCTGGGCGGACTGGCCGACAGCCAGGGCATCGAGTACGTCTACCGCCTGTGTGCCTGGTTGCCGATCGTCGGCATCTTCGTGGTGTTCCTGCCCGATGTCAGGGCTCGCGACGGGGATTGAGCGCACAGCGGGCTATATTCCTCGACGTGATCCGCGCACTGGGCCTCGCCATCGTCGTCGCCGGCCTCCTCGCGGCCTGCGCGCCGGCCGTGAGCGTCGAGCCGACCGGGGCCAACCTCACCGAGTTCGAGCTGGAGCCGCTGCCGCGCGACGAGCGCTTCATCATCGCCGTGCCGAGCTTCACGGTGGGCGCAGGCAGCGTGCGGATCGGGTCGGTCGACCTCTCCCGCGAAGGCGAGGACTTCTACCGCGAGCTCGGCTCCGGCGTCGCCGACATCTTCATCGCCGAGGCGTACGAGAGCCAGCAGTTCCGCATCACCGAGC
>CAZQVC010000109.1:5108-7439 GCA_964596625.1 uncultured bacterium | reverse complement strand
CATGGTCAAGGTCGAGCTCGAAGAGATCGCCGTCTCGGGGGACGAGAACCAGTTCCTGGCGCTGCTGAGGAGCCCGGACGGCGAGATCCTGCCCATCCAGATCGACGCGCTCCAAGCCATCTCGATCGCGGCCGGTCGCTCGAGCGAGACGCTGGAGCGGCCGTTGACGCACGACCTCATGATCTCCGTGCTCGAGCTGCTCGGAGCGACGATCTCCCGCGTCGAGGTCACCGACCTCGTCGACGGCACCTACTACGCGATGCTCGTCCTCGACCGCTCCGACGTGAGCTTCGAGATCGACTCACGGCCGTCCGACGCGCTCGCGTTGGCGGTGAGGGTCAAGGCCCCGATCTTCGTCGCCGAGCACGTGCTCGAGCAGAGCGCCCTGCGCGACGAGTTCGACGGCGGCGGTGGGGCCGAGGCCTGAAGAGGCCCGGACCGTCGCGCCGCCGTCAAATTGCAGATCTCACTCAGCCTTGAAGGTGTGACTCCACGAAGTAGAGCTGGAGGTCGAGCACGCGCGAGATCTCGGTGAAGAGGTCCTCGGTGGTGGGGTCCTCGAGCTCGCTCGACTTCTCGATCGCCTTGCGGTTCGAGGCGATGAGCGCCGCCAGGCGGTCGCGGACCAGACCGAGGTGCTCCTTGCCGGCAGCGACGTCCGACGGGTACTCCTTGAGCTTCGAGGCCTTGGCCGCCATGCGCGTGGTGCCCATGGCCACGCCCCCGAGCGTCGTGACGCGCTCGGCCAGCGTGTCGACGAACGGGAGCACGGCGTCGGCGACCTCGTCGAACAGCTCGTGGAGCTGCATGAACTCCATGCCCTTCACGTTCCAGTGGGCCTGCTTGGCCTGCGAGTAGAAGTCGAAGGTGTCGGCGAGCTGCTGGTTGAGGACGTCGACGAGCTCCTCGCGGGTGCTCTCCTCGATGTCGATCTTGGTGGCGAACAGTCGGGTCTTCGTCGCGGTAGCCATGGTTCCTCCGGTTCTCGAGGTCGTGGCCTGCCGCTTGTCAGGTGCGGGTTGTAGGTGCGGCTCCCTGAGCCACGTCCCCTCTCATGAAGGTACCGCCGAACACGATGAGCATTACGAGTTGCAAGCTACACGCGAGGCAACTTCTCAAGCAGGGAGCGCCGCCCGGCTTCCAGGGCTGCGGCGGCGCGGTCTCCGTGCTCCCCCGCCCCCTGAGCCCGGTCGGGCCGGCCGCCGCCGCGCCCGCCGATGACCTCGAGCGCGGCTTGCAGCGCCGGGCGCACGTCGACGTCCGCTCCAGGGCCCGCGAGGAAGGCGAGCCTCACGCGCCCGTCGGCGCCGACGCTGGCCAGCAGGGAGACGCTGTCATCGGCTCGCTGCAGCTCGTCGATCAACGCCTCGAACGACGCCGACTCCTCGGGCGCCAGCACGTGGCTCACCAGCTTCACGTCGGGCAGGCTGTCGCGATCCGCGGCGGCCAGCAGGCCACCGGCCAGGCTGCTAGCGACTGCACCCCTGGCTGCCGCGAGCTCCTGACGCAGGTCGGCGAGCTGCTGCTGGAGGACGGCCACCCGCTCCGGCAGCTCGCCCGGCGGGACGCTCAACGACGCCCCGAGCCTGGTCGTCACCATGTTCTTCTCGACGTAGTCCGCCACGGCCTCCGCGCCGACGCGGAAGGTCACCCGGGTGAGATCGCCCTTGACGCGCTCGGCGCCTAGCAGCTTGAGCGGCAGCAGCTCGGCGGTGGAGGCGACGTGCGTGCCGCCGCAGGCGACGAGGTCGTAGCCGGCGATCGACACCAGGCGGACCGTCCCCGAGACCTTGGCGGGGCGCCTGAGGGTGTAGCGGTGCAGGTCGGCCTCGTCGACCTCGAACGCGCTCACCGGCAACGCCGACCGGGCCGCCCGCTCGGCCTCGGCCTCGACGGCAGCCAACACCGCGTCGTCGGGGTCGCCGGTGACGTCGAGCGTGCAGTCGGCGCCGCGCAGGCTGACCGAGCGGGTGGCGTGCTCCGCGCCGTGTTCTCGGCCGACGCGCACGAACGCCTGCGACAGCAGGTGCTGGCCGGTGTGGCGCTGCATGTGCGTGAAGCGACGCCCCCAGTCGATGCTGCCCTTGACCAGGCTGCCCACCTGCGGGGCCGGCACCGTGGCGGTCGGCTCGACCCTGTGCCAGACGCGTTCGTCGTCGAGCTGGACGTCGAGCACCGGCAGCTCGGCCAGCACGCCGGTGTCGTGGAGCTGACCGCCCGAGGTGGGGTAGAACGCGCTGCGGTCGAGGGTCAGCCAGGTGCCGTCGGCCGCCACGCGCCGGCTCTCGACGCGGGCGGTGAAGGTCTTGAGGTACGGTTCGTGCCACTCCA
>CAZQVC010000109.1:0-5008 GCA_964596625.1 uncultured bacterium | reverse complement strand
TGGGAGACGACACCGCCGAGTTCGACCTCGAGGTCGAGCCGTTCGACGAGGTCGGGGAGACGAGCCTGACCGAGCACGTGGAGGCGCTCATCAGCGGCCTCGGCGAGGACGTGGGGCGCGAGGGGCTCTTGAAGACGCCGGAGCGGGTCGAGCGCTCGCTGCGCTTCCTCACCAGCGGCTACCGGGCCGACGTCGACGCCGTCATCAACGGCGCGCTGTTCGAGGCCGAGAGCTCCGAGATGGTGATCCTCAAGGAGATCGAGTTCTACTCGATGTGCGAGCACCACATGCTGCCGTTCTTCGGCACGGTGGCGATCGGCTACATCCCGGGCGAGAAGATCCTCGGCTTGTCGAAGTTCGCGCGCGTGATCGACGTCTTCGCCAGGCGCATGCAGGTCCAGGAGCGCATGACCGCGCAGATCGCCGACGCCCTGCAGGAGGTGCTCGAGCCCCATGGGCTGGCGGTCGTGACCGAGGCGAGCCACCTGTGCATGATGATGCGCGGGGTCGAGAAGCAGGGCTCGACGACGGTGACCAGCGCGATGCGGGGCGTCTTCAAGGAGGACGCGCGCACGCGTCAGGAGTTCATGCAGGCTATTCGCTGAGTCGCTCAGCCGGCGTTCTGCGCCAGCCAGCTGGCCACGCCGCCCTCCTCGGGGGAGGGGATGTGCTCGTCGGCGAGGCGCTTCACGTCGGCGTGCACGTCGTTGCCGACGGCCACCCCGTGACCGGCCCAGTCGATCATCGTGACGTCGTTGAGGCCGTCGCCGAACGCGACGACCTCGTCGCGCCGGAAGCCGAGCTTCTCGGAGATGTACTTGAGGGCCGTGCCCTTGTCGCCGCCGCGCGGGACGATCTCCAGGTAGCCGTCGCCCCAGAGGTAGCGCACCAGCTTCGGGAAGTGCTCGGCCAGGTCGTGGTCGAGCACGGCGCTCTTGCCGTTGGAGTGGAAGACGAGCTTGTCGGCGGCGAGGCGCTTCGAGGCGTCGTAGCGGGCGATCACGCGCCCTTGGGCGTGGGCGTAGGTCCAGCGCTCGTGCTCCGGGTCGCGCACGTAGATCTCGTCGCCGACCACGCAGGAGAACTCGAGCTCGACGTCGTTGCCGTGGCGGGCGAGCATGCCGCTGACGTCGTCGGGGTCGAGGTGCAGCCTGGTGATGAGGCTGCCGTCGCCGTCGAGGATGGTGGAGCCGTGGTTGACGCTGTGCGGCACGTCGATCGCCAGGCGGGTGAGGTACTCCTGCGCGGCGATCAGCGGTCTGCCGGTCAGCACGGTGACGACGTGGCCGCGCTCCCGGGCGGCGATCACGGCGTCGGCGATCTCATCGGTCATCCGGTAGTCGTCGGTGACCAGTGTCTTGTCTAGGTCGAAAGCTAACAGCATTGACCCAAGGTTACCGCGAGTCCGCGCCGTGAGCCGTGTCACGATGCCCCTCCTGCAAGCAAGAAATCGCCGTGGGGCCGGTGGTAGAATCGTTTCCGAACGTTCGCTCGAGCGGTCAAGCGCCCTGGGAGGTTCAACACATGTATCGAGGCCGCGAAGGCCAATGGGCTTTCTTCCTCCACCGCATCTCCGGCATTGCGCTGATGCTGTACCTGCTGCTTCACGTGTTCGACATCAGCCTCGTGATGTGGGGACCAGATGGCCCCTTCAACGACTTCCTGATCTTCTATCACCAGTGGCCGTTCCGCATCGGTCTGGTGCTGATCATCGCGGGCGTCGTCTACCACGCGCTGAACGGGCTGCGCATAATCCTGCTCGACTTCACCACCTGGGCCATCAACTACCAGCGGGCGCTGTGGTACGGCGTGCTCGGGGTGACCACGATCATCGGCATCCCCGTGCTCATCAAGATCATCCCCGAGATCATCGGGGGCTCCTGATGGCCACGCGTCCACGCACCCTCAACGACGCCCGCAAGGTCTACGGCAACAACGCCGAGCTGGCCTGGTGGGTGTTCATGCGCATCAGCGGCTTCATCCTGGTGTTCCTGGTGTTCGCGCACGTCTTCGCCAACAACATCCTGGTCAACGCCGGCACCATCGATTACGACTACGTCGCACAGCGCCTGGCGCAGCCCAGCGTGCGCATCCTCGACTCGTTCCTGCTCGGCTTCGCGCTGCTCCACGGCGCCAACGGCCTGCGCTACTCCATCGACGACTACTTCAAGCGGCCCGAACGCAGGTTCTGGGTCAAGGCCATCGTGTTCACGCTCACCGCTGCCGTGTTCGTCGTCGGGGTGATGGCGTTGTGGACCTTCACCTTCGACGAGATGGGCGCGGCGATCCGCGACCTGCCGAACTCGCGGTGAAGTTGTCAGTGAGGAGCGCATGAAGAGGGCAGAGAGGTTCGACGTCCTAGTGGTAGGCGCCGGCGGTGCCGGCCTGATGGCCGCGCGCTACGCGGCGCAGCATCCGGGCGTGTCGGTCGCGGTGGTCTCCAAGCTCTACCCCACGAGGTCGCACACCGGCGCGGCGCAGGGCGGGGTGGGCGCGGCGCTCGGCAACGTCAGCGAGGACCATCCGGAGTGGCACGCCTTCGACACGGTCAAGGGCGGCGACTACCTCACCGACCAGGACGTGGCCGAGGTGTTCTCCCACGAGGTCATCGAGGCGGTCTACGAGCTCGAGCACATGGGCCTGCCGTTCAGCCGCACGCCTGAGGGCCGCATCGCCCAGCGCAAGTTCGGCGGGCACACGCGCGAGCACGGCAAGGCCGCGGTGGAGCGCGCCTGCTACGCCGCCGACCGCACCGGGCACATGATCCTGCAGACCCTCTACCAGCAGTCGATCAAGGACGACGTGCGGTTCTACAACGAGTTCCACGTCCTCGACCTGATCATCGAGGGCGGCGCCTGTCGCGGAGTCGTGGCCTACGAACTGGCCACCGGCGAGCTGCACGTGATCCAGGCGAAGGCGGTGATCATCGCGTCCGGCGGCAACGGGCGCATGTTCAAGGTGACGTCCAACGCGCACGCGCTCACCGGCGACCTGATGAGCATCGCCTGGCGGCGCGGCGTGCCGATCGAGGACCCGGAGTTCTACCAGTACCACCCCACCGGCCTCTACAAGATCGGCGTGCTGCTGACCGAGGGCGCCAGGGGCGAGGGCGGCATCCTGCGCAACGCCGAGGGCGAGCGCTTCATGGAGCGCTACGCGCCGACGATCAAGGACCTCGCACCGCGCGACATGGTGAGCCGCGCGATGTACCTCGAGATCCGCGAGGGCCGCGGCATCGGGCCGGACAAGGACTACATCCACCTCGACCTCACCCACATCGACGGGCACATCATCGAGGAGCGACTCCCCGACATCACCGAGTTCGCGCGCATCTACCTCGGCGTCGACCCGCTGACGGCCCCCGTGCCGGTGCAGCCCACGGCGCACTACGCGATGGGCGGCATCCCCACGACCATCGACACCAACGTCATCCTCGACGGCAACAACACGATCCTGCCGGGCCTCTACGCGGCCGGCGAGGTGGCCTGCGCCAGCCTCCACGGCGCCAACCGGCTCGGCACGAACTCCCTCGGCGACCTGCTGGTGTTCGGCCGCAGGGCGGGCCGTAACGCCGCGGCCTTCGCCGCCGAGAACGAGCACGGCGAGCTGCCTGCCGACGCCCTCGACGTGGCGCGCGAGCTGGTCTCGACCGCGCTCAACGGGCCGCGCAAGGAGCGGGTGTCGCACGTCAGGACGGACCTGCAGGCGTCGATGATGGACAACGCCTCGGTGTTCCGCACCAACGAGACGCTCTCGGCGCAGGTGCAGAAGCTCGAGGAGCTGGAGGAGCGCTACAAGCAGATCGGGGTGGAGGACCAGAGCAAGGTCTACAACACCGAGCTGATGGAGGCCATCGAGCTCGGCTTCCTGCTCGACAACGCGAAGATGCTCGTGCACGCCGCCCTCAACCGCACCGAGTCGCGCGGCGCGCACTCGCGCGAGGACTTCCGCGAGCGCGACGACGAGAACTGGCTGAAGCACACCATGGTTCACAAGGAGGGCGACGGCCTTCGCATCGACTACAAGCCCGTCACGCTGGGGCGTTACGAGCCCAAGCCGCGGGTCTACTAGGAGCTTATGGACATCACCGTACGGATCAAGCGCTTCGACCCCGATACCGACAAGAAGCCGCGCTGGGAGCAGTACGACCTCGACGTCGACCCGAACGAGCGGGTCCTCGACGTGCTCAACGACATCAAGTGGGAGATGTCAGGCAGCCTGGCCTTCCGCCGCAGCTGCGCGCACGGCATCTGCGGCTCGGACGCGATGCTGATCAACGGCGTCAACCGCCTGGCCTGCAAGGTGCTGGTGAAGGACCTCGGCAACAAGATCAACATCGAGCCGCTCCCGGCCCTGCCGGTCCTGAAGGACCTCATCGTCGACATGGAGCCGTTCTTCGACTCCTACAAGTCGGTGCTGCCGTACTTCATCAACGACGAGACGCCGCCATCCACAGAGCGGCTGCAGAGCCCCGAGGACCGCGAGATCTTCGACGACACCACCAAGTGCATCCTCTGCGCCGCGTGCACGTCGAGCTGCCCGGTGTTCTGGACCAACGGCCGCTACGTCGGGCCGGCCGCGATCGTCAACGCGCACCGCTTCATCTTCGACTCGCGCGACCAGGCCGGGCCCGAGCGCCTGCAGATCATGAACGACATGAACGGCGTGTGGCGCTGCCGCACCGCCTACAACTGCACCGAGGCGTGCCCCAGGGGCATCCCGATCACCGACGCCATCGAGCAGGTCAAGCGCGCGATCCTCTGGCAGAGGGTCTGATCTCGGTCCGCGCGACGGCTTCCCTGCGACCGGGCGGCTAACGTGTCCGACAACCAACGGCACGGAGGTCGCACATGGCAACTGACCCTGACTTCGACGTCGAGCGCGCACACCAGTACTTCTCGGCCGAGAACTTCAACCGCTGCTGGGAGCTGATCGAGAAGGACGGTCGCTCGCCGGAGGACGACGAGCAGATGCTGCTCCTGGCGCAGTCCTCGCTGTGGCACTGGAC
>CAZQVC010000108.1:3942-7490 GCA_964596625.1 uncultured bacterium | reverse complement strand
GCGCCGATGCCGATGAAGCTCAAGAAGGCCTCGGTCGCGATGAAGGAGGGGATCGCGAAGGTCACCTGCACCAGCAGGGGGCCGACGAGGCCGGGCACGACGTGCTTGGCGACGATCCGCCAGTCGCCGGCGCCCAGCGAGTGGGCGGCCTGCACGTAGTCGGCTTGCCGCAGCGACAGGGCCATGCCGCGGGTGAGGCGCGCCATGCCGACCCACGAGGTGAGGCTGATGCCGAGGATGATCAGGAAGACGCCGCCCAGCCTGGTGTCGATCGAGTTGACGGCCTGCACGAACGGGTTCTGCGACATGCCGCCGCCGAAGCCCGTCTTGAACGACACCATCAGGAGGATGATGAACAGCAGGCTCGGGAACGCGTAGAGGATGTCGACGACGCGCATCATCAGCGCGTCGGTGCGGCCACCGCGGTACCCGGCGATCACACCGTAAACGAGCCCGACCGAGAAGGCGAAGAAGGCCCCGAGGAAGGCGACCGCCATGGAGATGCGCGTGCCGTAGATGATGCGCGAGAGCAGGTCGCGACCGAGGAAGTCGGCCCCGAGCAGGAACTCGCCACCCGGCCTGGCGAACGTGGCCATGAAGTTCGCTTCCGCGAAGTGCTTGGGCGCCACCAAGGGAGCGAACACGGCCATCAGCAGCAAGAGGGTGAGGAAGACGCCGCTGGCCACCGCCGGTCGGTTGCGGAGCAGGCGCCTGAAGGCGCGCCGGCCCGGCGTGTCGCTGGCGGTCGCTTTGGCCCTTCGGCCGAGCCTTGCGGCTGGGGCGCTCATCAGGCGTCACCCAGGCGGATGCGGGGGTCGATGAACGAGTACGAGATGTCGACGATGAGGTTGGCGCCGACGAGCACCAGCGAGTAGAGCAGCGTGGTGCCCATGATCACCGGGTAGTCGCGGGAGCTGACGCTGTCGACGAAGTAGCTGCCGAGGCCGGGGATGGCGAAGATCTCCTCGACGACCATCGAGCCCGTGACGAGCGCCGCGAACAGCGGCCCGATCACCGTGACGACGGGGATCAGGGCGTTGCGCAGCGCGTGCTTCGTGATGACCTTGGACTCCTCGAGGCCCTTGGAGTGGGCCGTGCGGATGAAGTCCTGGCGGATCACCTCGAGCATGCTGGCGCGCGTGAGGCGGGCGAGGATCGCGGCGTGGCCGAGGCCCAGCGTGAGCGCGGGCAGCACGGCGTGCTGCCAGGTGCCCCAACGGGCGACCGGCAGCAGGTCGGCCTTCAAGGCAACGCCCCAGATGAGCAGCGGGCCGAGCGTCATGGCCGGCACGGAGACACCGGCTATCGCGACGAACATGCCGACGTAGTCGATCCAGGTGTTCTGCCTGATGGCCGACACGATCCCCAGCGGCACGCCGATGACGATCGCGACGGCCAGGCCGAGCACGCCGAGCAGCGCCGACGGCGGCAGGTGCGTCGCGATGATGTCGTTGACGGTGCGCGTGCGGTTCAGGTACGAGGGGCCGAGGTCGCCGCGCAGCGCGTTGCCCATGTAGTCCAGGTACTGCCTGACCAGCGGCTTGTCGAGGCCGTAGTACGCCTCGAGGTTCGCCTTGATCTGGGGCGGCAGCGGCTTGTCCTCTGCTTGGAACGGGCTGCCCGGCACCGAGTGCATGAGCAGGAACGTTACGACCGATATGACGAACAGGACGGGGATGAGCGCGAGCACTCGGCGGACGATGCTGACTGCCATGCCTGCTGGTCTCGACCCCTCTCCCTATAGCTGTTTGCCGATAACCGGAGGGCGGCCACCGGTTGGCGACCGCCCACGGTCATCTCTCGAAGGTCAGTGCCTTGTGCTCAGTTGAACGACCAGGTCCAGAAGTCGCGGTTGTAGCTCGGCGTCTCCGGACGGTTGAGCTCCGGGCTGATCAGCAGGTTGTCGGCCGACCAGTAGATGGGCATGACGACGGCGTCCTCCTGCACCAGGAGGCGTTCGGCCTCACGGTAGAGCTCGGCGCGCCGGTCGTTGTCCTGTTCGACGGCCGCTTCGGCGATGAGGCGGTCGTACTCGGGGTTGTGGTAGAGGGCAGCGGCGCCGACGGCCGTCGTGAACAGCTCGGCGTGGACGTTGTTGGCGTCCGGGTAGTCCATGCCCCAGCCCATGCGCCAGACGTTGTAGGCGCCGTCGGCCGCGGTCTGGGAGTAGGTCGCGCCTTCGACCGACTGCAGCTCGACCTGCACGCCCAGCGTCTGCTGCCACATCTGCTGGATCGCCTGGGCGATGCGGCTATGCGTCTCGGAGGCGTTGAACGCCAGGGTGATCGTGGGGATGCCGGCGCCGCCGGCGTGGCCGGCCTCGGCCAGCAGCTCCTGGGCGCGCTCCGGGTCGAACGGGATGCCGATGCCGGCGTCGTTCGGCACGTGGCCGAAGGAGCCGGGCGGGGTGATGGTGTTGGCCACGATCTCGCCGCCGCGCGTCACGAAGTCGACGATCGCCTGCTTGTCGGTCGCCGCCGCGAACGCCTGGCGCACGAGCACGTCGTCGAACGGCTCGCGCAGGGCGTTGAAGTCGTAGTAGTAGAGGACGGTGCCGGGGGCGTTGTAGTACTGCTGGCTCAGCTCCGGGTCGTTCATGATGCGGTCGAGGTCGGTCGCCGGCACGCTCACGGTGTGCAGCAGGCCGTCCTCGTAGAGGGCGAGAGCCGTGGACTCCTGCGAGACGTCGAACAGGTTGACCCTCTGGATCGCGACCTTGTCGGCGTCGTAGTAGCTCGGGTTGGCCTCGAGCACGGCGACGTCGCCCTCGTCGAGGCGGGTCAGGCGGTACGGACCGTTGACGACGACGTTCTCGGGGTTCGTCCAGGATGCGCCGAACTCCTCGATGGTCCACTGCGGCACGGCGTGGCCGATGGAGGCGAGCGAGGAGAGGAACCAGGCGGCGGGCGCGGTGAGCTTGATCTCGAGCGTGCGGTCGTCGATGGCGGTGACGCCGATGGTCGAGAGGTCGCTGCTCTCACCCTGGTTGACGGCCTGCGCGCCCTCGATGACGTAGATGCGGTAGGCCATCGGCGCGGCCGTCGCCGGGTCGGCGATGCGCTTGAACGCGTACTCGTAGTCGCCGGCCGTCACGGGGGTGCCGTCCGACCAGTTCCAGCCGTCCCTGATCGTGAAGGTGTAGGTGGTGCCGTCCTCCGAGACGGACCACGACTCGGCGCCGCCCGGGGTCACCTCGCCGGTGGCGAAGTCGTAGCGGACCAGCGGCACGAACTGGTTGGACGTGAGGTCGTAGAGCCAGTTGGCGGTCGGGTCGATCACGGCGATGTTCTGATCGAGGGTGACGTTGAGCTCCTGAGCGGCCGCCATGCCTCCGACCAGTAGGCCGGCGGCTGCGAGCAACGCGATCGTTGCGCGCGCGAGCTTCGTCATCCTGCCCGGTCGAACGAGATTGCCTTGAGCTTGCTCCGGTCGGTTCATGCTCTACACCTCCAAAAGACGCTCGTCGAGAGTCGTCTAGGCCCCTTCCGCGCCATCACCCCCGTCAGGGCGTCAGAAAGCTCGCTTGGTGTGTTATAACGTTATACGGT
>CAZQVC010000108.1:2262-3842 GCA_964596625.1 uncultured bacterium | reverse complement strand
TTCGTGAACGCCATGGAGGTGGCAGCGGCGAGCCGCGGCTACCAGGTGCTGCTCGGCTCCACGGGCGACGATCCGACGGCGGAGCGCAACTACCTGCGCACCCTGCAGGAGCGCAACGTCGACGGCATCGTGGTCTCACCGACGAGCGCCAACGAGGACCTGATCCACGAGCTGATAGGCGACGGCCTGCCCGTCGTCCTCATCGAGAACCACAGCGAGATCCTCAGGGCGCCGCGCATCAACATCGACGACCGCGCCGCCTCCCGCGAGGCCGTCGAGCACCTCATCGACCTCGGTCACGAGCGCATCGGCATCGTCGCTGGCAACCTGGCGCTGCCCTCGGGCAGGCTACGCCTCGAGGGCTACTGGGAGGCGCTGGAGGCCGCCGGGCTGCAGACCGAGCAGGAGCTCGTGCGCTACGGCGACTACCAGTACGAGCGCGCTTACGACGCCGTCAAGGAGTTGCTGGCGCTCGAGGCGCCGCCGACGGCGCTGATCGTGTGCAACGAGCGGATGACGGGAGCGGCCTTGAGTTGCCTCAAGGACCTGGCGGTCGACATCCCCGGCGACCTCTCGCTGGTCGGCTTCGACGACCCGCCCTGGACGGCCTTCTACCGGCCCGGCATCACCACGGTCCGCACGCCGAGGGCGGACGTCGCGACGCTGGCGCTCGAGACGCTGCTCGACCTGATCGCCGGCGGTGGCGCCAGCGGCGCTGAACCTGAGAACGCTCAACGCATCGTCGAGACCGAGTTCGTCGTGCGGGAGTCGACGGCCCCGCCGCCCGGCTAGCGTCCGGCCATCAGGCTCTCGATCTCGTCCATGTCGTAGGGGGCGGCCCTGGTGAGGTTCTCGAAGCCGCTCTCGGTCATCACCACCGTGTCCTCAACGCGCAGGTAGAGCCGCTCTTCCGGCACCCGCATCTGAGGGTCGACGGTGAGGACCACTCCCGGACGTATCACCGACCCCTTGTAGTGCCCGACGTCGTGAACCGCCATGCCAACGGGGTGGGAGAGGTGGTGTGGGAAGTCGAGCGACCATCGCGCGGCCCGCTCGTAGGCCGGCTTCAGCCACTCGACGCCCGCGGCGAACCTCTCCATGTCGGACTTGGCCTCGGCGGTGACTTGTTCGGCTGTCTTCCCGGGTTCGAGATGCCGTAGCAGCGCGAAGTGGTACTCCAGCATGAAGCCGTACAGCTGCCTCTGCGCTTCCGAGTAGACGCCGTTCACCGGCCACATCCGGGTGATGTCCGAGGCGTAGTACCGGTAGTCGGGCCCGCAGTCGAAGAGCACGAGGTCACCGTCCTGGAGCACGGCGTCGTTGGCGTTGTAGTGGCCGTACCAGGCGTTGCGGCCGCCACCGACGATGGCCCTGTAGCTCTCGCCCAGCGCCCCGTTGTTCAGGTAGACGAAGCGGCTGGCCGCGTCCAGTTGGTACTCGTATGCGCCCGGCCGCGTGACTCGGATGGCCTCGACGAGCCCGAGGGCCGAGAGCTCGCCCGCCCGCGCCAGCAGCTCTATCTCCGCCGGCGACTTGATGAGCCTCAGCTCGTCGAGCACCGGCGACAGGTCGCGGACGCG
>CAZQVC010000108.1:0-2162 GCA_964596625.1 uncultured bacterium | reverse complement strand
TGGGGCCGAAGAGCTCCAGGCAGACGTCCAGGTACGGGGAGACGCGGCGCTGCAGTTCGGCTAGGGTCGGCTGTAGGTCAGGGGGTTCAGCCGGCCGGGTCGCCTCCGTGACCAGGCCCGACAGCTTGCAGTAGACGTTGGGCCTCAGCGCCAGCTCTCGCAGGTCGTCCGCCCACGGCGTGAGCGCGCCGGAGTGTATCGGCGGCTTGGCGATGTGATCGATCACGAAGCGCTGGTCCGGCAGGCGGTCGACGAGCAGCGTGGCCGGCCGGAGATGCTCGGGTCGCAGCAGCAGGTCGTAGGTGAGCCCGTAGCGTTGGGCGGTGGCAACGCCGCGCACGTGCACGTCGCTGGTGGCGTAGTCGAGTCGCGGCATGTCGTGGATCAACTCCCTGATGCCCACGAGGTAGGGGTTCGCGCTCGCGGCCTCCAGGCGGGCCTCGAGGTCGGGTGCAGCCAGATCGAACCAACCCACGACGCCGCGCACGAAGTCGTGTTCCGCTGCCAGGGCCAGCAACCAGTCCGTCTCGGCGTGCATCTGCCGCGCCTGGACGGCGACGGTTCCATGCACGCCGGCGGCAGCCAGCTGGGGCTTCAACTCACTCGGCAGGTGGTCGCGCTTCAGTGGCGCCTGCGCCTGGCTCATCCACGGGAACTCGCTGGGGACGTATCGCCAGAAGTGCTGGTGGGCGTCGATCACGGTGACGTCTGCTGGGCGGGCGTGTTCTGGGCGGGCGTGTTCTGGGTGGGCGTGTTCTGCGTGGGCGCTTTCAGGGCGGGCGGGCCCGGACTGGGCGTCCTTGGCCTGGGCGTCGGTCGCGACCGGCTTCATGGGCCGAACTCCGTCGACGGGTTCGTTCCCCCGTAGGGCCACTGCACGTTCATCACTGGCTCGAGCTCGGCCTGGACGATCGCCACCAACTCGGGGTCGGGGCTCTCGCTCAACCACCGCAGCCCCTGCTCGAGCTCGTCCGGCGAGCGACAGCTGAACACGGTGACGGGTAGCCTCGGTTCGCTCGCGCTGAAGGAGAGAGCAAGCCGGGCCAGGCTCGTGCCGTGCCGCTCCGCCAACGCGGCAGCTCGCGCGAAGACCTCCCGAGCCTCGGCTCCGGCCGGGTGCCAGGCCGGCGCTGGCCGTCCCGTGAGCAGGCCGCTCGCGAGAGGCGCGGCGTTGAGGATGCCGACGCCCTTGGATTCGGCCAACGGCAGAAGCTCGTAGGCACGCAGGTCGCAGAGCGTGTGATGGTTGTGCAGGACCATCACGTCGAGCGTCGTGCTCGCTAGCACCCGCTTCCAGGCGCGCAGGAAGTAGATGCCCGCACCGACGCTGCCGATCACGCCTTCGCTCTGCAGCGCGCGCAAGGTCGGGATGCCCTCCGCCAGCGCCTGCTCGAACGAGCGCCCGTCGAGGTAATCGAAGTCGTGCAGGTGGACGATGTCGAGATGCTCCACTTGGAGGCGCGCTCGGCTCTCGTCCACCGAGCGGCGAATGGCGGCTTCCGAGTAGTCGAAGCTGTCGACGCCGTCGACCGAGGTCCACTTGCCAGCCTTGGTCGAGATGACGAAACGTTCGCGCTCCACCCCCGAGAGCGCCTCGCCGAGGAGCTGTTCGGAGCGCGTCGCGCCGTAGGCCGGTGCGGTGTCGAACAGGTTGATGCCGGCGTCGAGCGCCGCGTGCACGGTCGCCACCGCCGCGTCACGCGACACGGAGCCGAACACGCCGGCGAGAGCGGAGCAGCCGAGTCCGACGCGCGAGACCTCGGGGCCGCTCGAGCCCAGCCGCACGCGGGTAACGGACCCGGTCGTCATGCCACCTCCACCAGCGCCTTGACCAGTCCGGCCGGCCGCCCGACGAACTCCGCGAGGCTACCCGGCACCGACTCCAGCGGGAGGCGGTGGGTGATCCAGGGGGCGACGTCGAGCGCGCCCGAGCGCAGATCGGCGAGCACGGCCTCGAAGTCGGCGCGAGTGGCGTTGCGGCAGGCCAGGACGCTCAACTCCCTGCGGTGAAGCGTCTGGTTGTCGAACGGCAGCGGGCCGTTCGTGTGACCCACGAGTGCGAGGCGTCCTCCCGGGGCGAGGAGCGAGGCCGAGGAGACCATCGAACGCGCGCTGCCGGTCGCGTCGATCACCACGTCCGGTGCGCCGCCGAGGGCCTCGGC
>CAZQVC010000107.1:1287-7595 GCA_964596625.1 uncultured bacterium | reverse complement strand
GCGTCACCCCGCGCGCGTCCAGCGACCGCCGGCGCGCGCCTCGAAGAGCAGGGACCAGGAGCGAGCGATGACCGACGACCGCTACCCGACCGAGTACCAGCCAACCAAGGACGACAAGTTCAGCTTCGGCCTGTGGACGATCACCAAGAAGATCGGCGTCGACCCGTTCGGCAAGGCCACCAGGCCCGAGCTGCCGCCTGGCGACGTCGCCAGGAAGCTGGGCGAGCTCGGCGTCTGGGGCATCAACTTCCACGACGACGACCTCGTGCCGGCCGACAAGGCCGACCAGCGGGAGAGCATCATCGCGGAGTTCAAGGAGGCGCTGGACGACAGCGGGCTGGTCGTCTCGATGGTCAGCTGCAACCTCTTCGAGGACCCCGTCTTCAAGGACGGGGCATTCACCAGCGCCGACGCCCGCGTGCGCGCCTACGCCAGGCAGAAGGCGATGCGCGCGCTCGACCTCGGCCAGGAGTTCGGCGCACCCCAGTTCGTGCTGTGGGGCGGGCGTGAGGGCGCCGAGGTCAACGGCAGCATGAAGCTGGTCGACGCGCACGCCTGGTACCGCGAGGCGCTCGACTACCTCTGCCAGTACTGCATCGACCAGGGTTACGACTACACGTTCGCACTCGAGCCCAAGCCCAACGAGCCTCGCGGCGACACGTTCCTGCCGACCGCGGGCAGCATGCTCGGCTTCATCGAGACGCTCGAGCACGCCGAGATGGTGGGGGTCAACCCCGAGGTCGCTCACGAGACCATGGCCGGGCTCAACTTCCCGCAGGTGCTGGCCCAGGTCATCGACGCCGGCAAGCTGTTCCACGTCGACCTCAACGACCAGCGCTTCGGCCGCTTCGACCAGGACCGCCGGTTCGCCTCCGAGAACCCGCTGATGGCGCTCTTCACGGTGCTGCTGCTCGAGGAGCACTACGACGGCCCGCTGCAGTTCGACGCGCACGCGTTGAGGACCGAGGACGTAGAGGGCGTGTGGGACTTCGTGCGCGGCTGCATGCGCAGCTACCTGATCCTCCGCGAGAAGGCCGAGGCCTTCAAGGCCGACCCCGAGGTCCGGGAGTGGGAGAAGGCCTACCGCGTCGAGGACGACGAGCTGGGGCCGCTGCTCGACTACTCGGCGTCGAACGCCGAGGCCTTGAAGGCGGCCGAGATCGACCTGCAGCCGCTGAGGGAGAGGCGGCTCGCGCTCGAGCGCATCGACCAGATCGCGTTCGAGCACCTGGCGGGCGTGAGGTGAGCGGGGCCCGCGGCGCTCACCGGTGGACCCGCACGCCGGGCGCCGGGCACCAGGGGACCTTCAGGCGATGAGCGACTGGTTCGACCGCGCCATCCTCTACCAGATCCTCCCCGAGGTGTACCGCGACGGCAGCGGCAACGGGCACGGCGACCTCGACGGCATCAGGCAGGCGCTCGACTACCTCGTCAACCTCGGCGTGACCTGCCTCTGGCTGGCGCCCATCTACCGCTCGCCGCGCCGCGACCACGGCTACGACATCGCGGACTACTACGCCGTCGACTCGCGCTTCGGCAGCCCCGGCGACCTGGTGAGGCTGATCGAGGCGGCCGAGGCCAGGCACCTGCGGGTGATCATCGACATCACCTTCAGCCACACCTCGATCGACCACCCCTGGTTCCAGGAGGCCAGGGAGGACCCCGACTCGGTCTACCGCGACTACTACGTGTGGTCGGACGAGCCCGTCGAGAGCGAGGGCGACGAGAACCTGGTCGGCGTGGGGCGCGTGTGGACCTACGACGAGCGGGCCGGCCAGTACTACCATCACACCTTCTACGAGCACCAGGCCGACCTCAACCCGCGCAACGAGCGGCTGCAGGAGGAGATGCGCAAGATCATCGGCTACTGGCTGCGGCTCGGCATCTCCGGCTTCCGCCTCGACGCCGTCCCGCACATGCTCAAGCAGCGCAGCGGCGGCGAGCTGCACGACGAGGACTTCGACCTGCTCGCCATGATCCGCCGCTTCATCGACGAGCAGAACCCGGACGCCGTGCTGGTCGGGGAGGTCGACGCCGACCCGCCGGACTACGCGCCGTACTTCGGCGACGGCGACCGGCTCCAGGAGATCCTCAACTTCTACCTGCCAGGCAACGCCTTCCTGGCGCTCGCCGAGCGCGACGCGAGGCGCATACGGCACGTGTTCGAAGCGCTCCCCGAACCGCCGCCGCGCTGCCAGTTCGCCAACTTCCTGCGCAACCACGACGAGCTCGACCTCGAGCGGCTCACCCCCGAGCAGCGGCGCCTGGTGCTCGACACCTTCGCCCCCGAGGAGGAGATGCGCATCTACGGGCGCGGCTCGCGGCGGCGGCTGGCGCCGATGCTGGGCGGCGAGCTCGAGCGCATCAGGCTGGCGCACAGCCTCCTGCTCTCCCTGCCCGGCACGCCGGTCATGTACTACGGCGACGAGATCGGCATGGGCGAGGACCTCACGCTCGTCGAGCGCAACTCGGTGCGCACCCCGATGCAGTGGTCGCACCGCGCGAACGGCGGCTTCTCCAGCGCGCCGGCCGAGGACCTGGCGCTGCCGCCCATCGCCGAGGGCCCGTACTCGTACCGGAAGGTCAACGTCGCCGACCAGCTGCGGCACGCCGGCTCGCTGCTCGATTGGGTGCAGCGGGCGGTGCGCGCGCGCCACCTCTGCCCGGAGCTGGGCACGGGCGAGCCGCGGTTCTTCGAGGCCGGCGACTCGCGGGTGCTGGCTCACGCCTGTGAGGCGCGCGGCCGCCACGTGTTCGTGCTCCACAACCTGGGCCAGGAGGCGCTGACGATCGAGATTGACGGCGCCGAGCCGTGGTTCGACGAGCTGCTGGAGATCTTCTCCGACCGGGACTACCAGCTGCCCGACGGCGCGCGCTTCGAGCTCGGGCCGCACGGTTTCCGCTGGTTCAGGACGAGCGAGCTGCCGGCATGAAGGGCGGCGCGTGAACGGCGTCATCGGTTACCACGCGTCGCACGAGCAGTTCGCGCCGAGCCGCCTGCTGGAGTTGGTGCAGCGCGCCGAGCGCGCCGGCTTCGGGGCCGCGATGTGCTCGGATCACTTCCACCCGTGGAGCGAGCGTCAGGGCCAATCGGGGTTCACCTGGTCGTGGCTGGGAGCGGCGTTGCAGGCCACCGGTCTCTCGTTCGGGACGGTCTGCGCCCCGGTCCAGCGCTACCACCCGGCGATCGTCGCGCAGGCCATCGCGACGCTGGGCGAGATGTTCACCCGCCGCTTCTGGGTCGCCCTCGGCAGCGGCGAGCTGCTCAACGAGCGCATCGTGGGCGGCGGCTGGCCCTCCGACGCCGAGCGCGACAACCGCCTCGAGGAGGCCATCGGCATCATCCGGGCGCTGCTGTCGGGCGAGCAGCTCACGCACGCTGGCCGCTACTTCAGGGTGGTCGAGGCGAGGCTGTACACCTTGCCGCAGCAGGCGCCGCCGCTGTTCGCCGCTGCGGTCGGTCCCGAGGCTGCCGCTCGCCTGGCGCCGCTGGTCGACGGCCTGATCACGGTCTCCCAGCCGCGGGAGCAGCTGGAGGCCGTCGTCGACGCGTTCCACGACGCCGGCGGCGACAAGCCCATGTTCCTGCAGGCCAAGCACTCGTACGACGCGAGCGAGCAGGCCGCCCTCAGGGGCGCGCACGAGCAGTGGCGCACCAACCTCGGCCCCGGCCTCGTGGCGGGCAACCTCGCGCTGCCCGAGCAGTTCGATGCCGCCGCCAGGTTCGTGCGACCCGAGGACATGCGCGGGAGCGTGCGCATCTCGGCCGACCTCGACCGCCACGCAGCCTGGCTCGCTGCGGACCTCGAGCTGGGCTTCGAGCGCGTCTTCGTTCACAACGTCAACCGCGAGCAGGAGCGCTTCGTCGACGCCTTCGGTGAGGGCGTGCTGCCTCAGCTGGCCTGACCTGCTGTGTGCAGGTCGCTAGTCGTCGGTGTCCTCGGTCGGCTCGCCCAGACGCTCGTAGATGTCGTTGAGCGACTCGTAGATGTCGAGCGCCTCGGGTGAGCCGTCCTCGTCGGCCCACTCCTGGGCGTTGATGACGATCTCCTCCAGCTGCCTGGCGAGCTCGTCGCGGCGGCTCATCTCCTCGTACGGCCGCCGCAGCGGCGTGTCGGTGAAGCCGCCACCCTCGGCGTTGAGGTCGTTGTCGTCCGAGGTGCGCGGCTCGTCGACGTCGGCCGGCGGGCGGGCGAGGTTGCCCATGTCGTCGTTCGGTCCTTCGGGGAACGGGTCGGACTGCGGACGTCGGACGTCGACGCCTTGGCGGTTCGCTCCGGTAGGTGCGTCGTCACGATCGGTGGCTGCGCTCATCTTCGCTTCTCCGTTCTGCCGTCGAGGCGAGGGGCCGCCCGGTTGGCGGCGCGTGCAGTTCACCTTAGTCGGCGCGCATGAGCGTGCTGAGGCGGCGGCCATGAGCGGCCTGAGGTCTCACCGGAAGCACACATCTTGGCCTCCTAGAATCGCCTCACCGGACGGAGCGACGGCCCGCCGCCGCGGCCTCCCGCCGCCCTCGTCCGGGGACGGAGGTTCGCGATGGCACATCGGCGCTGGGAGCTCGACCCCAACCACTCGACGATCGAGTTCTCGACCAAGCACATGATGTTCACCACGGTCAGGGGCCGCTTCAAGGAGTTCGCCGGCACCCTTCACCTCGACCGGGAGGCGCCAGACACCTCATGGGCCGAGGTCACGATCAAGGCCGAGAGCCTCGACACCGGCGCCCCCGACCGGGACGGCCACCTGCGCAGCGCCGACTTCTTCAACGTGGAGGAGTACCCCGAACTGACCTTCAGGAGCAAGGACGTCAACGGCGCCAGCCCGGAGGAGGGCACCCGCTTCAGGGTCGCAGGCGACCTGACGATCGCCGACACCACCCAGGAGGTCGTGCTCGACGTGCTCTTCCAGGGCCGCGGCCAGGACCCGTGGGGCGGCCAGCGCGTCGGCTTCACCGCGACCACCGAGATCGATCGTCGCGACTGGGGCTTGAAGTGGAACCAGGCGCTGGAGACCGGCGGCGTGCTGGTGGCGAACAAGGTGCGGATCGAGGTCGACGTGCAGGCGGTGCTGCAGGAGGGCGAGCCCGAGGGCTGAGCTAGCCACTAAGCTCTTGCCATGAGCGAGAACAAGACCAAACCGACGGCCGTGAAGCCGGCCGACTTCCTCGCGACCGTTCAGAACGCGAGGCGTCGCGCCGACGCCGAGGTGGCCATGAAGCTGATGAGCGAGGTGACCGGTGAGGAGCCGGTGATGTGGGGTCCTTCGATGATCGGGTTCGGAGAGCACCACTACGTGCACTCGTCCGGCCGCGAGGGCGACACCTTCCTGATCGGGTTCGCACCGCGGAAGTCGAACCTCGTCTTCTACGGCCTCAACAACGCGCCCGGCAGCGAGGAGCTGCTGGCCAAGTTGGGCAAGCACAAGACGAGCGTCGCATGCGTCTACGTCAACAAGCTCGACGACATCGACCTCGACGTGCTCCGTCAGCTGGCGGAGCTCGGCGTGGCGCACTTCTCCCAGACCACCGACAGCGCGGTTCCTCGCTAGGTCTTGCGCAGCTTCCAGACCTGCTCGGAAGGGAAGCGGTAGGCCCAGTCCGCCGAGGCCGCGAACCGCACCTCCTGGCTCGGCGCCGCCGGTCGCGGCTCACGGAAGTCCTCGACCGCGAAGCCGACGCGCCGGAACAGCTCGAACCAGCCGGAGATCGGCAGGCTGAACTCGACGCCGCCGGGGTCCACCTCGACCTCGGTCCAGTCGAGCCGGTGCAGCTCGAAGTACGGCCGCGCCAGCCGCTCGCCCACCGGCGCGCCGTCCCACGGGCTGCAGGTCGAGAAGAACGGGTGGTTGCCGAGGAAGACGAGCCGCCCCCCTGGCTTCAGAATCCTGTGCGCCTCGGGGATCCAGGCGTATGGGTCGCACCAGATGGCCGCCCCGTACTCGCTTATCGCGAAGTCGAAGCTCTCGTCGGCGAACGGGGTCGCCTCGGCGTTGCCGTGCAGCAAGCGCAGCGCGACGCCGTGCTCGGCAGCCAGCCGCCTGGCCGTGTCGAGCTGGCGAAGTGAGTTGTCGATGCCGGTGACGCTGGCCCCGCGCCGCGCCATCCAGGCCGAAACGTAGGCCGTGCCGCAGCCCAGTTCCACCGCGCTCATGCCGGTCATGTCCTCAGGCAGCATCTCCAGCTCAGCCTCGGGCACGCCCCATACGCCCCAGGTCGGCTCGTCGCGGCGCCAGGCTCGCTCGCCGCTTGCCACCCACTCGTGGGCGTTGGCGTCCCAGTGGCGCCGGTTCTCGGCGACGTGCGCCGGCAG
>CAZQVC010000107.1:0-1187 GCA_964596625.1 uncultured bacterium | reverse complement strand
GCCAGCGTGCCGACCGGCTCGACGAGCACCTCGTCGAGCTCGAGCCAACCGGCCATCAGCCGCAGCTCGGCGGCGAGGGCGGTGGCCACTTCGTCGGCGCCCTTACGGCGTGCGCCCGGCGCGGCCTGCTCCTCCAGCCAGGCCGCCTTGCTGAGCAGGGTTCCCGACTTGCGGTCGGCCTTGAGGTCGACTCGTGCCACCATCTGGTCGCCCAACAGGAACGGCAGCGTGTAGTAGCCGTAGACCCGCTTGGCCGCCGGCGTGTAGATCTCGATGCGGTAGTGCATGCCGAACATGCGCGCCAGGCGGTCGCGGAACCAGACGGCCGGGTCGAAGGGGGAGAGCAGCGCCGCACCCGTCGCCCGCGCCGGCTCCTCGGCGCCGCTAGCCAGCAGCGCCGGCTGCCGCCAACCCTCGACCTCTACCCAGGTCGCCAGCCCACGCTCAACCGCCGACTCCGCGTAGCGCTTCGCCGGCGTCTGCTTGAAGCGGAAGTGGTCGGCGAGGTCGGCGACCGTCCCGATGCCGGCCGCTTGGAGCGCGTGATCGAAGAGCGCTTGGCGAGCCTCCTCGGTGTCGACCGGCTCGGCGTCCGCCGCCTCCCCCCAGACCCGCTCCGGTGCCCCGTACAGCCGCTGGAAGTTGGGGCGGCCGGCGACCGCCACACGGCCCGTGAGGAAGAGGTACTCGAGCACGGTCTTGGTGTCGCTCCAGTCCCACCAGCTGCCGCGCCGGCGGGCCTCGGCCTGCTCCAGGTGCTCGAGGTCAGCGGCGGTAAGAGGCCCGCTGCGCTGCACCGCTCGCTCGACCTCCTCGACCAGCCCCGGCGCCTTCGACTCGACCTTCTCCGTGATGTACTTCGACCAGCGGGTGGCCTGCTCGTCCATGCGGTGGCGCATGAGCGGGAGCAGGCGGCGCGGCATCACCGAGGCCTCGTGACCCCAGTGCTCGAACGTCTCACCGCTCGACCAGAGGTAGTCGTCGAGCGCGGCACGGTCGTACGGGCCGTGCCGCGAGTAGAGGGGTAGGTAGTGCGCCCGCGCCAGCACGTTCACGCTGTCCAGCTGGAGCACGCCCTGCCGCTCGAGGTAGTCGCGGAACTGGCGTTCGCCAACGCGGCGCGTGGGCCGGCGGCGCGCCAGCCCCTGGGCGTGGAGGAAGATGCGCCGCGCCTGGGCGGCGCTCAA
>CAZQVC010000106.1:0-7750 GCA_964596625.1 uncultured bacterium | reverse complement strand
TGGCGAGTTGGAGTGGGCGCAATGTAGGGGAACGGGCCCCGGCTTGTCAACAGTGGCGCCGCGGAAGCCGCCCTATTGACAGCGAATCCGACCACCTTGCAGAATCTCGCTACTCTCGCTCTTTGCAGGCAGGGGGCTTCCGAGCCGACACGAACGTACCTCCCTCCGGAACCCACACGAAATGGTCTCGCGTCTTCGTGACAGTGGTGGGTTCGACCCAGGTCGGAGGGGTACATGAGACAGCTTCGGGGTTCTCACGCGCGGGTCTGGAGCACGGTCGTCACGCTCGTGCTGGTGATCGCCATGGGCGCGGGCTCGGTCGCTCGAGCCGACGATGACGAACCGTTGACGACCTTCCTCACCCTGCCGATCAGCTCCATCGACGGCTACTTCCCCACGCCGTGGGCCTGCACCAGCGCGGACCCGGGCACGCAGAGCATCCTGCAGTTCCACCTCAACTGGCACTGCACCAACCCCGACAACGCCGGCGCCAACTGGGGCAACCGGTTCTTCGGCTTCCACACGCAGTTCACGCTGGGCTTCGACCGCTACGCCGCCTCCGTCGGCTTCCCCTACACCCAGACCTGGGTGCCGTCGCCCGGCGCGCTGATCCCCCCGGCGCACCGCGGCCGGGCGGCCAACGCACCGTGCCCAGCTTGCGAGAGCCTGCCGAACCTCTTCCGCCTGCCGGCGGCCGGCGGTACCCTGGACGACTTCACCACGGTGGACGCCATCGGCGACGCCATCGTGCAGTGGCACAACCGGAACCACGGCAACATCGGCGCAGCGGGCGGCAACACCTGCGTCACGGCGGCCGGTCCGCGAGGCGACATGGCGTGCGTCAGCCTCTCGCCCCGCGATCCGATCTTCTACCGCTACCACCACATCTTCGACGACGTGCGCAACGCCTGGCGCACCCACCAGCCGACCGACATCGTCCTCGTGCTGGACCGCTCCGGCAGCATGAGCCTGCCCGCGGCCGGCGGCGGCACGCGGCTCGAGGCCGCCCGGCTCGCCGCCTCGATGTTCGCCGACCTGCTCGAGGACGGCAGCAACCACGCCCTGGGCTTGGCGTCGTTCTCGACCACGGCTACCTCTCCGGTAGACCTGGCGCTCACCAGCGTAGCGAGCGCCCCAGCCGCCCTGAACACCGCCCTGGCGGGCGTCACGGCCAACGGCATGACCAGCATCGGGGCCGGCCTGCAAGCGGCGCTGTCGGCCCTCTCGGCCGGCGGCAACCAGCGCAAGGCCATCCTCCTGCTGACCGACGGAATCGAGAACACCACCCCCTTCATCTCAGCGGTGACGTCGTCGCTCGGCGACACGCACCTCTGCTCGGTGGGCTTCGGCCTGCCTGGCCTGCTCGACGGCCCCAAGCTGCGCGACCTCAGCGAGCGCCAGGGCGGCATCTACATCGCCGGGCCCGGCAGTCTCGAGCTGCGAAAGTTCTTCGTCGAGTGCTTCGCCGACATCTTCGACTCGTTCGTGGGCGAGGACCCCGTCGAGACGCTCGCCGCCGCGGAACTGGCCTCCGAGCCGATGGTGCAGACGGTGCACGGCGACGACAAGCTCACCTTCGTGCTGTCGTGGGAAGCGGAGGCCGCCAGCCAGCGCATGCGCCTGGCGGTCACCTCGCCGAGCGGCGTGAACGTCGACCTCGGCGACCCGGCGGTGGAGAGCATCGTGGGCCCGTACTGGCACATCGTGCGTGTGCAGCTGCCTTGGCGAGGCGAGCAGGACGGGGACTGGGAGGCGCGAGCCGAGCGCTCCACCACCGCGTTCGTCAACGGGTTCATGTCCGACGCGTTCGACGACATCGCGGCCGGCGCCGAACTGGTCGAGCAGCAGATCGAGGCACTGTGCGCCGGTAACTGCGAGCGCGTCCTCTTCTACGAGGACGACCACATGAGCATGGGCGAGGAGATGACGTTCGACACGATGGTGAGTGCGTACGGTGAGGCGCTCTACAGCGCGGCCGGCCGGGGCGAGCTCGGCGAGGTCGTCAAGGTGCGCACGCCCCGCGAGCTGGCTGGCCTCCTCCGGCAGCCGCGGTTCGACCTGGTGGTCTACTCCTCGCGCTACGCCACCGACGAGCAGCCCTACGACGAGATGCTGGCGCGGTACCTCTGCGGCGACGACGCGCCGCGGGCCATCGTCAGCGACAACCGCGACACCGCGTCGGCCCGCGAGATCCTGCGCTGCGCCGGGGCCGAGCGAACGGGCGAGGACCGCTTCGAGTCGATCGAATCGGCCGTGGGTAGGCTGGCGCTGCACGAGCCGGCCATGGCCACCAACGCCTTCAGCTACGGCGTGCTGCCGCTTGACGCCGGCACCGTGCTGGCCAGCGGGCCCGGCGGCGAGCCTGCCGTGGTCGCGCGGGGCATCGAAGGCGCCGACCAGCAGTTCTTCATCACCACGCTCACGCGCGGCACCGCGCGGGTCGTCCCGTTCCTCTGGACCAGCCGCACCTACACGGGCGAGCCGCTTCACCCCGCCTTCCACATCCCCGAGATGTACTTGCCCGACGGAGAGTACTACGACCGCATCGAGGCCGTGGTCGAGGTGAGGCGGCCACTGCGGAGCATCGCCCAGGTGCTGGCGGAGGTGAGCGGGCGCGAGAAGGTGGAATTCGAGGGCGACATCATGCCGCCGGCAGCCGCCTGGCTGGCCGACTTCCACGCCAGCGGCCGCGAGGAGCTCATCGGCTACGAGACGCTCAGCTTCCCCCTCTTCGACGACGGCACCAACGGCGACAGCACGGCGGGAGACAACTACTGGGAGGCCAGCCTGCCGGATCGCGTCACCGAGTTCGACGGGCAGTACGACCTGCGCGCCATCTTCAACCTCTGCCGCGGCGACGTGTGCGTGACACGCGAGGCCCAGCACTCGCTGATCGTTGAGCCGAAGATGTCGCCGGAACGCAGTACGGTGAGCACCTCACCGCTGAACCCCAACGGCAACGTCCAGCGCGCCAGGATCGAATTCATGCCCATGGACCGCAACGGCCTGCCGCTCGGCCCCGGCCGCGCCGACTCGCTGCAGGTGACCACCTTCGGCGAGACGCAGGTCGAGTCGATCAACGACCTCGACGGCCGCGGCACGTACCAGATCGTCGTCAGCTGGATCCCCACGTTCGAGGAGTCGGCGGTGTCGATATCGCAGTTCGGGAGGCCCGAGGAGAGGCTCTTGATCGAGCTGCAGTGAACCGCGAGTCGGCCGTTGATCGGCTGGCACGCAAGCTAGCGGGCACCGGCCATTCAACGGCCGGTGCCCGCGGATGCCTAGAGGCTCAGCCCTCGAAGGGCCAGGCCACGTCACACGCCGGGTCGTCGTCGGCCAGGGCCGCCCAGTCGGCGAAGTACACCTCGCGCGGCGACCAGTTCCCGGTCTGCTTGCCGTTCTTCTCCAGCCAGGCGTGGACCGAGTCGTACGCCTCCAGGATCTCCGGGTAGGCGACCTGCGCCTTGGTGATGCGCGCGTACGCCTCGCTGTGCGCCGGCTCGACGCGCACCCGGATGTCATCGACCGGCTCGACCGCGCCGTTCACCGGCACGCACACCTCCACCGGACCGTCGGCGTCCATCGTGACCTGACCGTGGTAGATCACCATCATCGGCCCAGCCTGAACGTTGCCGCTGGCGTTCGCGTGCTCGATGAGCCGCCTGCCGCTCTCCCCTATGAGGTTCGGGAGCTCGTCGGCCAGGGTGCGTCGTTCTATCGAGATGACCTTCTGGTCACCGACTCGTCTAGTCGCCACTTCGTGCATGATCTCCGCCTTCCCAAGCAGTTGCTTATGAACACGCGCCAGCAGCTTTCGCTTGACCTCGGTGTCGGCCTCCACCTCGCGCCAGTGGGCGTCAACCGCCCGCGCCGCCTCCGCGCCGCCGAGCTCGAGCACTTCGGCGATGGCGTTCAGGGGCATGTCGATCTGGCGCAGCATGGCGATGAGCCGCGCCGCGTCCAGCTGCGACTCCTCGTAGTAGCGGTAGCCGCTCTGCTCATCGACCTTCGCCGGCGGCAACAACCCGAGCGCGTCGTACAGACGCAAGGCCTTCAAGCTCAGGCGCGACGCCCGCGAGAACCGCCCGATGGGCATGAGGTCAGCGGTCGCTAGATCTGCTCGCTCCGTGCTCATGAGGTGAGTTTGGGGTCTTGCCTGGGGGGAGAGTCAAGGGTCAACTCTTGGCCACCCAACCCCCACTACCGCCCACCATCAAGTGGCCCAGTGTCTTAGAACCGGGCGGTTTGAAGCTTGGCCGAACTGACGAAGTCAGCAATACGCTACCGCTACTTAGTTATCGCCGAGCCATGTCAATCATCATGGTCTTCGAAGACGCATGGGCTATACAGCGATAGTCAGGCAGGATACTCGCTTTCACAAGCTCCAGTGCGCGCAACCCGTTTACAACCCCGTCTCCGGATGATTGATGTAATTCAAGGGAGGGCAAAATGATGCGACGGGTCAATATCCGGCTTATTGCTTCATCAGATACTTTCCGAGCCTTGGTTCGCCACATTGGCGACGACCAAGAACTTCTCGTAACAAGCAACTCAGACGTACCACTTGCTCATGTCGTACTGGACTTTCCGACAGCCTGGGCATTGTCAGAACTCGACAAGATGAACAGTGTGGATCGTGCACGCACCGTCGTAGTCGCACAGGGGAGGCACGGAGCATACTCGGATGTCCTGGGAAGTTACCATGTGAGCGGAGTAGTTCCAGTCGATGATCAATCAAAGCTAGTGAGCAGCATTTATGCAGCTGCCGCTTCGATGCGTACGTATGTGTGGCAATCCGGTCTCACTTATATGGAACTGCGTGTTACTCGCCTCTTGCTCCAAGGTTGTGACACCGCACAATCCGCTGCCGCCCTAAAAGTCTCGACAAAGACAATAAATGCGCATGTTTCCAATGCTATTAGTAAACTTGGACTTCAATCCCGAGCTCAATACATTGCCGCGCTGTTGGCGCAACACCCGGCGTAGCACTACGTATGCTGCGATGCGGCTTACCAACTTGCCTTGATTCTCCGAATTCTGGCATTTACTAATGGCCTTCTCCTATCATCTACGGAGAGAGCCGCCTTTGCCGACTCCCATACTTCTAAGTCGTCCTCGAGAATCGTGGCCAATTGAATTAACAAGTCAACATCGTTGGAGGACATGATTGCACTCCGCAAACATTCAGCAATGTACCGCCTTAATTCTATAATCCCGGGAGCATCCGAGCCCGGTAAAAGCGGACCATCATAGAGCCTTAGGGCCTGATGAAGCTGACCATGATGGAGATACTCTAATAGGTCCACGAAGTCGGCCTGAACCGTACCTTTAATTTTGTACGGCGCAGAACTAATGGGCACAATCTTTCGCAGCCGCGACACAGTGGCTTTGGTAGTCGCAATAGTTCCTGCATCACCAAACAACTGCAGTTGCAATTGCTCGCCTGTTATGCCGCTATTTCGGTCACTCAACAATGCGAGAATTTCACATTGGCGCATTGAGGGATTCTCTTTCTTATGGTGTACCCTAACGACGCTCTTTCCAAGGAATTCAAGTTCAACGTCAGCACAGCCGCTCGTTTGCAGAGCTATAAGTTCATTGATCTTCCCATAATTTGCCAATAGAAGCGACCAACCTAGCGTGCCCATTTCAGACGTAAACATCGATGCTGCCTCGAGCGAACTCCGCGCTGCTTCCAACTCTCCTTGCTCGAATTTCGAGCGAGCACACCAAATATGGGCCTGCGATTCAAAAATTGCGTAACTTGTCTGAGATAAGGCAGATTGGGCTTCGCGCAAGTGCACCTGCGATTCTGAATCATCAAAGAACGATAGGGCCATGCCGAGGGCTAAAGATCCTAGCGCCTTCTCCAAAGGCGAAGAAGTACGACTGATGGAATGGGCTATCTGGGCCTGCTGCAAAGCGCCCGTATAGTTCTCTTCCGCTATTCTTGCCTTTACTACGTCCAATGAAGCCGACGCATATTGGGAGAACGGTCCACGAGTGAGGTTGCGTTCGTAATAGAAGCTCGCCTCACCAATGTCCCCGTTCAGGAAGTGCCAGTCTCCGAGTGTCGAAATTACGCTCTCATAAGTGGGGACTCCGATACGTCTCACATCAGGCATCAAGTCAGACACGTACCGCGACGCTTCCTCGAGATCGCCAATCAATAGGCTCGCAAATGTCGCCCCTGCGAGTGCTGTCTGCTGCCGATAATCCTCAGCTAGCCTTCGTTGATTGATCTGTCCTAACGCCCAGACTGCCCAGTCTCGGCCGCTCTGCAAACGGCCTAAGGTAATTTCTTGGTTACTTAGGTCCAGGGCACAGGCAATAACAAGGTGATTTGCGCCGATTCCCTCTGCCAATGTCATCGCACGTCGTAGCAGCAGTACAGGCGAGTGACGATCTCCACAAAGAGCTTGAGCAAATGCTCTCGCACGAACAGTTATCGGAGATTCTGCACAGCGAATGGCACGTTCGGTCTCGTGATCAATGTGTGCCCCAGGACGCATCACGGCGACAGCCGCTCTTAGATCGGGCGCATCAAAGCGGTCAAGAACACTCTGAGCAAGGTCCTGTACTTCGTGTAAACGGTTCGTCGCAGCACCGGTGGCATATATCCAGTACGCAACGCGCGGGTGCTGACGAATATCTTGAGGCAAGACTCCTAGGCAATCCCAAAGGTACTGGAACGCTCCACAATCAAATAAGAGATGCCCGGCCTTCTCCACAAAATCGGGAACTAGCGACGGGAGATTTGTGCAGGCCAAGTCAAACGCTTCAATAGTTCTTCCGCCCTTCCACAAAGAGCGCAGAACATGTTCACTCACACTCTCAAGCGCCCTAGACGTCTGGCGCTCCAAACTCGGTCCATTCACCTCTTCTCTTGCCAATGGAAATTCCGCATCCAACGCCGCCATGAAGGCACCAAACTTGCCGCTGGACGCTTTGTACGCGCGATCCACGAGTTCCCAGGAAAAACCATCGGACACGGCCACACGTGCTTCTTCCGGACGCATCGCTAAAAATGCTGAATCAAATGCCTTGAAGCTGATGTTGGACAATTGCCGCGGCTTCGCTCTTGCAACGACGATTGTTTGGCAGTTGTCTGGAAGGGCCGCCAAGAATTGCTGGACATCCGGCTGCAAGTGCTCAACCCAACCGACAATGGTGAGTACTGGGCCGACCCGCTCAAGTAACTCTCGTACTCGCTGGAGCAGTAGTTCGTATGGCAGTGTTCCATCGACTAGATCGTGGCCAAATGTTCGCTCTACCGCTTCGGCGATCCTTTGCTTCAGGGGGACTTTTGAGCTTACATCGGACCAAACTCTCAACGTGAGCACATTTGCGATCTCTAAACGCCTAACAGCCCATTCAATCCCGCTATCCAAATGACATACCAAAAGCGTTCGCTTGCCGGATTGCAAGAGTTGTTCTGCCACCCGATCGCTCCACAGTTTAGTAGAAGAGGCGGTGGGAAATCTCATAGCCGGCAAACTTCCTTCAGTTTGAATATCCGTTATTCCTCAATTTGTTTCCTTTTCATTTATAGCCCATGAATCAAACTCGCCAGTTAACCGCTAGGCAATTGCCAACAATGCATGAAAAAAGCCGCCCAGTGGGCGGCTCTTACAATACTTACTTCTTATCTAGCGCTGTGACCAGAACAGACCGGCAGACGCCAAAAGGGGCAGACTGGTCACACCAACTGCAATCAGAATCGCAAAAATTCTCTTCCCCGTGTTCTTCA
>CAZQVC010000105.1:0-7969 GCA_964596625.1 uncultured bacterium | reverse complement strand
CCGGGCACTGGAGCTCGAGCCGTCCGGCCCGCAGGCGGCCGCTGCCACCATGGCGCTCGCCCGCGCCAAGGGGGAGGGAGGCCTACACCGCGGGGCGCTGGCCAACGCCCGCCTGCCCGGCGAGCTGCGCGAGCTGTTCGAGCGGACCCTCGAGCTCGAGCCGGGCAACGCCGACGCCCTGGTCGCCTACGCGGCGTGGCACTTCGCGCTCACCGAGATCGGCGCCGGCTGGCTGTTCGGAGCCGACCGAGCCCAGGTGCTGCCGCTCATCGAGCGGGGAGTCGCCGCGGCGCCGCGCCAGGTCAACCTGCGCGTCGAGTACGCCAGGGTGCTGTTCGGGCTGGGCCGCGACGAGGAGGCGCGCGAACAGGTGAGGGTCGCGTTGGACCTCCCGGCGTCCAGCGCGGCGGACGAGTTCGAGCAGGCGAGGGCGCGAGGGCTGCTAGAGGAGCGCTGAGCGGGCCTTACCGCCCGCCTTCGACGACCTGCCTGAGCCCGTGGATGTCGTAGGAGATCTCGCCGGCCTCGAACCTGGCGCGCATGTCGTTCTCCTTGGCGAGGCGCGCGCGGGCCTTCTCGAGCACCTCGGTCACCCGCTCGCGAGCCACGACGACCGCGCCGTCGCTGTCGAGAACGAGCGCGTCGCCGCGGCGGACCTCGGCGCCGCCCACGGTCACCGGCTCGCCCACCGTGCCGACGCGCTCCTTGCCGGCCCCCCGCACGCGCACGAAGCGCGTCCACACCGGCAGCCCGAGCTTCGCGAGGTCGTCGACGTCGCGCACCGAGGCGTCCACCAGCAGAGCTGCTGCGCCCTTGAGCTTCATCTGCGTGACGAGCAAGTCGCCGACCAGCGCCACGGGGGCGGGCTCCGGCATGGTCAGCACGACCACGTCACCACGCTGGATCTGCTCGATGGCCGCATGGACCATGAGGTTGTCGTCCTGGCCGCAGAGCACGGGGAGCGCGGGCCCGGAGACGGCGCCGCCGGGCGTAAGGCGGGTGAGGGGGATGTCGATGAGCCCACGGCGGCCGGCGGCCTCGTAGACGGTGGCCACGCCGAACTGCGCGAGCTCGCCGATCGGGCCGGACAGCTCGAGACCGGGATCCTCGGCGCCCGACGGCTGGCGGTCTGCAGGGCTATGCCCGCTCATACGCTCTCCACGACCACGGGCAGCATGCGTTGCAAAGCCTCGGCTTGCTTGACGTGCTTCTTGCCTGACACGCGCCTGGCGTGGTTGCCGCGCCGGTCGGCCAGCTCGGTGTAGTAGTCCTTCAGGTAGCTCTGGGCGCCCATGGCGGACATCGCCGCGACCTTCTTGTCGAACACCTTGGTGATGTCGACGAACGTGTTCGGCTCGAACTTGCAGAGCTCCGGCTGGTGAGGCTCGAAGAGGAAGAACTCCGGTGGGTCGATGCGCTTGAAGGCGCTCTCCACGCCGGCTCCCGAGGAGAGCAAGCGAGCGCGCTGCACGGCCTCGAACGCCACGGGGTGGTCGGGGTTGAACGGGTCGACGGCGGTGTGGGTCAGCACGACGTCGGGAGCCTCGTCGCGGAAGACGCCGATGAGGCGCTCGAGCCCCTCGCCGTCCACCACCAGCGGGTAGTCGCCGAGGTCGAGGCAGAGGAACCGGGCGCCAACGGCCGCTGCGGCCTGCTCGGCCTGCTCGTGGCGGATGCGCTTGACGTTCTCCACCGTCTGGCCCTCCTCCTTCCAGAGCTCGCCCGACTCGCCGCGCTCCCCGTAGGACAGCGCGACGACCAGGGCGTCCCCACCCTGAGAGGTCGTGACCGCGATGGTGCCAGCCGAACGCCAGACGAAGTCGGCGGAGTGCGCGCCGACGACCAGCAGCTTGCGCGCCATCAGTCGTCACCCACCAGGCGGTTCGAGTTCTCGACGACCATGCGGTGGACCTCGTCGCGGCTGAAGCCGGCGTCGAGCAGCCGGTCGGCGAAGAGCGTGATGCCGTCGTGCACCGGCGGGTTGTTGGGCTGGCCGAGGTCGCTGGTGATGAGGGAGTGCTGGTAGCCCGTGGCGCGGATGTTGGCGAAGACGGTCTCCCACGCGGTCTTGCCGCTGTGGGGCGTGGTGAAGCAGCGCTCGAGCAGCGCGCCCATCTCGGCGAGGGCGCCTTGGTCCTCGGCGCCAAGGTTCTGCGAGGGGAACTCCGGGTGCGTCACGACGATGCGCTTGACGCCCTCGGCGACGGCGGCCTCGACGACCGCGAAGATCTCGTCGCGCCCGAGGTGGCCGGTGGCCAGCACGAGGTCGTGCCGGGCGATCGAGCGCAGCACCTGGCGTACCTCCGGCAGGACCGTTCCGGCGTCGTCGACCACCGGCACCGGCTCGCTGATCACGCCCTCGGCGCGCAGGTCGTGCTGCATCTTGGCCCAGAACGGCAGCTTGGCGCCCGGCTCCGGGGTCTGCCTGCCGGCCGGCTCGTTCTCCGCGTCGACGGTGGGGAACCAGACGTACTTGATGCCCTCGCGCGCCGCCAGCTCCACGGCCAGCGCGTTCATGCCGCCGACGGCCGAGTTGAGGGTGATCGCGCCGAGGACGTTCACGCCGGGGACGGCTTCGCGGGCCAGAGCCGCCCGCCCCGCTGTGTGGGTGTAGTGGGACTTGATCACGTAGCCCTTGAGGCCGTGCTCGGCGAAGTCGCGGGCGATCTGCAGGTCGCTGGCGATGCGCGGCATGGTGTCTGGCCCGCTGTGGACGTGCAGGTCGTACGCGCCGCGCACCAGGTCGCGGGCTGCGCTCGAGGGCGTTGCAGTGGTCGAATGGTCGCTCATTTCGTCCTCTCTTGGTTCCTGGCTGGGTCGTGGAGTTCGTCGTTCAGGCGCCTGAGGTTCGCCACGGTCGCCTCGGTTACCGCCGTGGGGGCGCCGAGCTCCCGGAGCAGCTCGAGCGCGGCCTCCATCTCGTGGAGCCTGCGCTGCGCGTGCAGGCGCGTGCCCTCGTCGAAGCGGCGCGCCTCGCCCGGCAGCTTCAGCACGTCTTGGATCTGAGGCTCCAACCACTCCTCGAGGCCGGCCAGCCGCGCCGCCTCCAGCGCTTCCACGACGACCGCGCCGAAGCCCTTCATGAACACGCTGCGCAGGAGCTTGCGGCCGGCCGCCTCGCCGATCTCGCCCGGCAGCACATCGACTTGCGCGCCCAGCGGGGTGAGCAGCTCGGCGAAGCGCCGCGCGCCCGGGCCGGCCGCGAGCATCGGGGTGCGCAAGCCCTTGCCCGGCACGTTCGACAGGAGCGCGACGTCGGCGAACAGCGCCCCGCTCGGCTCCACGACGTCGGCGACCTCGCGTTTGAGGGCCGGACTGCTGGTGTTCAGCTCCGCGTACACCGCCCCGTTCGCCAGGCCCGGCAAGGCTGCGCTGGCGGCATCCTTGGAGGCCCACGACCAGTTGACGCTCATGACGACCTCGGCGCGGTCAGCCGCCTCGGCCTCCGAAGCTGCGCTCGACACGCCGGCTGGGACCGCCTTGGGTTGCGGGTCGTAGGCGACCACCGACGCGCCGGCGGCGGCCAGGTCCGCTGCTATCAGCGAGCCCGCCTCCCCGAGCCCGAGCAGGGCGATGCGCGGTGATCCCATCTCGCTCCCTTTGCGCCCCGGTCGTCGCGACAAGTGGCACGGCGAGATGCCCTGCCCGCTACTACCATGTGGCGTCTTGACCTCGGATGGTAGCAACCGCTGAAAATAGTGTCAATCAACTAGTCGATAAGATTGTTGACAATCTGGCCGCGGACCAATACTGTTGGAGCATCCAAAACTGGAGGAGGGAACCATGAAGACCTTCCGTCGTATCGCGCGGCTCGCCGCACTATCCCTGTTCGCAGCAACCATGCTCGCGAGCCCCGCCACAGCCCAAGCACCCGACTTCGTGTCCATCGGCACGGCCTCGCCAGCGGGCGCCTACTACCCGCTAGGCGTGGCGATGGCCGACCTGTGGAACCGCAACATCGACGGCATCCGCTTCAGCGCTCAGGAGACCGGCGGCGGTGTGGCCAACGTGAACATGCTCGCCGGCGGCGAGATCGAGTTGGGCATCGCCAACGAGAACATCGCCTGGGACGCCGGTCAGGGCAACGAGCCGTTCGCCAACCCCATCGAGTTGGAAGGCGGCTGGACTATGAACGCCAGCTACGCCCTGATCGTCGCCCCCGCCAGCTCCGGCCTGGAGAGCGTCTCCGACCTGGCGGGCAAGCGTGTGTCGTTGGGTGCGCCCGGCTCGTCCGGCAACGTCATCGGGCAGCGCCTGCTCGAGAGCCAGGGCGTGGCCGAGGGGGCGTACACGCCGGTCTTCATGGGCTGGCAGGAGTCGGCCGACGCCATCGCCGACGGCTCGCTCGACGCCGCCGTCATGGTCGGCGGGCAGCCGTTCCCCGCCGTCGAGTCGCTGGCGGTGCGCATGCCCATCAAGATCCTGAGCTTCGACTCCGAGCGCCTGGCCGACTCCCCCGGCTTCCCGCTGGTGGCCTCCACCATCCCGGCGAACACCTACAACGAGCTCGACGAGGAGAGCGACGCCATCATGGTGCGTTCGATCATCTACATCCAGCCAGGGCTCGACGAGGAGACCGTCTACCAGATGGTGAAGACCGTCTTCGAGAACATCCCTGCGCTCAAGGCCGCCCACCCCTCGGGTGACCAGGCCGCACTGCTCAGTGAGGCGCAGGCCGCCGAGCTCGACCTCACGATGCACCCGGGCGTCATCCGCTACGCCCAGGAAGTCGGTGCGTGGTAGCGACCCGCTCCACACGTAGCACCCTGGGAGACCTCTGCTGGGTGGCGGCGATGCTGTTCGTCGTCGTCGCCCAGCCCCTCTATCTCTTGCCCATCGAGCAGCAGCTGCCCATCACGCTGACGCTGGTGATGGTCGGGCTGTTCCTCAAGAAGCCGATCGTCCGTGACGAGAGCAAGGTCGCCAAGCCGGTGGCCTTGCTCGGCCGCGTCACCGACCTCGTGCTGGTCGTCGGCTCAGCCATCGCCGGCCTGTACATAGTCGTCAACTACGCCAAGATCATCTTCCGGCAGGGAGCCTTCACCCCGGTCGACAACGTGATGGCGCTCATCCTGCTGGTGTTGGTCCTCGAGGGCGTTCGCAGGGCCGTCGGCTGGCCGCTCACGATCGTATGTCTCTTGTTCATCCTCTACGCGCTGTTCGGCCGGCAGATGCCAGGCCCGCTGCTCCACCGCGGCTACAGCCTCGAGCGCACCGCGCGGCAACTGGCGCTCTCCTACTCCGGTATCTACGGCATCCCACTCGCGGTGATGGTCCGCTATGTGATCTTGTTCATCGTCTTCGGCGCCCTCCTGCAGGTGTCGGGCGCCGCGGACTTCCTGGTGCGGTTCGCGCAGTCGATAGCCGGCCGCTTCACCGGCGGCCTAGGCAAGGTCTCCGTCGTGTCGAGCGCGCTGGTCGGGACGATCTCCGGCAGTGCTGCCGGCAACGTCGCCACCACCGGCAGCGTGACGATCCCGGCCATGAAGCGCGGCGGCTACAAGCCGCACGTGGCCGGCGCGATCGAGTCGGTGGCCTCCACCGGCGGTCAGATCATGCCGCCGATCATGGGCGCCGCGGCGTTCCTCATGGCCGACTACCTCGGCATCCCGTACCTACAAGTGGCCGCCGCGGCCGTGATCCCTGCGGTCCTCTACTTCCTCGCGGCCGGCTTCTCCATCGACCTCTACGCCCGCTCCGAAGGTCTTCGGGGCCTCACCAGGGCGGAGATGCCTCGCTTCCTGCAGACCTTGAAGGAGGGCTGGGTCTTCCTCGTCCTCATCGGTCTGGTCTACGCGATGTTGGTGATGGGCTACACCGCCACGCGGGCCGCGTTCGTCGGCGTGATCGCTGCCGCGGCCCTTACCCTGCTAAAGCGGGTCAAGCTCAAGGACGTCTGGGAGGTCCTCAAGCAGGGTGCCGAGGCAGCCGGCATACTCTGCGCCGTCACCGCCGGCGCCGGCATCGTTGTGGGGGTCGTGCAGCTAACCGGCCTCGGAGCACAGCTCGCCTCGGCGCTGGTCGACCTCTCGGGCGGCTACGTCATCGTCCTGTTGCTGCTCGTGATGGTCTCGTCGCTGATCCTCGGCATGGGCATGCCCACCACCGTGGTGTACATCCTCCTGGCAGCGCTGGTGGGGCCGGCGCTGGTGACCATGGGCCTGGAGCCCGTCTCCGCCCACTTCTTCTTCTTCTACTTCGGCGTGCTGGCAGCCATCACACCGCCGGTGGCGTTGGCCTCGTATGCGGCGGCGTCGATAGCCGGCAGCGACTTCAACCAGACCGGTTGGACGTCGTTCAAGATGGCCATCCCGTCGTTCATCGTGCCGTTCTTCTTCGCGCTCAACCCGGCTTTGCTGCTCGACGGCTCCACGACCGAGGTGATCCGCTCCTCGATCACCGCGGCTCTTGGCGTCTGGCTCATCACCTCGGCAGTCATGAACTGGATGAACGGCCGCCTGCCGTGGCCCGCCAGGCTGCTTCTCCTGGCAACCTCTGCTCTCCTGATCGACGGCGGATTGCTAACCGATATCATCGGGCTGGTCGTGCTCGCAGGCATGCTCCTGTGGCGCTTCCGCTTCACCGCGCCGGCCCAAGTTGTCGCCAAGAGCGCGACGGACCTCGGTGGCTCGGCCGCCGCCTCGCTAGAGGCTACGCAAGGCGGCCCGGCCAACGCGGAGCAGCGCGGTGTCAGAATCGAAGGCGCTCATGGCACGGACGGTTACTAAGGAACGCAAAACGGAACGCAAGACGAGAGAGGCCGAGGTTTCCGGCAGCGGCGGCGGGGCCGGGCCCGCCGCCGAGAACGCCACGGTGTCCCCGTCGGACTCCGCCTACGAGACCGTGCGCCGGAAGATCATCGACGGCGAGTACCACCCGTCGCAGAGGCTCATCGAAGCGCAGTTGGCGCAGTCGCTCGGCCTCAGCCGGCACAACGTGCGCACCGCCCTGGACAGGCTCGCTGCCGACGGGCTCGTCAAGCTCGAGCCCAACCGCGGAGCGAGCGTGGCGACATTGGACCTCGACGACGCCGTCGACATCCTGGTCGCCCGCGAAGCGCTGGAGGCGGCTGTCACCCGGCTGGCAGCCGAGAACGTGAGCGACGAGCAGATCCAGCGGTTGGGCGGGCTGATCGCGGCCATGCGCGAGGCGCTGTCCGCCGAGGAGTACCCCGACTACTCCGCCACCAACGTCCGCTTCCATCACCTCATTCACGAGGCATCGGGCAACCGGACGATGCCTGAGCTCATCGCCACGCTCAGGCTGCGCATGTCGCGGCTGCAGCTCCGCTCGATCCTCATCCCCGGCCGGAGCGAACGCTCGATCCTCGAGCACGAGGCGATCTACCAGGCGGTCGCCGCTCGGGACCCGGAGGCCGCAGCCGAGGCGGCGGCCAGGCACATGCGCTCGTTGCGCGAGGCGATCAGCAAGGCTTGGAGCCTGGTGAAGCTGTAGTGATGGCGACAGCCTGTACTTGACCGGCGGCTCTGGTCTCAGCTCCTGACTATCTCGCTGCCAGCGTCTCGTATCCCGACTCCAGGAGGTTCCGATCGGCAGTCATGAGGGTCGCGTTCTCTGCCAGGGCCTGCGCCACCAGCATCCGGTCGAACGGGTCGGAGTGCGTGAGGTTGACGTCTGCCAGCCGAGGAACGTGTTCACTACGCAGCTCTAGTATCGCGAGGTTGAGTACGTTTGCGCCGCGTACCAGTTCCTCGGGCGCATATGGGAGCTTCCCTTTCAAGTGCTTTAGCGCCAATTCCCAGAAACTGACGACGGAGATGGCCACACGCCGTGCCGCATGGATGCTGTCGGCGGCCGCCGTTCCGATCTTGGTTGGTTCGTAGAGCATCCAGATCAGGACGTGTGAGTCGATTAGCAGCGTCACCTGTTGTCGTCACGTTGAGTGCGCATGACGCTGGCCTCGAACTCTGCGGCTATGTCCGGGTCCGGACCGATGAGGTCGGCCTCG
>CAZQVC010000104.1:3115-8008 GCA_964596625.1 uncultured bacterium | reverse complement strand
GGGGGCTCACGAGGGGCCGTCGAAGGGGAGGTACGCGGGGCGCTCGAAGGCCGTGCGCAGCACCATTATCGTCTCGGTGCCCTCGACGCCCTTGAGCATGAAGATGCGGTCGAGGAGGCGGTCGAGCGCGGCCGTCGAGGGGGTCCGCGCCAGGGCCATGAACGACTGCTTGCCGGCGACGGCGTAGAGCGCCTCGATCTCGGGTTGCTCCTCGAGACGCTCGACCAGCAGGTGAGCCGGCTGCCGCGGCTGCGGCGTGACCATGATGAAGGCTGTGATCTGCAGGCCGACCGCGGCGGGGTCGACGACGGCCCGGTAGCCGGTGATGACGCCGGCCACCTCGAGCTTGCGCACCCGCTCCCCGACCGCCGGCGCCGAGAGGCCCACGGCCTTGGCGATGCTCGCGTGAGACGCGCGGCCGTCCTGCCGGAGGATGTCGAGGATCTGCTGGTCGACGTCGTCGAACTGCATGCTGGCCGCAAATCTAGCACGGCGCGCGGCGCCGCCTCCCACGCGGGGATGGCCCGCCTGGCGGTGCTGTTATCGTGTCCGGCGATGAAGGTGCTGTTCATCGGTGACGTGTTCGGGACGCCGGGGTTGCAGGCGGCCTGCGCCTACCTGCGTGAGGTCCGTGACCGCTACGACCTAGCCATCGTCAACGGCGAGAACGCCGCCGGCGGTTTCGGGATCACCAGGCGCCACTTCGAGCAGCTCACGAACGCCGGCGCCGACGTCGTCACGCTCGGCAACCACGGCTTCGACCAGGCCGAGGCCCTGGAGCTGGTGGAGGAGACCCCGCGGCTGCTGCGCCCGGCCAACTACCCTGCCGGCACACCGGGTCTCGGCGCCGGCGTCTTCGAGGCCGGAGGGGGCCGCGTCGCGGTCGTGCAGGTCATGGGGCGCATCTTCATGGACCCCATGGACGACCCGTTCAGGGCCGTCGACGACGCGCTCGAGGCGCTGCCCGCCGGCGTGCCCGTGGTCGTCGACTTCCACGCCGAGGCCACCAGCGAGAAGAAGGTCATGCTCCACCACCTCGCCGGCCGCGTGGCCGCCCTGCTCGGCACGCACACGCACGTGCAGACGGCCGACGAGACCGTCTACCGCGGCACCGCCTACATCTCCGACGTCGGCATGACCGGTGTGCAGTCCTCTTCGATCGGCATGCGCTACGAGGAGGTATACGAGCGCCTGGTGCGCAAGATCCCTCGGCGCTACCGCCCCGCGACCGGGCCGGCCACGGTGTGCGCGGTGGCGCTGGAGCTCAGCGGCGCCAAGGCGTTGAGCATCGAGCGCATCTGGCAGCGCGTGGCGACGCGCGAGCCGGAAGCGGACGTCGCCGCCGAGCGGGCCGATTCGGCCGTGACCCCGTGAGCCGGCGGGCGCGGCGCGAGCCGCAGCCGACCACGGCCCAGGAGCGGGCCGCGACGTTCGACCAGCTGAGCGCCGACGTCGATTTCCTCGGCACCGCGCTGGGCGACGTGCTGCGCGAGCTCGAGGGCGAGCGGCTGTTCGAGCTGGTGGAGCGCGTGAGGGGGCTGACCAAGTCGATCCGCAACACCGACGGCTCGAGCGGCGAGGCTCAGCGCGGGGAGCTGATGGAGCTGCTCGGCGGCCTCGAGCTGGGCGAGGCGGAGAAGCTGCTGCGGGCCTTCACGGTCTACTTCCAGCTGGTCAACGTAGCCGAGGAGATCCACCGCGTGCGCGTCAACCGCTCGCGGGAGGCCGCCGCCACCCCGGAGAGCCCGCGCAGCGAGACGATCGCCGCCGCGGTGAAGGGCCTGCGCGACCAGGGCTGGACGGAGGCGGAGGCGCGCTCGTTCATCGAGGGCCTCGACGTGCAGCTGACGCTCACGGCGCATCCGACCGAGGTCAAGCGTTACACCGTGAGGCTCAAGCTCGAGCGCATAGCGGCTGCGCTGCGCACCCTGGGCGAGCGCGAGCTGGCCGTCCAGCAGGGCAGGGCGCTGGTCAACGAGATCAGGGCGGAGATCAGCGCGCTGTGGCTCACGCGCGAGGCCAACGACGAGCGGCCCACCGTCATCGACGAGGTTAAGAGCGCGCTCTACTACTACACGCGCTCGCTGCTCGACGCCGTGCCGCGCCTCATGCGCGACCTCGACGAGGCGCTCGAGACGTACTACGGCGCGCCGCAGGCGGGCACCCCGCAGCTGCCGGCCGTCGTGCGCTTCCGCTCCTGGATCGGCGGCGACCGCGACGGCAACCCGTTCGTCAGCCCCGAGTCGACCAGGGAGGCCTACCGGCTGCAGAGCGAGGTGGCGTTGGAGCGCTACCTCGCCGACCTCGACGGGCTGGTGCAGCGCCTCTCGCAGCACGAGGACCGCATCGCGCTCAGCACCGCCTTCCGGGAGGACCTCGCGGCGCTCGACGAGCGCTACGGCGAGACCGCGCGCTTCCCCGAGGAGCCGTACCGGCGCAAGCTCGAGCACATGCACAGGGCGCTGCGCCGCGAGCTCGGCGGCGAGGGCGCCTACCCCGGCGGGCCGGAGGGCTACGTCGCCGACCTGCAGCTGGTCGAGACGACGCTCGACGACGCGCGCGGCGCGCGGCTGGCCCAGGCGTTCGTGCGACCGGCGCGCTTCCGCGCCAGCGCCTTCGGCTTCGTGCTGGCCCCCCTCGACCTGCGGGAGCACTCCACCGTCCACGAGCGCGCGCTGGCGGCGCTGTTGGCCTACGCCAAGGTGCACGACGACTACGCGTCGGCTCCCGAAGAGGAGCGCGTCGCCCTGCTGGCCGAGCTGCTCGAGTCGCCGCGTCCGCTGGTGCCGTTCGACGCCGCGGTCGACGACGAGGCGACCAGGGCTCTCGAGTTCCTGCGCGTGCTGCGCTGGGCCAAGGAGCGTTACGGCGAGCAGGCCATCGGCAGCACCATCGTGAGCTTCTCGAACGCCGCCTCGGACGTCCTCGAGGCGCTGCTGCTGGCCAAGGAGGCGGGGCTCACCGCGATCGACGCCACCCCGCTGTTCGAGACGCTGGAGGACCTCGGGCGCGCGCCGAAGGTGCTCGAGCAACTGCTGGACATACCGGTCTATCGACGCCATGTCGAGGCCCGGGGCGTCCAGGAGGTGATGATCGGCTACTCGGACTCGAACAAGGACGTCGGCTTCCTGTCGGCCAACTGGGCGCTCTACGAGGCTCAGGAGCGGTTGGCGGCGGTGGCCCGCGAGGCCGGGGTCTCCCTGCGCCTGTTCCACGGCCGCGGGACGAGCATCGGCCGTGGCGGAGGGCCGGCCGGCCAGGCCATCCTCGCCCAGCCGCCAGGCAGCCTCGGCGGCCGCATGCGCATCACCGAGCAGGGCGAGGCCCTGGCCGACCGCTACGCCGACCCCGACCTCGCGCACCGCCACCTCGAGCAGGTGGTGCACGCGTTCATCCTCTCCTCGGCGCGCGACGCCAAGGAGCTCCAGGAGCTGCCCGAGCCGTTCAGGGAGGCGCTGCGCGTCGCGGCCGAGGCCGGCCGGGAGCGGTACCGCGAGCTCCTCGCCAACGACGACTTCATCGAGTTCTTCACGGCGGTCACGCCGATCGAGGAGATCAGCCGCCTGAACGTCGGCTCGCGCCCAGCGCGGCGCAAGAAGGGCAGCCTGGCGGTCGACGACCTCAGGGCCATACCGTGGGTGTTCGCCTGGACGCAGTGCAGGGCCAACCTGCCCGGTTGGTACGGCATCGGCAGCGGCCTGGCAGCCCTCGACGGCGAGCTCAGCGCGCGGATGTACCGCGAGTGGCCGTTCTTCCAGGCCGTCGTCGACTTCGCCCAGATGAGCCTGGCCAAGGCCGACATGTACGTCTTCGACAGCTACCTCACGCTGGTGCCCGAGCCGCAGCGCGAGCGCTTCGGCGCGCTCATCAGGGAGGAGTTCGACCTGTCGGTGGCGCAGGTCGAGCGCGCCACGGGTCAGCCGCTCCTGGCCGAGGACCAGGTGTTGGCGCGCTCGATCGCGCTGCGCAACCCCTACATCGACCCGATCAGCCACCTGCAAGTGGAGCTTCTGCGTCGGCTACGGGCGTCACGTGAGGACTCGCCCGATCACGCCGCTCTGGAGTACGCTGTGTTGGTGTCTCTGATCGGCGTCTCAGCCGGCATGCGCACTACCGGTTGACGTTAAATACTTCTCACTTTCATTCCATCTCACTAGCGCTCACGTCCGGGTTCATAGATTGACCACAGATCGTCTAGGGAGTTGTATCGATGAACATGTTGGCTAGCGGTGGACCCGTTCTGGTCGCGATTATCCTGGTCTCGCTGTACGCGGTTTACATCTTCTTCCTGCGTTATTTCAAGCTGCGCAACGAGCGGACCGACAACGCCGAGCTCATGACCAGGGTCAACGCAGCCGTCCGTGAACGCGATCTGGAGCTGGCGCTCGCGGCGTGCGAGGAGCACGGCGGGCCGGTGGCGCGCGTGCTCGGCGCCGCCTTGCTCAAGCTGCCGTACGGCAGGCAGGCTGTCGAGGCGGCCTTCCAGGAGGCCTCGATCCAGGAGGAGCAGAAGCTCACCCGCGGCCTTCGCCCCCTCGCCACCATCGCCCAGGTCGCGCCGATGCTCGGCCTCCTCGGCACGGTCACCGGGATGATCATCGCGTTCGGCGAGATCTCGCGGCTCGGCACCGGTGACCCTTCGGTCGTCGCCAACGGCGTGGGCCAGGCGCTCATCACCACGGCGGCCGGCCTGATCGTCGCGATCCCCGTGATCATGGGGCAGTCGTACCTCGCCAGCCGGGTCGAGGCGATCCTCGTCGACATCGACAGGCGCAGGGAAGAGCTGATGGGCAACATCGCCCAGGCCGTGGCCAGCCGCCGGGAGGACGGCGGCGCCCGGCGCGAGGGGCGCGCCGAGCAGCGAGCCGCAGCCCCCGAGCGCGTCGAGGTGCC
>CAZQVC010000104.1:0-3015 GCA_964596625.1 uncultured bacterium | reverse complement strand
CCGAGCGCGAGCACGACCGCGACCGCGAGGACGAGCGCGGGACGCGCGTCAAGCCCGACGTCCGTGGAGCTTCGCAGGCCTAGTCATGCTCAACCGCACCCAACGCCGAAGATCGCTCGCAGCCAACGCCACCATCGACCTCACGCCGATGGTCGACGTCGTCTTCCTGCTGATCATCTTCTTCATGCTCACCACGACCTTCATCACCGTCGAGTCGGGGCTGCCCGTCGACCTGCCCGAGGCCCAGACCAGCGTCGCGTCGCCGAGCAACCAGCCGACGGTCACGATCAACGGGCTCGGCGAGGTGTTCTTCGGCGGAGCCCAGGTCAGCGAGGCGGAGCTGCCGGCGTTGGTGCGGCAGGCCCTGGCCGAGTCCGGCCAGACGACCGTCGTGCTGCGCGCCGACCAGGGCGTGCCGCACGGCCAGGCCGTGCGGGTGATGGACTTCATCCGGCAGGCCGGCGCCGAGCGCATCGCGATCGCGACGGGAGGCTGAGGGGTAAGCCTTGACCTCGCTGCGCTCCACCAGCCTGTTCCGCGACCCCGACAAGCGCCGCGCGGCGCTGCTGTCGCTGGTGTTGCACCTGGCTGCGCTGCTGTTGATCATCTTCCTCGTCTCGCGGCCACGGCCCGAGCCGCTGCCGTCGTTCATCGTCATCGACGTCGGCACCCCGGCGTTCGCCGAGGAGACCACCAACGCGGCCACGGTCGAGGAGGCCGCCATGCAGACCCCGGAGCCGCAGGTCGAGTCGGCCGAGGTCGGGGATCCCCAGCAGCTGACGGCGCCCCAGGAGCAGGCGGCCGCGCCCGTCGAGCAGCCCCAGACCGTGCAGCCGCCGGCGCCCGAGGCGCCGCCGGCCGCTCAGGCCACACCCGAGCCGCAGCCGGTCGAGCAGGCAGAGGTGACCCCGCCGCCGCCCCAGGTGCAGGAGGCCAGCGTAGAGGCGCCGACACTGCCGCTGGCCGAGGTCCCAGCCACGCAGCTCCCCGAGATCGACCCCGTGATCTTGCAGGCGAGGGAGACCCCCGCGCCGATCACCATCCCGCAGCCGCAGGCCCAGGCCCAGATCGCGGAGGCTCGCACGGTGGCGGTCACGCCATCGGCCTCGGTGGCCCAGGCGACGGACCTCAGCGTGCCGGAGGCGACCGTGACGGTCGCGGACTCGGTGTCGCTTGAGGCGCCGAGGGTGCAAGCGCAGGTGTCAGAGTCCGTCGGCCTGGCCGCGCCGAGCGTGAGCGCCTCGGTGGCCCAGGCCGTGCCCCTCGAGGCGCCCGCCGCGCAGGCCCAGGTCGCCCAGTCCGTCGGGCTCACGCCCGACGGGATCAGCGCCAGCGTCAGCGGCCGCCGGCCCCTGGCGCCGCCGTCGGTCAGCGCCGTGGTCGGGACCGCCGTGCCGCTCGACGTGGCGCCGACCGCCCAGGTCGCCATCCCGCGCCCGCTCGCGATCCCGACCATGCGGGCCGACGTCATCGGCCCGGCCCAGACGCCGGGTGCGCCCGCCGCCGCAGGCGACGAGGCAGGCACCACCGACGTCGCGGCGACGGCCGAGTCCCCGCGGGCGGCGGGCGGCAACGCCTCGACGGCCGGCCAGACGGGCCCGATCGATCCGAACGCCACCGCCGATGGCCGAGGCCTCGCCGCCGGACCGGACGGCGTGGGCGCCGGCACGGGCGCGCCGCAGCCGCCGACCCGGCCGAGCTTCAGCGAGCAGCGCGACCGCGCTCTCGCCGTGCTCATCGACAACGTCAACGGCTACCCCCAGAGCGGCCTTGCCGAAGCGAGCATGATCGTCGAGATGCCGGTGGAGGGCGGTCTCACCAGGCTGATGGCCTTCTACGACAGGGTCGACCCGGTGCGCGTCGGGCCGGTCCGCAGCGCGCGGGACTACTTCGTGGAGATCGCCCAGCGCACGGAGTCCGTGCTGGTGCACGACGGCGGCTCGCCCGGCGCGATGATCGCCATCGCCAACGGCGAGGTGCCGACGCTGAACGCCTACAGCAGCGGGCAGCTCTTCGCCCGCAGCTCCGATCGCTCCGCGCCTTACAACCTCTACAGCGTCGGTCCGGAGCTGCGCACCGCGGTCACCCGGCTGGTGCCCGAGCGCGTGCGCCTCGTCGCGAACTCGATCTACCGGCCGTCGGAGGCGGCCCCGGAGGTCGAGGAGGTCACGGCCAGCTACGGCGCCTACACCAGCGGGTTCCGGTTCAACGAGCTCACCGGCCGCTACCGTTGGATCCGTGACGGCACGCCGGCGGTGCAGCCCGACGGCCAGGTGCTCGAGATGCAGGCGGTGATGATCGGCAACATCACGGCGCGGCCGATCCCGAACGACGAGGCGGGAAGGCTCTACATCCCCATCCGCAGCGGCCCCGCCACGCTCTACCTGGAGGGCCGCGCCGTGACCGGCAACTGGGACCTCATCGACGGCCGGGGCATCACGTTCATCAGCGACGCCGGCGTCAACGTCGACCTCGCCAACCTGCGCACCTGGACGGTGCTGACGCCCAACTACGCCGAGCGGGTCGAGGTCGGGCCGGCAGCCGCCGTCCCCGCCGGCGAGTGACCGCGACCGCCCACAGCTGAGCTAGACCTTAGGTCCAAGCCGACGACGCTCCTGCGTGGCACGCCGCATCGCAGGGGGTATTGACAGCCATTGCCTACGCCCCTATAGTTAACCACTTCGTTAAATAAGGAGGTGCGGTGCTCAGCACAAACGACAGTCTCAGCAGCACGTTCGCGGCCCTCGCCGACCCCACCAGGCGCGCCATCCTCAGCCGCCTGTCGCAGGGAGAGGCCACCGTGACGGAGCTGGCCGAGCCGTTCTCGATCAGCCTGCCGGCGATCTCGAGGCATCTCAAGGTGCTCGAGCGCGCTGGGCTGATATCCCGCGGCCGCACTGCGCAGTGGCGCCCCTGCCGGCTCGAGTCGGAGCCGCTGGAGCAGGCCGCGAGGTGGTTGCAGGGGAACCGCGAACAGTGGGAGGCGGGAGCCGACAGGCTCGCCGCGTTCCTCGA
>CAZQVC010000103.1:0-8029 GCA_964596625.1 uncultured bacterium | reverse complement strand
CGTGCCGCTGCTCGCGCTGTCGGGGTTGGGCGCCGGCAGGCCGTTGGTGGTGTTGCCTCGGAACCGGGGTGGGGCTGAGGACCTGGGGTGAGAAGGGTAGTGTCGTGAAGCGGCAGGTCACCCGTGACCATTGTCAAGTAGCAGTCGTGTCGAACTGCACTTTCATCCTGTTGGGCTCATACCTCGCCACCTTCATGCCTTTCTCGAAGTCCACCAACGGCACCACATGCGAGATCAAGGACTCCAGCTCGAAGCCGGGGGCCGAGGACAGCTCGATAGCCTGATCGAAGGTGCGATTGAGCGCGAACGAACCGAAAAGCGTCAAATCCTTGCGGAAGAGCTCGAACGGCGAGACCCCGATGGTGGCATCCTCAGGGGCGACACCGAACGCCCAGATGCGGGCATTGGGCCTCGCGAACCGGAAGGTTCCCTGAAGTACTTTAGGCGAGCCCGTCGCGTCTACTACGAGGTCGAATCCCAGCTCAGCGAGGCTGTTGAGATGTATGTGGTCTTCAGCATGGACGGTTTCGGTGGCACCAAGAGCCGCGGCTGTCTGAAGGCGGTGCTGAACCAGATCGACTGAAGCAATCGTGGATGCGCCTGCGAACCGCAACGCCTGCAAGAGTAGGCATCCCATCGGCCCAGCACCGAAGACCAAAGCGCGTGCACCTGGTTCAAGCCCTGTGCGCTTGAGGCCCCACATGACGCAAGCCAAAGGCTCGAGAAGTGCGGCGGCGCCGAATCCCAAGTCGTCGCCGATTGGGAAGACTGCGCGTTCAGGAACCACCAGGTAGCTGGCGAACCCGCCGTCAACATTTACCCCGATGATTCGCATGTTCAAGCAATGATTGAACGCGTTGCGTCTGCACTCAGAGCAGGCCATGCAGGGAACGTTCGGGTCTACCGTTACGCGGTGGCCAACCTCGAGTTGACTGACATCCTCACCGATCTGAACCACCGTGCCAGCCAACTCGTGGCCCAGCACTAAGGGATAGCGTGCCAGCGGATAGCTGCCCTCAACGATGTGGACATCGGTTCCACATACACCTGCGCGAGCTACCTCGAGCAAGACCTCGCCTGGACCCGGCTCGGGCCTCGCCTGTTGGACAACGGAAAACGTCTCGGGTGCTGTCACCCGTGCCGCCAACGGGGACCGTGTTCGTATGTCGGTCATGTTCGGTCCGACGAGTGCAGATCGTTGAGATCGACCTGTACCTTCACCACGCCCTTGGGCGCCGAAGACGCGTATTCGAACGCCTCCACTGACTCTCGAAAGCTGTAGGTACGAGACACCAGAGGAACAACATTCACCTGGCCACTCGCAAGCAAGCTAACGGTTCTGTCAAACACATTTGCGTAGCGGAAGACATGTTCCACCCGAACTTCCTTCGTCTGTGCGGCTACCACGTCATACGAGATCGGCGTTTGGGGCATGCCGACAAAGACTACGGTGCCCGCAGCGCTCACGAGGTTGAGCGTAGCGGCGGCAGCCTTTGGAGATCCGCTCGCTTCGAAAACTACTGTCGCGCCCCGTCCGTCGGTGGCGTCGAGTACTCGTCGACTCACGCTCTCTGAACTGGCGTCGACCTTTCCGATGAAATCGTAGGCTGACAGGGCGGCGAGCTTAGCCTCATCTATATCGGTCATCAGGATCGTACTGGCGCCGGCTGCACGAGCGGCCAGGCCAATGAGGACTCCGATGGTGCCGGCGCCGAGCACGACTACGCTGTCGCCCAGCCGAACACCTGCCTTGTTCACGGCGTGAACGCCGACCGCCAAGGGTTCTACCATCGCCCCCTCGGCGAATGAGACGATGTCTGGCAGTTTGAAGGTCAGATGCGCCGGGTGCACCACGAACGGTCGTAGCACCCCGTGAACTGGTGGAGTGGCCCAGAAGCGAACGCCCGGCTCGAGGTTGTAGGCACCTTCTCGAGACGAATGGTGCATCGGGTCTGCGATGCCCGGTTCCATGCACACGCGGTCGCCGACCGTTAGGTGACGCACGTTGCTTCCGACCTCGACGACGGTTCCGGCCGCCTCGTGACCGAGAACCATAGGCTCGTCTACAACGAAATCACCGATTCGCCCGTGCTGGTAATAGTGGATGTCGCTACCGCAGATACCCACGGTATGTATCGCGATACGGACGTCGTCATCTCCTAAATGCTCGTCGATCGCGATGTCGCGTAGGGAGAGTTCGCCCTGTCGTTCGAGTACCAAGGCTTGCATCGACTTACATCCTTCCTCAGCCTTTGACGGCTCCTTGAGTCAGGCCGGCGATGAACTGCTCTTGCATGATGAGGAACGCAACCGTGATCGGTAACGTCGACACGACTGCTCCCGCCATCAGCTTCCCGTAGTCGAGGTCCCACGGATTGGCATACATTGTTGCCAGTCCGAGCGGCAGCGTAAACATCTCGTTGGATTGGACCATCACAAGCGGCCAGAGGTAGGCGCTCCAGGTGCCTACCCAAAGAAAGATGGCGGCCGCTCCCATGCCTGGTCGGATCAGTGGCACGACGATTCTCCAGTAGAGTCCCCACTCGCTGATGCCGTCGATGCGAGCGGTCTCGAGGATCTCATCCGGCAGGCTGGAGATGTACTGCCGTAGCAGGAAGACGGCGAAGACATTAATGGCCGGAGGAACCGCCAGCACGAAATATGTGTCTGTTAGGCCCATACGGGAGAACCAATTGAAGATGGGGATAATCGTGACGATCTGCGGAATGCTGACCGAGCCCAGGGCTATCCAAAACAGCAGTCTCTTCGCCCTGAACTCGTACTTGGCGAACGAGAATCCTGCCATCGAGGCTAGGAAGATGCCTAGTAGAGTCGAGAGCGCTGTGACCAGAATGCTGTTGAAAAGCCACCGCCCGAAGTTCGTCTCCTGGAAGAGCCCGACGTAGTTGCCGAGGGTCGGTTGCTCGGGCAGCCAGGTCGTGTTCAGTGAGAAGATCTCACTCTGTGGCTTGAGGGAGGAGACAACCATCCAATAGAGGGGCGCAAGAGTGATCGCTGCAAACAGGAGCAACAGCATCAACACGATCACCTGCCCCGGCTTGAACCTGGGCCTCTTGCGGGCCGGGCGCGGCGTTACTGTTGTACCGCGCGTTGCCTTGGGGGGCAGGCCGGTATCCATCAGCGACGATCCAACACGCGAAACTGGAAGAGCGAGAAGCCAATGATGACGATCGTCAGGACATACGAGATCGCCGCTCCGTAGCCGATCTTCGAGAACAGGAAGGTGTTCTGATAGAGGTATTGGAGCACCGTGAGGGTAGAGGTTCCGGGCCCGCCCTGGAAGAGGATCCACGGCTCGTCGAACAGTTGGAACGACCAGATGCTAGACATGACTAGAACGAACAGCATGATCGGACGAAGTAGGGGGAGAATGACGTGCCAGACGACCCGAAGTTCGTTGGCGCCGTCGATGCGCGCGGCTTCGAGCAGGTCGCGAGGGATGCTCTGCAGACCAGCGAAGATGAAGGCCGAGTAGTAGCCAGTAGCCCGCCAGACACGCATGATCACAATCGTCCAGGGTGCATATGTCGAGCTATTGAGCCAGTTCGGATTGGCGTCAACCCCTAGCATCCCTAGCACCGCGTTGACAGGGCCGAACTCACGGTTGAAGAGTAGGTCGAACACGAGTGCCACGACCACCAGCGACACTGTTACCGGAATGAAATAGGCGGTCCTGAAAGTTGGCGCCAAGCGTTTGAAGCCGGAGTCGAGTACCAAGGCGATGATAGTCGCCAACGGCAACATGATGGCGTTGTAGACGAACACGTAGAGGAAGGTATTGCCCATCGCCGTCCAGAATGTCCGGTCTCCAAGGAGTTGCCGATAGTTGGCCAAGCCAACAAATTCAGCCTCGGTCAGCCCACTCCAACTCGTGAAGGAGAAGGCGAACGAGGCAATGATCGGGATGATCCAGAACGCCGCGAACGCCACAAAGAATGGCAGCAAGAACAGATAGGGAGTTGCTGGAGAGGCTCCAGGTGTTCGCATCAAATACTCGTTCCCAGGGCGTGAAGCTGGGGGTCAGCTAGCTGACCCCCAGCAAACTCATGCGGTCGTCAGCGGCCTAGGCGCTGTTCGACGTCTTGCTCGAAGCGTTCGATCGCTTCCTCGACCGTCACCTGGTTCTCGAACAAGGCGTCGATCTGCTCACCGAGGATGACGGTGGTCTCAGCCTCTGAATACCAGTTCCAGGTGGGTGAGTCCAGGATGTTCTCGGTGATAACGGCACCATCGAAGAACGGCTCGGGCGCGCTTAGGCGTTCGGTCTGGAGCGCCGGCGCATAGACGGGCATGCCACCCACGTACTCGAAGTACGCGACCTGACCTTCCACGGTACCCGTAAGCCACTTGGCGAAGGCGATCGCGGCTTCCGGATTCTGGCTCTGCTCGGGAACCGCGAGCACGTTGCCACCCCAGATGCCGGTGTACGCCGGAGCATCATCCGACCAGCGGGGCCACGGCATGACACCCCAGTCACCGGCCTGGTCGGGTGCGAACTGCTGGATGTTGCGTCCCTCAGATGTGTTGGCGGGAAGTGTTACGAAGCGACCACTCTCGAGCAACGACCAGAAGGACGGCGTGAACCACGGGACCGGGTAGGCAATGTCGTGCTCGAAGACCAGGTCGTGGTACCAGCTCAACATCTCTTCTAGCTGAGCGTTGTCTCGAATGAGGTTGCCGGACTCGTCGTAGAGGTTCCCGCCGGCCGATTGGAGGAACTGGACGAAGCTCGCAACGCCCCACTGTCCTGACGGGATGTACAGCGGCATCATGTATTGCTCGCCGTTACTCTCTTCTCTTACGATCTTGCCGGCTTCGATGAACTCCTCCCAGGTGCTGATTGGAGCTTCGATTCCGTACTCCTCGAACACGTCTTTGCGGTACCAGATTACGCCCGGCCCGTAGTCGGTGGGCACGCCGTAGATCCCGTCTCCGCTACTCACCGCTGGCCAAATTGAGGCGGGAACCTGAGACATGTACTCCTCGTCGAGGTATGGCGCCAAGTCGACCAGTTGGCCCGTATCGCGGTACGCATCGAAGCGCCTGGTCACCAGCTGGGCCACGTCAGGCGCGCCGGAACCCGCGGCAAGCGCCGTGAGCAGCTTGTCGTGCAGATCCCAGGGGCCGAAGGTGACCAGTTCTACGTCGATGTCGGGATGAGCGGCTTCAAACTGCTCGACGGCCGGCTCCAATCCAACCCATGTCCAAAACGTCACCTTGGTTTGCGCGAAACCGGCGGAGAAGAACGATAGAAATGCCAATAGGACCAGGGTTGCGGCTGTTCGGCTGGGATACACCTGCGGCTTTTGCACTTCATGCTCCTTTCGAGCGTTGGTCTTAGGCCTCTTGTCTAGTGCCTCCACTTCTCCCATTTGCACCTCGCTTACCAGCTACTCCTTGAGGACGATGTAAACGGTCGCCTTGATTGCGTCACCTGGGCCGGATGTGTGCCGTAGTCTCAACCAGCCGCCGAAGTGGGTCAGATCCACGGCCGAGAGTTGGTTAGCAGGATCAAGTACGAGCTTGTGGTCAGTCGCGAGCCACGCCATGCCGTCGGGACTTCGCTCCACTGTGAGCACGTAAGGGCCGGCGCCCTCCTTGGCTTCATCGACCCTCACATAAAAGGTCGCCTCCGAAGCCCAAGCCGTTTCATACGGCTCGGTGGCGTAACCGTCTTCAAGGAAACGGAACGTGTCCAATACTGTGGTTTGGAACTGTCTCATCCTCACTCCACCGAGGTAACTGCTGAATCGACATAGAGGAAGACGCGTCGGTCGGTGTCCGCCTCCAGGAAGATGATCGGGTTGATGAGGTTGTGGATACGCTCGTATGGGGCGACGAGGGTCGGTCCGTAGTCACTCAGGTCGAAGACCTGATCGCCGGACTGGAACTCGAGGTACTTGCGCCTCTTGAGATCCACTAGCAATCGCAAGTACATCCAGTTGTACTTGCAATCCGTCTCGTTGTAGATGAGCTCTTGCTTGCCGCCGGGGACCGGATCGAAGCCGACTGCGGAACCGTCCGGGAAGCGCTCGCCGTACCAGTGCGGGTCGATGCCCGTGACGCACCAGTCGCCCTCGAGCCCGTAGGCCCACTCCTTGTCAGAGACCTCTACCGTCTTCATGTACTGCCAGAACTGCTTCATCTCGCCGTTGACGGAGTTCACATAGCGAACGCCGGGGAAGTAGCGCTTCTGGGAGTCCTGAACGTCGAAGTACATGCCGAATGCCCTTACGGCAGTCTCGCCAATGCCCGGTCGGTCTTGTTCGGCCGTGTACGTGTACCACATCTCGAACTGCAGCTTAGAAAGCTGTTCCGGACGGGCGAATCTCTTGATCAGGTGGCTCATGCTGCCCGGCGCGGGCGGCTTCTCGTACCGGTCAGCAGCGGCCCTGGTCGCTAACTTCATGGAGTAGAGCCCGTTCATCGAGCCGTGCGTCCCGGGGAAGCGGAACGTGCCCGTGCTCAGCATGGGGGAGCCCCAGCTGAGATGGTCCATTGCGCTTACGTGCGGAGCGAAGTTCTCACGGACGAAGTTGGGCTTCAGGTCAAGCCAGCCGTTGGCCCCGTTGTCGAAGTCATCGTAGCTGAGGATTCTCTTCAGCGGCCTGAAGTTGCTGAGCGCGCGTTCGTATGCAACGACGGTTTGCACTTCATCTCCGATCCGCCCAACGCAGACAGGTTCTTGCGCGGGCCTTCAATCTCGCATAAAGCGTTTTATCATCATCGACTCCACCACTGCCATGTGTCAAGCCAACAGCTTCAGCGTCCTGTCACGTGCTTTGGGACTGGTGAGATCGAGTCAGTGAAGCGGATCTCACAGGCCACTGTCACTTGCTTCGTTCCCGTGTGTTTCTTCGAGTCATCTAGTCGGTCCAAGAGAGCCTTTACTGCCTTTCGCCCGAGAGCAACGCGAGGCAGGACCAACATTGTCCAACTCGGATCGGCCTTCTCCAAGTAGTACACGTCGCTCAAGACCGCGAACGAGAAATCGTCTCTCGCACGCTTGCCCAGGGACTTCGCTATGGACAACAACCTGTCGATGTACGCAGGTGACTCAGCCACGAAGCCGGTTACGCCGCGGTCGAAGAGTTCCCTGACGAACCCGGTTTCGAGCTCTTCCTTCCCTCCGCGCCATACGTTGATTCGGTCTCGTAGACCATGCTGACTCAACGCCAGGCGGTACCCGGCCTCTCGGTCAGCGACGTACTCCCTTGCTAGTGGCAGGCCAAGGTACGCGATGTCTGTGTGCCCCGCGCCTAGGAACTTATCGGTGATCGCCATTGTCGCATCAACGTAGCCGGTGACCACGGCTGGCATGGCTTGGCCGTCGACCTCCCGTCTTCCGATAAAGACGAATGGGTAGTCCTCTTCTAATAGCCTCACGATCTCACGCTTGTCCGATTCCATGCCGAACAGGATCGCGCCATCTGCGAAGTCCATCCGGTTGACGCCGTCGACGAAGATGCTCCGCTTCTCCGGCTTTCGGCTGGGGTGGGTGACCAGTAGCACGTCCTGGCCCCGCTTCTCGCACTCCTCCTCGATACCCCTTAGAAACGGTGAGTAGTGGTCGATCGTATCGGGTGCGAACAACGGTTCGAAAGAGAAGACGCCCAGAACGTGTTTTCTACCGCTCACCAGGCTACGAGCCAAGCGATTCGGGGTGTAGCCCAGTTTCTCTATGGCGTCGCGAACTCGTGCGGCAGTCGCCTCGCTAACGCGAATCGAGGTGTCGGTCTTGTTGCGCAGGACAGTTGAGACTACGGCAGGCGTCACTCCGGCGAGCCTAGCGACGTCTACCAACCTTGGCCTCTTCAACTGTCCAACTCTCCTCTTGTGTGATGGGCTCACGTGATCGAGTGCTGCACTTATGGGCCAATCATTAACACGTTGGCGTCCGCCGTGCTGGAAGAGCGCATCCCTGGAAGACCAAACGTTCACGTTCTCGAACGTCCAGCCACTTATCCACGCTCGAACGCACCGATGTAATCTGCCCGCCAGGCAACCC
>CAZQVC010000102.1:0-8187 GCA_964596625.1 uncultured bacterium | reverse complement strand
TGGGGGACGACTTCGTGTGGGGCGTCTCGAGCTCGGCCTTCCAGGTCGAGGGCGCCGTCACGGAGGCGGGCAGAGGCGAGAGCATCTGGGACCGCTTCACACGCTCTCCGGGGCGCATCGCCGACGGCAGCGACGCGGGCGTCGCCACCGACCACTTCCATCGCTGGGAGGAGGACCTGGAGCTGATCGCGGGGCTCGGTGTGGACGCGTACCGCTTCTCGGTCAGCTGGCCGCGCGTGCAGCCGGACGGTCGGGGCAGGGCGAACCGCGCCGGTCTCGACTTCTACCAGCGCCTGATCGACGAGCTGCTCGCACGCGGGGTGGCGCCATGGGTCTGCCTCTACCACTGGGACCTGCCGCAGGCCCTCGAGGAGCGCGGCGGTTGGACCGACCGCGACACCGCCCTCTACTTCAGCGACTACGCCCAACTGGTCGCCGAGGAGCTGGCCGATCGCGTGAGCCACGTGTTCGTGCTCAACGAGCCCAACGTGCACGCCGTGATGGGACACCTCCTCGGCCTGCACGCGCCCGGCAGGAGCGACCTCGCCGAGTTCCTCGCCGCCGTGCACCACCAGAACCTCGCCACCGGACTGGCCGTGGCGCGGCTGCGCGAGGCGGCGCCGGGCGTCGCGCTCGGCACCATCCTCAACCTGCAGCCGGTGGAGCCCGGCGCGTCGGGCGAGGAGCACGAGGCAGCCGCCAAGCTGGTCGACGCCGCCTACAACCGCGCCGTGCTCGACCCGCTGCTGCTGGGCCGCTACCCGGAGGCGCTCGAGGGCATGGTGAGCCCCTACGTGCGCGCTGAGGACGGCGACACGATCCACGCCGGCCTCGACCTGCTGGGCGTGAACCACTACACCAAGCTGCGAGTTCTGGCCGATCCGAACGGGCCGGCAGGTCTGGCGCTGGCGCCGCCGCCCGGCGGCCGTGAGGTGACGGCGATGGGCTGGGAGGTGGCTCCGCAGGCGTTCTACCAGCAACTGCTCGAGCTCAAGGAGAACTACGGCAACCCTCCGGTGGTCGTCACCGAGAACGGCGCCGCCTTTCAGGACCGTCCGGGACCCGACGGGCGGGTGGAGGACCGTGAGCGTGTGGCGTACCTGGCTCGCTACCTGCGCGCGCTCGAGCGCGCGGTCGAGGACGGCTGCGACGTCAGGGGCTACTTCGCCTGGACCCTGGTCGACAACTTCGAGTGGGCCGAGGGCTTCAGCAAGCGGTTCGGCCTCGTCCGGCTCGACCGGGAGACGCTGAGCCGGACGCCCAAGCTCTCGTACCAGGCCTACCGCAGCATCGTCGCGCACAACGGCGTTCCTGACGAGCTGCTGGCCTCCGCTGACGACGGCTGAGCGCGCCGCGCAGGCGTCAGCGCTTGGAGACGGCCACGGCCAACGCCGCCCAGCCGGCGATCATCGCGACGCCGCCGAGCGGCGCGACGGCGCCCATGATGCCCGGCCCGCCGGCGACCAGCGCGTAGAGGCTGCCGGAGAAGAGCAGGACCCCGACGGCCAGCGAGCGTGCCGCCCAGAGCAGCCAGCGCGTCGCCGCGGCGCTCACGGCGTGGCCGTTGGCCAGCGCCGCGATCAGCAATAGGCCGAGTCCGGAGACGAACTGGTAGAGCACGCCGGTGTCGAGCGTCGCCTCCCGCGCCACCGGGATCCGGCCGACCAGGTAGTGCGCGCCTAGCGCGCCGATGGCGACGCCCAGCCCGACCAGCAGGGCGCCGAGGACGCCGGCCCAGGCCAGGGTGCGTCCCCGGTTGGCGCTGACAGCACCGGCGCTCACGTCGCCGCCACCTGCTCGTCGGCCCGCTCGTCGGCCCGCACGTCGGCCTGCACCCCGCTGGTCGCAGCGACCACCGCGCCGTCTCGCAGCTCGAGCCGCTCGTCCGCCTCTGCGGCCAGCTCGCGGTCGTGGGTGACGATGATCACCGTGCAGCCGGAGGCCGCCACCTCGCGCAGCGCGTCGACGACCAACTGCCCACTGCGGGTGTCGAGGTTGCCGGTCGGCTCGTCGGCGAACACGACCTGCGGGTCGTTGGCCAGGGCGCGGGCCAACGCCACGCGCTGCCGTTCGCCGCCCGAGAGGCGGTGGGGCAGGTGGTCGCCGCGCTGCTCCAGTCCGAAGCGCCCCAGCAGCGCCCTGGCGCGCTTACCCCTGTCCGCCGCAGGCACGCCCGCCAGGGCCATGGGGAAGGCGACGTTCTGCTCGGCCGTGAGCACGCTGAGGAGGTTGAACGACTGGAAGACGAAGCCGAAGCGCCGCAGGCGCAGCTCGCAGCGCTCGTCCTCGTCGAGGTCGCTGAGCACCTGACCGGAGAGGCTCACCGCGCCGCTGGTCGGAGTGTCGAAGCCGGCGAGAAGGTTGAGCAGCGTCGACTTGCCCGAACCGGAAGGCCCGACGATCGCGCTGAGCTTGCCGGCCGGGAACGAGGCCGTCACCTCGTCGAGCGCCACGACCTGGGCCGCCGGCGTGCTGTAGACCTTGCTCAGTGTGTCGGTGTGGAGCATCGCGCCTGAATCGTACCCAAAGGCCGAGCTGCCCTCAGCGACCGCCGGAACTCCCGCCACCGCCACCGCCCCCGCCGCCACCGGAGGACGAGCCGCCGGAGGAGGCCGACGCCGAGGCCGAGGCGAGCGACGAGCTGAGCGAGGAGATGGAGCGCGAGACGTCGGAGAAGCTGGTGAGACCTTGTCCCCCGCCCATCCAGTGGGCCCGCGAGATCATCGTGCCCTCGTCGATGCCCTTGAGCGGCGCGGCGCGGCGCACGGTCTTCAGGTAGCGCTCGGCCACGCCCATGGCGGCGGCGTACACGTAGTAGACGTCCCACAGCTTGAAGAAGTCGAGCGGAGCGTCCTTCATCTGGGTGTAGTCGGTGAGCGTGCGCTTGAACCCCTGCCAACCGGCCACCTCGCGCGCGATCTCGGGACGCCAGGAGGGGATGGAGGCCGCCGCCACGATCACCAGCACCAGGCAGCAGGCGGCGCCGATGATGCTGGCGACCCTCCCAGGGCCGGTGAGCAAGACCGCCAGCAGCACGCAGGCGCCGAGCGCCAGGGAGCCGTAGCCGGCCCAGCGGTTGGCGTGCTTGAGGCTGATGGGGTCGACCAGCTTGCCGCCCCGTTGACGCTCCACCCACTCTCGCACCGAGGTCGCCCACTTCGGCACGAACGTCGAGGCGTAGCGCTGCGAGTAGCTCTTCATCTCGTTGAACTGCAGATGGCTGTCGTCGCCGCGCCGGTAGGTCCGGGCCGCGCTCTTGAGGTAGCCGAGGATGGCGTTCTCGAACGGCAGGAGGTCGTCGGTCGGCTTGTCGAGATCGAGCCTCATCTCGAACTTGCCCTTCTTGGTGGCGAACTCGCCGTAGCCGCGCCTGGCCAGGTCCATGATCGTGGCCATGAACGCCGGTCCCATGCTCGAGGGCTGGAAGCGCTGGCTGCCGAGCGCGGTCACCGCCGCGGGCGGCAGGTCTGAGGGCGGCTCGAACGGGTACTTCATGCCGTCGGTCGGCGGCTCCTTGCCGTGCTCCTGGTAGGCCCGCCAGACGCCGATCAGCAGCCACACGACGATCGCGGCGGGCAGTAGCGACAACCAGGCCGAGTTCCTCACCAGGGCGATCAACGTCGAGCGCCGGCTCCGCTGGGCGAGCTCGGCCTCCTCCTCCAGCGCGGCGAGGAAGCCCGGGGCATCGCCGGTAACCGTGAACAGCGCGGGGTCCATCAGGTAGTTGACCTCGACGCCGCTGCCCGGCGGGATGCGGTCGAAGGTCACGCGGAGCTCGGAACGGTCGGCCGAGAGGTCGACAGTCGGCCTCTCGGGGTTGGCGTAGCGGTGCACGTACGCGTCGAACGGCTCGCTCATCGGCCCCGGCGCCCTGACGGTCAGCTCGAAGTCGACGATCGGCGGGTGGTCGAGCTGCAAGAGGTTCCAGTACCACTGCACGACGTCGCTGAAGACGTTGGTCGAGCCGGTCAGCCGGTAGTAGTAGCGCACTCTGCGCTCGTTGACCCGCACGGCGTTGCGCACGACCATCTCGACGCCGGTGTCCTCGCCCGGCACGGCGCACGGCTGCGTGAAGGCCGTGAACGCCGGCCCGGCGTCCGTGGCGCCGGAGCCGGGCAGGAGGTTGAGGTCCACGCCCGGAGGGAGCGCCATGCAGATGAAGGCCTCGCCGAAGTCCTCGTCGGTCCACAGCGTCCTGGTGTCGTCGATCACGACGTCGCCGTTCGGTTCGATCTGCACGTCCATGACCACGTCGCGCCACTCGTAGCGTTGGGCGGCCGCGAAGGCCAGCGTGCAGCAGACCAGGAGCGCGGCGGCGACCTTGAGGCCGCGGCCGTGACGACGTCCAGGTGCGGCCAAGGAGAGCTCGGCTTCGGGCATGCGCCACTGTAACGGCACCCTCATTCGCGCGCTACCGCAACCGCGATGGGGATCCGCGCCGCGCGGCCGGCCGGCAGCAGCCCCGACACCAGCCCGACGAGGGCAGCAACGGCCACGGCGAAGAGCACCAGCCGCGGCGTGATGGCAGCGACCTCGATGCCGACGTAGCCGACGGCGAGCGTGTTGACCAAGCGGGTGGCGAGCCAGCCGAGCAGCACGCCGATGACGGCCCCGACGAGGGAGAGCACGATGGCCTCGACCACCACCAGCCCGAACAGGAAGCGCGGCTTGGCGCCGACCGCCCTTATCACCCCGAACTCGCGGGTGCGCTCGAAGACGCTCATCATCACCGTGTTGGCGACCGCGATGGCCCCTACGAGCAGTGCGATGCCGCTGATCCCCAGGCGAACGAAGTCGGAGATCCGCAGGCTGTCCTGCACCACGCTCAAGGCGCCGGCCTGCGTCTGAACGCCGAGTTCGGGGTAGGCGGCCTCGATGGCGGCAGCGGCCTCGTCGGCGCGGTCCGGCCGCTCAAGGTCGACCATCAGCAGGCTCACGCGGTCGTCCACCCCCAGAGCTGCCTGCAGGGAGGTGAGGGGCACGACGATGAGGTTGTCGAGCAGCCCGTCGGAGGAGACCACGCCGACGATCTCGAAGCTCGCCGCGGGGTTGAGGCGCAGCTCCCTGCCCACCCCGAACCCGGTGCGGCCGGCCGCCGAGCTGCCCACGATCGCGACGTTGCGCCCCTCGTCCGCGGCCTCCAGCAGGCGCCCGTCGACGAGGTCGACGCGGCTGAAGATCTCCGCCAGGTCCACGTCGGCCGGTATCCCCTCGAAGATGAACGACTGGTTGGGGTTGAGCCCGCCACGCAGGTAGAGGAGCGCCGGGATGACCGACCTGATGCCGAAGCGCTCGGCGTCGTTCTGCAGCTCCGCCATGAAACTCAGGGGCAGGTCTGGCGCGCTGGGGAAGAGGTCGTCGCCGGCCTCGCCGTAACTCACCTGCAGGTCGGGGCCGAGGTTCGTCAGCTGCTCGGCGAACGCCTGCCTGAGGCCCTCGCCGAGCGACATGAAGACCACCGTCGAGGCGATGGCCACGGCGATCCCGGTGGCGGTGAGGGCCGACCTCAGCGGACGCTGCCGCAGCGAGGCCAGCGCCAGGCTCCAGGTGACTGCTCCGCTCCGCGGTTCAGGGGAGCGTCTTGGCGGCTTCAGCTTCGCTTCCCCTCCCCACGCCACTCGCGGCGTGAAGGCCGGTCACGGCGTGAGGGTCAATCACGGCGTGAGGGCCGGTCACGGCGTGAAGGCCCGGCCAACCACCGCGCCGCTCGAGCCGAGCGTGCCGATCACCGTGTCGCCGCGCGTGAGCTCCACGCCGGCGGCGTTGCCGACGTGCACGTAGACGGGCAGGTCGTAGGTGAAGACCTCCCCCGGCGCCGCCGTGCGGTAGAGCAGGCGGTCGCCTTCGTTGCGAGCCGTGCCGCGGTAGACCTCGATCCAGGTGCTGGCCGTGACCTCGATGCGCAGTTCGCCAGCCGCCGTCGCCGCGACCGGCTCACCGTCCTCGGCCGGCGCCGCCGCCTCCGGTGCCAGGGTGACGTCGAGCGTCTGGCTCTCCAGCAGGTCCACCTGCTCCTCGAGGGTCTGGTAGCCGTCGAGGCTCACGGTCAGCACCCTGCCGGCGCGCGCCGTCACCGGTGCGTCGGCGATCGGCGTGACGCCCGGCAGCTGGAAGCTGTCGATGCTCACGGTCGCGCCAGGCGGCGTGCTGTTGATCGTCACCAGCACCGTCTGCGGTTGCGCGTCGGCCGCTGCGGCGCCGGCGCCCTCGGCTTCGGAGCCTTCGGGGAGCGGCACGGGAGGGGCCGCCCCTTGGGTCTGCTGGGTTGGCTGCCTCGCCGCGCCGCCGTCGCCGCGCGCGAGCAGCCGGTTGAAGCCCCAGACGGCCAGCGCGACCAAGGCGACGACCAGCAGCAAGGTAGGCAGCGCCGGTCCCACGCGGGGCAGTCCGCCACCCGAGCGCGTCCTCTTGCGGCGCTGACGAGGCGGGGGCTCTCCCCGACGCTCCTTCTCCAGTCGCATCTCGAGGGTGGTGAGCCCTCCGGCGTGGCGCCGTTCGGACTGGTAGGCGCTGAGCGTGCGCTCGGGATCGAGTCCCACGGCCTGCGCGAAGAGCTTGACGAAGTTGCGGGTGTAGACGTCTTCCGGGAGGTCGCCGTAGCGCCCCTCCTCCAGGGCGCGCAGGTACTCCTTGCGCACGTGGGTGAGCTCGGCCACGTCCGCCAGCTCGAGCCCCCGCGCCGTGCGCGCGTTGCGCAGCTGCGCGCCGAGGTCGCCGGGGCGACCGGTGTCGATGCCCAGACTTTCTGAGCCGCCCGGCTCGCCCCCCGCCGCGCCCCTGACGGGATCGCTGCCTAGTCGTTCGTCTCGCTCTGGGCTCACGTGATCGCCTCTCTCGTATGGGTGTCGTTAGTCGCCCGTCGGCCCACCGAGGCGCCCTCGCCTGCCAACGCTGCGGCGACCGCTGCGGCCAACGCGACGTTCTCCTCGAGCAGCCGGGTGTTCACCTCGACCGTCCTGCCTTGCGAGAGCTCGGCGAGCGCGGCCAGCAGGAAGGGCGTCGAGTCGCGCCCCGCCACGCCGTTGGCGGCGAGTTCCGCCTGGGCGCGCGCCTTGAGCGCCGTGAAGTCGTCGGGGGAGAGCCCGTCGGACACCGGCTTGCACAGCAGCACGCTGCCGGGCAGCCCGAGGTCGCGCTGCGCGCGCAGCACGGCCGCGGCCGCCTCGGGGCTGTCGACCGAAGCCGGGACCGGTAGCGCCGTCTCGGGGACCAGGAAGCCGGCCAGCTTCTCGGTGCGGTAGCCGACGACGCTGACGCCGCGCGTCTCGAGGCGCTCGAGGGTCGCCGCGGCATCGAGGATGCTCTTGGGGCCGGCGCACACCGTGAGCACGGGGTAGCGCGCCAGCGCGTCGAGGTCGCCGGACTCGTCGAAGGTGGTGATGGCGCCGTCGACGCCGCCGGTCGGCGGTTCGTGAACGCCGCCGATCCCGCCGGTGGCGAAGACAGCGATGCCGGCGCGGTGCGCCGCGAACAGCGTCGTGGCGACGGTCGTGCCGGCGTCGGCGCCGCGCGCGCAGATGGCGGCGAGGTTCCAGGTGGAGGCCTTGTCGGCGTCGGCTGCGGCCAGGTGGGCCAGCTCATCGGCGTTCAGCCCGACGACCAGCGTGCCGCCGAGCACCCCGACGGTGGCCGGCAACGCGCCGGCCGACCTCACGACCTCCTCGAGACGCATGCCCGCCTCGAGGTTGCGCGGGCGAGGCAGGCCATGGGTGATCACCGTCGACTCGAGCGCGACCACCGGTTCACCCGCAGATATCGCGTCCAGCACGGGCTTTGAGACGCGTAGGCTGGCTGCTGGCATCACGCGTTCCATCTTACTCCAGGGGCGCGCCGCTGCCGGGGCGGCGCCTGGTCGGACGGCGGCCGGAAGGGCCGTGATAATCTCGTGCCCGTGGAGATCCCCGAGATCGCCGACGTGCTCCCGTGGGTCCAGCAGCTCGGCTTCGGGGCCGTGGCCGGGTTCATCGCCGGCTACGCGTTGAAGAAGGTCGGCAAGGTCGTGGCGATCGTGCTCGGCCTGCTGTTCGTCTGCATCCAGCTGCTCGCCTGGTGGGGCTTCGTCAGCGTCAACTGGAACGAGATCCAGGAGCGCGTCGACCCGATGCTCAGCGGGGAGTCGCTGCAGTCCGGTTGGCGCGGGCTGCTCGCGCTGTTGACGTACAACATCCCCTTCGCAGCGGCCTTCGT
>CAZQVC010000101.1:0-8224 GCA_964596625.1 uncultured bacterium | reverse complement strand
GCGCAACAGCGGCAGGAACCAGCGGTAGAGCTCGAAGGCCTCCTCGCTGCGGCCGGCGACCGCGAGGTCGAACAGGCGCACGGACTCCTCGGGGAAGGCGTTGACCAGCCCGGCGATCCAGCCGCTGGCGCCGCTGGCCACCGACTCGACGATGACGTCGTCGACGCCGACCAGGATGGCGAGGTCGTCGCCCAGCAGCGAGCGCAGCCAGGCGATCCGCCTCACGTCGGAGCTCGACTCCTTGACCGCGTTCATGTGCGGGAACTCAGCCGCCAGCTCGGCGATCTGCGGCGGGGTGAAGTCGGTGACGTAGGCCACCGGGTTGTTGTAGAGCATCGACGGCAAGGTCGTCGCCTCCAGCACGGCGGCGACGTGAGCGCGCATCTCGCGCCAGTCGCTGCTGTAGACGTACGGCGGCAGGACCATGAACCCGCTGGCGCCGGCGGCCTCGGCGTCGCGGGTGAAGCTCACGGCGTCGCGCGTCGAGAGGGAGGCGACGGCGGGGATCACCGGCGCCGCGCCGTCGAGGGCGGCGACCAGGCGCTCGATCGACTCGAGCTTCTCGGCCGTGCTCACCGTCGCCGCTTCGCCGAGGGAGCCGAACGGCACGATGCCGACGCTTCCCGTCTCCACCAGCCAACGGGCGTGCTCGGCGAAGAACCCGTGGTCGATGCTCAGGTCTTCGTTGAAGGGTGTGGTGATCGCTGGGATCACTCCGCGCCAGTTAACGTTCATGCTGCTCCCTCTCCCGTCGTGGTCGACGTCGGCCGTAGGCGGCCCTCGACGATCCTCAGGTTGGCTCTGATGTGCTCGGCCATGCGCTGCTCGGCCAGGTCGGCCTTGCCCTCGACGATCGCGAGCGCGATCTCCTCGTGTTGGCGGTGAGCCGCTGCGGTGGCGTTGACGTGCCGCGTCAGGACCTTCACGCGGTTGACGCGCGTGTTCAGGCGGTCGACCAGCTCGTGCAGGATCGGGTTGCCTGACAGCTCGGCGACGCACAGGTGGAACTCGTTGTCGGCCTCGATGTGGCCGGCGAAGTCGGAGTCGGGGATCGCCTCCATCGCCTCGAGGTGCGCGTTCAGCGCCGCGCGCGAAGCGAGAGCCGCGCCTTCGTCGGCGTGTGCGCGCGCGGCGGCGAGGCGCGCCGCCATGCCCTCGAGCCGCTCGCGCACCTCGTAGGTGGCAACGGCCTCGTCGAGCGTCGGCTCGTGCACCCGCACGCCACGGTTGGCCTCGACCTTCACCAACCCCTCCTGCGCCAGCTGCCTGATGGCCTCCCGCACGGGCGTGCGTGACACCGACAGCGTGGCCGCCACCTCCTGTTCACGCAGCCAGCTGCCGCCGGGGATCGCTCCCGAGAGCAGCTGTGAGCGCAGGTGGTGGTAGACGTCCTGGGCGACGGTGGCGGGTCGCTTGAAGCCCTGGGCCGAGGTGGGCACGACTAACTGTATGATGTATACAATCGTGGCGACAAGGATGAACTGACCGGTGGAGTTCTCGAGGACCTATACCACCGTCGACGCGCACGCGGCCGGCGAGCCGCTGCGCATCGTGACGGCCGGTGTGCCGCGCATCCCGGGCGCCACCATGCTGGAGAAGCGCGCCTGGGCGCGCGCCAACCTCGACTCGGTGCGCACCGCCCTGATGCACGAGCCCAGGGGCCACGCCGACATGTACGGCTGCTACGTGACCGAGCCGGTCACGCCCGGCGCCGATCTCGGCGTGATCTTCATGCACAACGAGGGCTACTCCGACATGTGCGGCCACGGCGTGATCGCGCTGGCCACGGTCGCGGTCGCCCAAGGCCTGGTCGAGCGCGCCGTTCCCGAGACGAGGGTCGGCATCGACTCCCCGGCGGGCTTCATCGAGGCGTTCGTGGCCTGGGACGGCAGGAAGGCCGGCCCGGTACGATTCCTCAACGTGCCCTCGTTCCTGTTGCACCGCGACGTCGAGGTCAGGACCGCCGAGCACGGCGTGCTCACCGTCGACATCGCCTTCGGCGGCGCGTTCTACGCCTACCTCGCCGGTGAGCAGGCCGGCCAGAAGGTGGTGCCAGGCAACGCCGCCCGCCTCGTGGACCTGGCCGACGACGTCAAGCGCTCCCTGGCCGGGCAGGTGGAGCTGCGGCATCCGGCGGTGCCCGAGCTGAACGCCCTCTACGGGGTGATCATCGACGGGCCGCCGCGCGACGCCGCTAACCACCAGGCCAACATCTGCGTCTTCGCCGACCGCGAGGTCGACCGGTCGCCGACCGGCACCGGCACCTCGGGCCGCGTGGCTCAGCTGATGGCGCGCGGGCGCCTGGCGCTGGGCGAGGAGCTGCGCAACGAGAGCATCATCGGCACGGTGTTCACCGCCAAGGCCGTCGAGGAGGTCACGCTGGGCAGCGGTGAGCACGCCCTGCCCGCGTGGGTGACCGAGGTCTCGGGCAGCGCCAGCATCGTGGGCTTCAACCAGTGGGTGCTCGAGCACGACGACCCGCTGGCCGAAGGGTTCCTGGTGCGGTGAGCGCGCTCGGCGGACCGGCCTCTTTCGCGCGCGGCGGACGCCGTGTGCAGGTGATCGACTCGCACACCGGCGGCGAGCCGACCAGGGTGGTCCTCAGCGGCGGACCCGACCTCGGCAGCGGCAGCCTCGCCGAGCGACTGCGCCTGTTCGAGCGCGACCACGACGACTTCCGCAGCGGCGTGGTCAACGAGCCGCGCGGTTCCGACGTGGTGGTCGGCGCGCTCCTGTGCGCCCCGGTCGATCCGGCGGCCAGCGCCGGCGTGATCTTCTTCAACAACGTCGGCTACCTCGGCATGTGCGGCCACGGGACGATCGGCCTGGTCACGACGCTGGCGCACCTCGGCAGGCTCGAGCCCGGTCGGCACCTCGTCGAGACCCCGGTCGGCAGCGTCGTCGCCGAGCTGCACGCCAGCGGCGCGGTGAGCGTGCACAACGTCAGGTCGTACAGGCACGCCGCCGGCGTGAGGGTGAGCTTCCGCGACGCCGCCGGCGCCGAGGTCAGCGTCAGCGGCGACGTCGCCTGGGGCGGCAACTGGTTCTTCCTCTGCGCCGACCACGGCCTCGACCTCGCACGCCCCGACCTCGACGGCCTCACCGACTTCAGCTGGCGCCTGCGCGAGGCGTTGGCGGCCGCCGGCACCACCGGCGCAGACGGCGCGGTCATCGACCACATCGAGCTGTTCGGGCCCAGCGCCGTGGCCGACAGCCGCAACTTCGTGCTGTGCCCCGGCAAGGCGTACGACCGCTCCCCCTGCGGCACCGGCACCAGCGCCAAGCTCGCCTGCCTGGCTGCGGACGGCGCGCTCGCGCCCGGCGAGACTTACCGCCAGGAGAGCGTGATCGGCAGCGTGTTCGAGGCGCGCTACGAGCCGGCGCCGGGCGGCGGCGTGCTGCCGGTGGTCACCGGCAGGGCGCACGTGACGGCCGAGAGCACGCTGCTGTTCGACGAGGGCGACCCGTTCGCCGCCGGCATACCGGCGCCAACCTCATGAGGCTCGAAGCCGCCGCCCCAAGCGGCGCCCCCGCGAGGCGCCTGCCGTGAGCCGCCGGGTCGCGGTCGTGGGCGCCGGGGTCATCGGCCTGTGCAGCGCCTACCACCTCGTGCGCGAGGGACACCGGGTGGTCGTGTTCGAGAAGGACACCAGGTGCCGGGCCACGACCTCCTACGGCAACGCCGGGATGATCGTGCCGAGCCACTTCGTGCCGCTCTCCGCGCCGGGCGTCGTGAGCCAGGCGCTGAGGTGGATGGGCGACCCGACCAGTCCCTTCTACCTCAAGCCGCGGCCGTCGCTGGAGCTCGCGGCCTGGGGCTACCGCTTCTGGCGCTCGGCGACGACCACCCAGGTCCGCCGGGTCGCGCCGCTGCTGGTCGAGCTCAACCTCGCCAGCCGCGCCGCCTACGAGCAGCTGGCCGACGAGCTGCCCGACGACTTCGGCCTCACCCGGCGAGGGCTGCTCATGCTCAGCGCCAGCGAGCACGGGCACCAGGAGGAGCTGGCGCAGGCGGAGGAGGCCGACAAGCTCGGCCTCGACGTCGAGGCGCTCGACCGCGCCGCCCTCGAGAAGCTCGAGCCGGAGGTGCGGTTCGACGTCGCCGGCGCCGTGCTCTACCGCAGCGACGCCCACCTCGACCCCGGCCGGTTCATGGCGGCCCTGCAGGCCGAACTGGAGCGGTCCGGCGCGGAGTTCCGCTGGGGCAGCGAACCCACCGCGATCCGGCGCGAGCGCGGCGCCGTCGCCGGGTTGACCGGTCCGGGTCTCGACGAGGAGTTCGACGCGGTGGTGCTGGCCGGCGGGAGCTGGTCGGCGCCGCTGGCGCGCACCGCGGGCGTGCGCCTGCTCCTGCAACCGGGCAAGGGCTACAGCCTCACGGCGGAGGCGGGCGAGCAGCGGCTGCGGACGCCCGCCATCCTCAGCGAGGCGCGGGTCGCCGTCACGCCGCTGGGCGAGCGCCTCAGGATCGGGGGCACCATGGAGCTGGCCGGCTTCGACGAGAGTCAGGCGGAGCGCCGGGTGAGCGGCATCATCGCCGCGGTGGGCCGCTACCTCCCCGAGCTCGACCTCGCGCCGTTCGAGGGCGCCCAGCGCTGGCACGGCTTCCGGCCGTGCTCGCCGGACGGGCTGCCGTACCTCGGCGCCGTCGAGCGCTGCCCCGGCCTGGTGATAGCCACGGGACACGCGATGATGGGCATGAGCCTCGCGCCGGTGACCGGGCGCCTGGTCGCCGACCTGGTGGCGAAGCGTCGCCCGGCCATCCAGATCGCGGCGCTCTCGCCCGAGCGGCACACGCCGCGCGTCGGCGGGCTCGGGCCGGCGACGAGGACGCCGACGCTGTGAGCCTCGAGGTGCTATCCGCCGAGCGGACCGCCGCGCTGCTCCCGTACGGCGCCGTGGCCGACGAGATCGCCGCGGTCATGAGGGAGGTCGAGGAGGGACGCGCCACCGTCCCGCCGAGGACCGTCGTCGCGCTGCCCCACGGGACCTTGCTTAGCATGCCGGCCGCCGACGAGCGACTGGCGGTCGTCAAGTTCGTCACGGTGCACCCTGGCAACGCCGCCGCCGGCAAGGCCACGATCCTCGGCGAGGTCATCGTGGCGGACGCCGACGACGGGCGGCGTCTCGGCGTGCTGCACGGCGGCACCGTCACCGTGAGGCGCACCGCTGCCTTGAGCCTGTTGGCGGCGAGGACGTTGCGGCCACCCGGCACGACCGGCACGCTCCTGGTGGTCGGCGCCGGCGCGCAGGGCGTGGGCCACGCCGAGGCGTTGGCCGGCGAACCGGGCATCGACGGCGTTGTGATCGCGTCGCGTACCAGACAGAAGGCCGACGCGCTGGCGGCCCGCCTCGAGGCCAGCGGCGTCGCGGCCAGCGTGGTGCCTCCGGCCGGCGCGCGCTTCGAGCAGGCCGTGGCCGAGGCGGCCATCGTCGTCACCGCCACGACCAGCAAGGAGCCAGTGGTGAGCGGCGGCTTGAGGGACGACGCCGTGGTGTGCGCCGTCGGCGCGTACCGCCACGACATGGCCGAACTGACCCCGGAGGTCGTCGCCGGCGCCGGTCGGGTGATCGTCGACACGCTGCCGGGCGCCAAGGCGGAGGCGGGCGACCTCATCGCAGCCGCGGCGACGGGCCTGTGGTCGTGGGACGAAGCCAGGGAGCTGCGCGAGCTGCTCGGCCCGCAACCAGTCGCCGCCCTGCCGCGCTACACGGTGTTCAAGAGCGTTGGCCAGGCGCTCTACGACCTGGCCGCCGCGCGCGTCGCCTTCGCTGGTTGAGGGCCGCCCGAACGACAGGGAAGGCAGCGGCAGCCACCTGACGTAGCATGTCCGGACGTGGAGGAGCGTCGCTGGGACAGGAACTTCTGGCTGGGCGTCAGCAACGGCGTCTTCGTCAACGGCGGCGAGGCCTTCTTCAACAGCAGCCTGGTCCTCGCCCCGTTCCTCGCGGCGCTTGGCACCTCACCCGTGATCATCGGCCTGATCCCTGCGCTTCGGGTCGGCCTGCACTCCCTGCCGCAGCTGCTGGTCGCCAACCGGCTCTCGCACGAGCCGATGAAGCTCAAGTACTACCGCTACACCTCGACGCTGAGGAACGCTGCGTTCTTCGTGATGTCGCTGGTCGTGCTCTTCGGCAGCGGGCTGGAGCCCGGACTGGTGGCCGCGGTCGTCGTCGGCATGGTCACGATCAACGCCGTCTCCAGCGGCCTGGGCGGGGTGCCGTTCGCCGACGTCACCGCGAAGATCGTGCCCCACTCGAGGCTGGGCACGTTCTGGGCGCTGCGCAACGTGATCGGGGGAGTGGTCGCGCTCGGCTGCGGCTTCGTGCTGCGCCGCATCCTCGCGTCGGACATCCCGTTCCCGCAGAACTTCGGCTACATCTTCCTGCTCGGCACGATCCTCGCCTCGATAGGCAACGCGAGCTTCAGCCTGGTGCGCGAGCCGCCCGGCGAGCCCGGCATGCGCCGACCCCTCATCGGCATGCTGCGCTACATCCCCAGCCTGCTGCGCAGCGACCGGGTGCTGCGCAAGTTCCTCGGCACGCGCTTCCTCGGCCTCGCGGCGCTCCTCGCCGAGCCGTTCTACGGCATCCACGCGCTCACCGCGTTGCAGGCGCCGGAGAGCGCTCTCGGCCTGTACATCATCGCGGCGACCGCCGTGTCGATCGTCGCGAACTTCGCGTTCAGGGGGCCGTCGAACCGCGGCCGCAACGTGCTCGTCCTGCAGATCGGCTACGCCTGCCTGGTGTCGGCGCTGATCCTCGCCGTGTTCATCTCCGACTGGCGCTGGTTCGCGGTCGTGTTCATGCTCTCGGCTGCCGGCAACGCCGGCGTCGGCAGCGCCGCCTGGAACCTGCTCTACGCGATCTCACCGGCCCGTGAGCGCGCCCTGTACATCGGCCTGGTGAACAGCGCGCTGGCGCTGCCGAGCCTCGCTCCGGTGCTGGCGGGCGCGGCCATCCTCATCGTGCCGTTGCCGGCGCTGTTCGCGTTCGGCGGCACCTTGGCCGTGATCGCGTTGATCATGTCGCTGCGCATGCGCGACATCAGCGAGCTCGACCGCCTTGCCCTCAAACCGGCAGGCGACGACGAGGTCGTGGAGATCCTGCGCGAGGCCAAGGCGGAGCTGCCGGAGGACGAGGACGAGAAGCTGGCCGAACGCCGCAGAGCCGAGGCCGAGGCGCTCGTGGAGGACGTGCGAGCCGGCATCAGGCCGCACGACACGGAGACGGTGCTGGCTCACGAGGACGGCGAGACGGCCGCAATCAGGGAGCCGGACGACGAGACGCGGACTTAGCTCGTCAGAGCCTTACGAACTCCTCGGTGTTGATCACGAACACGATGGCGCCGCCGACGGGCACCTCCATGGGCTGGGACGCGAAGACACCTTCGAGGGCGTGGATCGGGGAGCCGGCCGTCACGACCTTCGAGCGCTCCCGGCAGGTCGCATGTAGGATGCTCTTGACGTCTTCGACCTTGTGGTCGTCGACACCGATGAGCACGGTGGTGTTCCCTTCGCGCAGGAAGCCCCCCGTGGACGCGAGCTTCGTCGACTGGAAACCGCGCTCTCTCAGGACTTCCTGTAGACGCCCGGCGTCGGCGTCCTGCACGATGGCGAGGATCAACTTCATGTTCAGGACATGGTAGCAGAGACCAAGCCACGGACGCAGGGGGTAGAATCTTGTCCCACAGGAAGGTGGGGGGCTTGAACCAGCGTCGATTCGTCGTCGAGATCGCTCGCCCCGTCGCTCCAGGCGAGGTCGAGAGGGCGGCTGCCTACATCGCGCGCCGCCTCTCCATGGACGAGGGGCGCATCCACACCCTGCTGAGCAACCGCACCGGACCCGTCACCCGCGACGTGCTGGCCGACAAGGCCGACGCCATCGCCAAGGTGTTCGGCGAGGCCGGCGTCATGGTCACGATCGTGGAGCGGGTGGCGGAGGAGCAGGTCGACGAGGACCTGCGGGCCGCAGAACTAAGTAGTGGGGACCCGGCCGAGGAGCCCGCGCCCGACTACGAGTACGGAGGCCCGCAGCCGCCGGGCGAGCACGCACCGTGGGAAGAGCCGTACCGAGCGGATGGGCAAGAGCCGGACGACGAGCCGATCCCCGCCGACGACGACCACGCCGCCCCTTCCGGGCCGGGCCTGCCAGACGACCTCACCCACCGCGACTTCCCGCACGCGGTCGACCTGCGGCTCTCGTCGACGCGCTGGGTGCCGTC
>CAZQVC010000100.1:6867-8249 GCA_964596625.1 uncultured bacterium | reverse complement strand
GAAAGCGCCGCGTAGACCAGCGAGAGCGCCATGTAGAGCAGGCCGCCGCTGGACATGGGGATCTCGGCTGGGTTGGTGCTGTCGAAGCGCGGGAAGGCCGCTCCCAACCCGACGCCCAGGCCGGTGATCGCGAACGCGGCCAACCCGCCGGCTAGCGGCGTGGCGAAGGCCAGCGCCGGGGAGAGCTCGAGCCGGCCGGCCACCGCGAAGCCGAGGCCGGTGCCGAGCAGCAGCATCAGCGGCAACGCGCCGACGAACTTCGCGAACACCACCCGCCAGGCCGGCAACGGCGCGCAGCGCAGCAGCCAGAACGCCTCGCCCTCGAGCGAGACCAGGGGGAACGACAGGCGGATGCCGACCCCGGCCAGCAGGAACGCGAGGAAGGCGACGTTCATCGCGCCGATCGCGTCGCGGAACTGCTGCATGCCGACCGACAGGCTCGCCGTGCTCATGAAGTAGACGCCGGCCAGCGCCGCCAGCACCAGCAGCTGCGACCACTGGCTGGGATCGCGCAGGAGGATCAGCGTGTCCTTGAGCACGATGCCCCGGCCGACGGGCGCAAGCAGCCGCTGCCAGCCGGCCGCGCGACCCGCCGTCCGGCGGCGAGGCGCTGAGTTCGACACCGCGTCGAGCGAGCGCAACCAGCCAGCGCCGTAGGCCCAGGCCGCCACCACCGCCACCGACGCCAGGACCGCCCCGGCGGCTGCCAACAGCACCAGCAGGCCGGGCGACGCCTGGCCGGCCAAGGCCTGCCAGATCGCATCCGAAGCCCAGGAGCTGGGCAGCCAACCGATGTCGAAGCTCGCGAACGCCGCGAGCATGCTCTCGAACTCCTCCGGCGACAGGGCCGTGAGCTGCTCCGGCCTCAAGGCTCGCAGGCCGAGGACCATGGCGGCGGCCACGGTCACGCTGGCCGCGGTGGCGACCGCGCGAGCCCTGCCCTCCGGCGCGATGCGCATCAGCACCAGCGCGAGCAGCGCCCCGAGCGCCACCGGCAGCGCGTAGAGGCTCGCCAACGCCAGCAGCGCCAACGGGTAGAACGTCGGCGGCGCCCCTCGGTGCAGCCCGAGGGCCACGATCACGGGCACGGTGAACGCGGCGGGCAGCAGCGCGCTCGACGCGTAGGTCTCGGCGACCTTGAGGCCGAAGACGCGCCAGGCTGCCAGCGGTTGCGACAGCAGGAACGGCAGGTCGGTGGAGCCGAACAGCGTGCCGATCGCGCCGGTGAGCACCGAGAAGGCGACGGCGACCATCAGGATCACCATGAGGCCCTCGAGGCTGCGCTGGATCACGGCGTCGGCGATCGTGCCGATGTTCGGCATCCCGTCGAGGAAGCGCAGCGCCCGCGTGGTGAGCGAGTGCATGCCGAGGTAGACCAGCAC
>CAZQVC010000100.1:2203-6767 GCA_964596625.1 uncultured bacterium | reverse complement strand
CCGCGCAGGTCGCTCATGCTGCCTTGCGCGACGGCGCGGCCCTTGGCCAGCAGCACGATGTCGTCGGCCACCGCCTCGGCGACCTCCATCGAGTGCGTGGTGAGCAGCACAGCGCCGCCGTCGTCGGCGTGCTGGCGCAGCAGCAGGCGGACGTCCCTGGCGCCGCGGGGGTCGAGGCCCACCATCGGCTCGTCCACGACCAGCACCGGCGGCGCGTGCAGAAGCGCGCTGCAGAAGGTAAGACGCTGGCGCATCCCGTGCGAGTACGTGTCGACCAGCTCGTCGGCCGACTCGCTCAACTCGAAGCGGGCCAGCAGCGCCTCGGCATTGCGCTCGGCGTCAGGGACCTCGCGCAGGCGACCGAGGAAGCGCAGCAGCTCGCGGCCGCTGAGGTTCGGGTAGAGGTACGGGCGGTCGGGGACGTAGCCGAAGGCGCGCTTCGCGGCCAGCGGCGCCGTGCGCAGGTCGTGCCCGGCCACCGCCACCCGGCCCGACGTCGGGCGCAGCTGGCCCGTCACGGCCTTGATCGTCGTCGACTTGCCGGCGCCGTTCGGGCCCAGCAGGGCCACCACCGCGCCGCGCGGCACCTCGAACGACAGCCCGGCGACGGCGGTGACGCGGCCGTAGCGCTTGACGAGACGCTGGACCTCGATCACGAGGCCCAGCGCCCGAACTTCGTCTTGTACAACCCGCTCGGAAGCCCGTCGCTCAGTCGGCGCCGGCTTCCGCGCGCACCTGCTCCAGCACCGTGTCGAACGCGGTGCGCAGGGCGGAGTCTGACTCCAGGTGCACGATCGCCTGACCCTGCACCGGGCTCATCTCGCGCTGCGGCCCGAGAGCCAGCAGCTCGAAGGCGCCGTCCTCGTCGGCCTGGACAGTGCCGATGCTGACGCCGTCGACCAGCACTTCGACAGTCTGCCCCGCTTCCAGACCGCGACCTTCGGCCGAGATCGTGTTCGGGTAGCGCGTGTCGGTCGCCTGCACGTCGGGGCTGATGCCCTGCTCGGCGATGCTGCGGCGGTCGGGGGTGAGCCACTCGAACGAAACGTACCTGAGCTGACCGCCGTCGGAGAGTGACATCACCGACTGAGCCACGCCCTTGCCGAACGTCTGCTCGCCGACCACCAGCGCGCGGCCGTTCTCCTGCAGCGCCCCGGCCACGATCTCGGACGCCGACGCCGAGTGCTCGTTGACCAGCACCACCATCGGCATGTCGTATGACGCCGGGTCGGCCGAAGCCAGCCGCTGGGTGACGCCGCGGGCGCGCTGGAAGACGATGTCGCCCTGCGAGAGGAACTCGTCGGCGATCAGGATGGCCTGCGTGAGCAGCCCGCCGGAGTTGTCGCGCAGGTCGAGGATCAGCGAGGTCGCGCCGGCGGCGACCAGCTGGTCGAGGTGCTCGACCATCTGCTCGTGAAGGCGCTGGTTGCCGAAGGAGCTGAGGTTCAAGTAGCCGACGCCCTCCGGCAGCATGGTGCTGCTGACGTCGATGATCTCGATCGTGTCGCGCTGGATCTCGAAGACCAGCGGCTCGGTGGTGCCGGGCCGGCTCATCGTCAGCGTGACGGTCGTGCCCTTCGGTCCGCGCACGACGTCGGCCACCTCGGAGGTGGTGAAGTCGCGAACGTCGATGCCGTCGACCTCGAGGAACACGTCGCCGCGTTGCAGGCCGGCGCCGGAGGCCGGGCCGCCCTGGTACACGGTGAGGACCTCGACCCCTTCGCCTGTCAGGCGGTTGTGCGGCGTGAGCACGGCGCCGATGCCCTCGAACGAGCCCGTGAGGTCCTGGCTCTCGCGCGCGGCGGCGCGCGGCTCGACGTACGCGGTGTACGGGTCCTCCAGCGAGTTGATCATGCCGGTGATCGCGCCGCGGATCAGCTTCTCGTCGTCGACGTCCTCCAGGTAACCGCTCTTCAGGGCGCCGAACGACTGGATCAGGGCCCGGCCGGCCGACGTGTTCAGGAACTCGCCGGCGAAGTCCCTAGAGACCTGCGCGTACACGGCCATGGTCGCGGCTACCAGCCCGACGAGGCCGACTATCATCCATCTGCGCTTCATATTCCTCCAACCAGGAGCGGTCTCGTAAACGACCCGAGAAGACCGGCCACTACCGCAACCTGCGCTTCGCACACGAAGTATACGCGGGCGTATGAGAGCGACTCGTGACAACGCTGACGCTCGCCGCGCGTTCAGCCGTGCGCCCGGCACACCCTCTGGCACGTCGGCCGCACGTGCCCGCCACGTACCCTGCACAGCCGGGGCGCATCTCCGCCACGCCGCTGCCCCGGCGCTCGACCACTATGCTGGCCGGCGATGAAGGTCCTGTTCGTCAGCGCAGAGGTCGCGCCGTTCTCCAAGACCGGCGGGCTCGGCGACGTCGCCGGAGCCCTGCCGGCCGCGCTGGTCGGGCTGGGTCACGAGGTGCTCGTCGTGAGCCCCTGGTACGCCTCGCTGCGCGGCGGCCGCGCGCCGTACTGGATCGGCGACATCGCGGTGCCCTTCGCGGGCGGTCACGAAAGCGCCGGGGTGGGCACCTTGGAGAGCGACGGGGTCCGCTACCTGTTCGTCGGCCACGAGTTCTTCCAGCGGCCCCAGCTGTACGGCTACCCCGACGACGCGCAGCGCTTCGCGCTGTTCTCGCGAGCCGTGCCGCAGGCCGCAGCAAGGGTCGGCTTCGCGCCCGACCTGCTGCACGCCAACGACTGGCACAGCGGCTACCTGCCGATGATCCTCCAGCACGGTTGGCACCTGCCCGACGGCTTCCCCGGCCTGCCCAGCCTGTTCACCGTCCACAACGTGCAGTACCAGGGCGAGAGCGACCTCGAGGAGACGCTGTGGTGGCTGCGGCTCCCGGCCGAGCTGCGCTACTCGTACCTCGACCACTTCGGCCGCGCCAACGCGATGCAGGCGGGCGTCGGCTTCGCCCAACGGGTCACGACCGTGAGCCCGACCTACGCCGAGGAGCTCACCACGCCGGCGTACGGCTTCGGACTCGACGGCACCTTCCGCAGCGTCGGCAGCAAGCTCAGCGGGATCCTCAACGGCATCGACACCGCCAGTTGGGACCCGGCAAGCGACGCCGCGCTGCCCGCCACCTACTCGCGGGGCGCGCTGGAGGGCAAGGCCTTCTGCTCCGCCGCGCTCAAGCAGCGCTTCGCGCTCGAGGACGAGCGGCCGGTGATCGGGGTCGTTTCCCGGCTCGCCGAGCAGAAGGGCATCGACCTCCTGCTGGGAGCCGCGCCGCGGCTCTTCGACCAGGGCTGGACGATCGCGCTGCTCGGCACCGGCGAGCGGGAGACCGAGGCGCGCGCCCAGGCGCTGGCGGCCGACTTCCCCGGGCTCGCCGGCGTCGAGATCGGCTTCGACGAGCGGCTGGCGCGGCTGATCTACGCCGGCAGCGACGCGCTGGCGGTGCCGAGCCGGTTCGAGCCGTGCGGCCTCAGCCAGATGATCGCCATGCGCTACGGCACGCTGCCGATCGTGCGCGCCACGGGCGGCCTGGCCGACACCGTCGACCACGGCCGCACCGGCTTCGTGTTCGAGCACCCCACTGCCGACGGCGTCGCCTGGGCGGCGGCCGAGGCGATGAAGGTGGGTCCGGGCAGCCGCGAGTGGCGCCGCATGCAGCACGAAGCCATGGGCCACGACTTCTCCTGGCACCGCTCGGCGACGCTCTATGTAGCGCTCTACCGCGACATGCTACCGTCGGCCACATGAGCGACCAGGACGCGCCTGACGCGTCGCCGAACGACCCGACAACCACCTCAGAGCCCGACCAGCAAGGACCCACCGCCACCGTTCAGGACTGGCGCGAGCTCCTCGCGCAGCGCCGCCTGACCGCGGCCAGGCAGGCCTACCTCGTCGCGCGCCGCCTGCGCGCGGTGCAGGAGGGCCGGTTGGAGTCGCCGACGGACCGAGACGACGAGGTCGAGCGCGTCCTCACCACGCTGGCGGACGTCGAGGACCTCGTCAGGCAACGCGCCTACGTGCGGGCCAAGGCCCGCCTCGAGCGCTTCGAAGCGCGGGTCGACTGGGTGCCGTGGCAGCGCCTCGAGGACGACCTCGACGTGCTCGCTGCCACCTCCAAGGCGCTCGACAGCCGCGAGCCGGACGCGGCGCTGGAAGGGTTGGCGGCGCTGCAGGAGTCGTGGTTCGAGTCCGACGTGCTGACCCAGCGCGGCACGGCCATGATCTACCGCGGCGAGTTCGAGGAGGCCGGCGACACGTTCGCCAAGGCGCTCGCACTCGACCCCCAGCACTTCAGGGCGCTAACCAACCTGGGCAACGTCGCGCTCGAGCAGGGCAAGGTCGACGAGGCGATCGGGCATTACGAGGCGGCCATCAAGCTCAACGACAGCTTCGCCAACGCGCATCACAACCTCGGCGTGGCCTACCGGCGCAAGGGTCAGGTCGGCAAGAGCGTGAAGTCCTTGCGACGCGCGCAGCGCGTGTCACAGCGCAACGAGACGGCCGAGGCCCGCGAGAGCTTCTCGCGCTGGACGGGCAACGAGAACTCGAGGAAGTACCTCAAGTGGTTCCTCTACGCCGTGATGGGCGGCGTCGT
>CAZQVC010000100.1:0-2103 GCA_964596625.1 uncultured bacterium | reverse complement strand
AGTACGGCTCCAGGTCGCCCTCCAGCAGCTGCCGCAGCACCGCTTCCATCTCGTCGTCGTCGAGCCTGCGCAACGAACCGTGTGAGCTGTTCGCGTCGATGAAACGACCGACCTCGTCGAGCAACCGCTCGTCCTCGACGGTCGTGAGCTTGCGTATCAAGGCGTTCTGCTTCTCGGCGATTCCCGTGTCGGATGCCACTCGCGCCTCCCAACTGCAATCTATGGCGCGAAGATGAGATGGCGCGACGGCAACCGTACCTCCGCCTCACGTTTCCGGGGAGGGCTATAGACTCGCGGGGTGAGACGAGCCCTGGCCAAGCTCCGCGACACGCTGCCGAACCTGGGTCCGGAGAGCACCTCCTACCTCCTGAAGTGGGCCTTGATCTCGACGGTCATCGGCGTCGTCGCCGGGTTCGGCGCGGCCGCCTTCTACTTCGCCCTGGAGCAGGCGACGGAACTGCTGCTGGTGGGCCTGGGCGGACACACCCCGCCGGGTCCCGTGGGCGAGGGCGGCACGGTCCCCAGCGCCTACGAGGCGCCGGCGATCTCCTGGGTGATCCCGTTGGTCGTCGCGGGCGGTGGGCTGCTCTCCGGCCTGATCGTCCAGCGCTTCGCCCCCGAGGCTGAGGGCCACGGCACCGACGCGGCCATCGAGTCGATCCACCGCCGCGCCGGCCGCGTAAGGCGCCGCGTGCCGCTGGTCAAGACGATCGCCTCGGCGATCACCATCGGCAGCGGCGGCTCCGGCGGGCGCGAGGGCCCGGCGGCGCAGATCTCCTCCGGCTTCTCCTCGCTGCTCGCCGACCTGTTGCGGCTCAACCCGCAGGACCGGCGCACGGCCGTGCTGGCCGGGATGGGCGCCGGCATCGGGGCCATCTTCAGGGCGCCGCTCGGCGGGGCGCTGATGGCCGCGGAGATCCTCTACCGGCGCGACCTCGAGTCGGAGTCGCTGATCCCCAACCTCATCGCGTCGATCGTGGCCTACAGCGTCTTCGGCATCTTCTACGGCTTCGAACCGATCTTCGGCCAGCTGCACGTCTTCGCGCTCGACTCCCCCGTGCAGCTGCCGTACTACGGCGCCCTCGGGCTGGCCTGCGGGCTCGTCGGGATCGTGTACGCCAAGGTCTTCTACGGCACCTCCTCGCTGTTCGAGCGCCTGCGCCTGCCCGAGTGGGCGAAGCCCGCGGTCGGCGGGCTGGCCGTCGGCCTGCTGGCGTTGGTGGTGCCAGAGGTGCTGCACACCGGCTACGGCTGGGTGCAGCTCGGCATGGGTCAGGCGCTCCTCGGCGTGCCCCTGTGGCTGGTGCTGCTGCTGCCGTTCGCGAAGGTGCTGGCGACCTCGCTCTCGATCGGCTCGGGCGGCTCCGGCGGGATCTTCGGGCCCGGGATGGTGATCGGCGGCCTGGTCGGCGCGGCCATGTGGCGGCTCGGTCAAGGCTGGCTCCCGAACCTGCCTGTCGACCCGGCGCCGTTCGTGATCGTCGGCATGATGGCGCTCTTCGGCAGCATCGCCCACGCACCGCTAGCGATGATGCTGATGGTGGCCGAGATGACCGGCAACCTCTCCCTGCTGGCCCCGGCCATGATCGCCGTGGCCTTCGCAACCGCGCTGGTGGGAGACAGGACCATCTACGTCGCCCAGCTACCCAACCGCGCGGCCTCCCCCGCCCACCGCGTGCGCATGTCCTTCCCGTTGCTCAGCTCGCTCTACGTCCGCGACGCGATGCGGCCGGCAGCGGTGGTCTCCATGGCCTCGCTGAAGGACGAACCGGGCGCGGTGCGCGCTGCCGCCGCCGAGGACGGCGCGGTCGTCGTCGACGGCGACAGGGTGGTCGGCCAGCTGACCGCCGAGTCCTTGGCGCTCGCCGGCCCCGACGCCGACCTCACGGAGCTGGTGACGAGAGCTCGCGGGCTGTCAGCTGAGCTCCCCCTCGACGAGGCGATGGAGGCGCTCGACGACGCCGAGGTGCCGTGGCTGCCGGTGGTCGAGGACGGTCAGCTGAGGGGCCGCGTCGGCCTGCGCGGCATCGTGCGCACCTACAAGGAGACGCTGGGGCGCGGCGTGCGACGCGTTACCGACCTGCCGCCCGAGACGACCCTGCT
>CAZQVC010000099.1:6218-8358 GCA_964596625.1 uncultured bacterium | reverse complement strand
GCCCAGCGGACGTCGGCGACGAAGACGTAGAGCTCGATGGGCACGCCTTGCGGGCCGGGGGCGAGCTGCCTCACCAGGTAGGTCATCTCGGTGTTGATGTCGCCGCGACTGCGCAGGTAGCGGTCGATGTAGGCGCGGAAGGTGCCGATGTTGGTGAGGCGTCGCGAGTTGACGGGGTTCTCGCGCGCCTCCGGGTGGTGTTCGATCCACTCCGCGATGTCGCGCTCCTTAGCCTCGAAGTACGGCCTCAGCAGGGCGAAGCGCCGCAGCCCGTCGATCTCCTCAGGCGTCAGGAAGCGGACCGTGGCGAGGTCGAGGTTGATGCTGCGCTTGATGCGTCGGCCGCCGGAGGCCTGCATGCCCCGCCAGTTCTTGAAGCTGTTCTCGAGGAACTTGTGCGCTGGGATGACCGTGAAGGTCTTGTCCCAGTTCTGCACCTTGACGGTGTTGAGCGAGATGTCGACGACGTCGCCGTCGGCGTTGAACTCGGGCATCTCGATCCAGTCGCCGACCCTGATGAGGTCGTTGCTGGTCATCTGCATGCCGGCGACGAGGCTCAGCAGGGTGTCGCGGAATACCAGCAGCAGCACCGCGGAGGCCGCGCCGAGGCTGCCGAGCACCAGCAGCGGGTCTTGATCGATGAGCGCCGCCACCAGGATGATGCCGGCGGCGATGTAGACCAGCAGCGTGATGCCTTGCAGGTAGCTCTTGATGGGCCTCTGCGCTGCGTTGGGCGAGCGCTCGTAGATGCGGCCGATGGCCTCGAGGAGGGCAGCGACCGCCCGCGCCAGCACGATGACGATCGCGATCGTGATGACCTTCTGGATGAAGTTGGTCAGGCCCGGCGGCAGCAGCGGCAGGTACGGCAGCCCGGCCCTCACCACCAGGAACGGCACCGCCCAGGCGAGGCGCCGGAAGATGCCCATCTCGTGCAGGTCCTCGTCCCAGGTGGTGTTGGTCCTCTGCACCACCCTGGTGATCGCACCCAGCAGGTAGCGGCGCGTGATCTCGAAGGCCAGCCACGCCAGGACCAGCAGCACGACGAACGCGACCACCGTCGCCAGCAGCGGCTGCGCCTCGGCCCAGTTCTGGGCCGTGTTCCCGAGGATGTCGGGGAGCTGCGACGGCAAGCCGTTGACGTTCCCGCTATCGGCTGGTGAGGAGGTCGACTGTGCGCCTTGGGCCGCGAACATGCCTAGCCAGCTTAACGTGAGGGATCGACGTGCTCGGTCACGGTCTGGCCCGCGCGGCCGGAGAGCCGCACGCCGGACGGCAGCGCCACGGGCAGCCCGTGAACCTCGAGCGGCTCGAGCGTGGCGGCGTCAAAAGTCGAGTAGGCGAACCTCAGCGGGGAGTGCCAGACGTCGACGACCGTGACCGTGGAGCGCGGGGCGGCGTCGTGGCCGAGCAGCCGCCGCGCGCCGATGCCGCCGGCGAAGAGCAGCTCGACCTCGCCGAGCCGGCCGGGGTAGTAGGCGGCGTGATGGCCGCTCACGTACATGTCCACCCCGCCCTCTTCCAGCAGGGCGAGCAGCGCTTCCGCCTCGGCGATCACCTCGCCGGGTGCGTCCCGTCCCTCGCCGACCGCGGCCAACGGCAGGTGTCCAACGACGACCCTCAGCCCGGCTTCACGGGCGGGAGTCGAGGCCAGGGCGCCGGCCAACCACGTTCGTTGTGCTGCGCTCACGGTCGCGCTGGACGCGTCGATGACGGCGACGAACGCCTCGTCGAAGCGGAAGGTGAAGTTGAAGGGGAAGTCGGCGCGGTCGAGGTATGCGAGGTTGGCGCGGTACATCTCCTGGCCCCAGTAGGACTGGGCCGCCGCTCGGTCGAGCGGGTAGAGGTACGCCCCAGCGCGGTCGGTGAGGCTCGAGCCGTCGTGGTTCCCCATGGCGAAGGCGAACGGCACGCCGGCCTCGCGCAGTTTGGCCGCGACGTTGGCGTCGAACGCCTGCCACAGCGCGGCCAGGTCGTCCGCGCTCAGCGACCGGCTCTGCCCCGCGACGACGTCGCCTGGCGAGAGGAGGAGGTCCGGCCGCCAGGTGCCGGTTACCGCCTGCAGCACGCGCGCCACGGGAGCCGGGTAGCTCAGCGAGCCGTACGGCCCGTTGAAGTCGCCGAGCACCACGAAGCGCAGCTC
>CAZQVC010000099.1:0-6118 GCA_964596625.1 uncultured bacterium | reverse complement strand
CTCGCGGTAGGCGGCCGTGGTGTAGGTGTCGCCGTCGCGCTCGAAGACCGGGTCGATGTCGAGGTCGCCGAGGCCGGTATCGACGTCGATGCGCACGGCGGCGGCCTGCGGGACCGTCAAGCGCACGGCGCCGATGCCCCCGCTGATGGAGGCGTCGTAGGTCGTCGCCGGCAGGGCCAGGTAAGTCGCTCCCACACCCCCTTCGAGCTCGAGGCGCCGGAGGTCGACGCGGCTTAGGTCGAGGTCGACGTTGCCGACGCCTGAGTCGACCTCGAGGTCGACCGGCACGTTCTCGAGCACGGCGAGGTCCCAGGTGCCGCCGGTGTTCCCCGGCCCGCCGACGAAGTCGAGCCAGCCGAACGGGCCGCGGTCGGTCCGGCTCCTGACCTGCACCACCAGCGTCCCGCCGGAGTGGCGCGTGTCGAGGTCGACGACCTCGCCGCGCACCGGCACGATCTCACCGCTCAGCGCGGGGCCGCCGACGACCGAGTCGAGCCTGAGCGCGGTCACGCCGGTCTCGAGCTCGAGGTCGAGGCGGGCTGCGCCGCCGAGCGGAACGTCGACGATCTGGGTCTCACCCGCCGCGAACCGGGAACCGGGCCGCTGCCAGACGGCCAACATGATCAGGCCGATCACGACGGCGGCGGCGATGATGATCACGCGGTAGCGGCCGCGCGTGATGAGGTCGGCGCCGATCGCGATGAGGGCCAGCGGCCACAACCGCAGCAGCGAGAACAGGTTGCCGAGGATGTCGCCGAACCAGCCGAAGTTCGCGAGCAGCAGGACCAGCCCGATCCCGATGAGGATGTAGGGCAGCGCGCGGTTGCGTGCGCCGTTCATGGGCGCTCGGCGTCAGTCTCGGCGGCGTCGCCGCCGTCCGACCCGGTCTCGACCGCCCGGCCCTCCTCGATCCACTCGACGGTGCCCCCCAGCAGGTTGGCGACGTGCGAGCGGCCTTGCTTCACGAGGAACTCGGCCACGCGGCCGGAGCGGTTGCCGGTGGCGCAGACCAGGACGACCGGGTCCTCGATCTCGTCCTGGCGGGCCACCACCTCGCCCATGGGGATGTTGACGGCGCCGGGGATGTGGCCCCGCTCGTACTCCCAGGTCTCGCGCACGTCCACGATGCTCGCGCCGCGCTCCAGCCACTCGTCGATGTCGTCAAGCCGGATCTCGTCGTGCATCAGCTCCTCCAAGCCTCGTAACCGCCGATCAGTTCGATCACGTTCCCGAACCCACGCGCCCGCAGGGCGCTGGCCACCGCCGCCGAGCGGCCGCCGCTCTGGCAGTAGACGACCAGTTTGCCACCGCGCGGCAGCTCGTCGAGTCGGTTCATGACCTGCCCGATGTGGATGTGAAGGGAGCCGGGCAACGAGCCGGCCTCGTGCTCCGGCCTCGCGCGCACGTCGAGCAGGGTCACGTCGGACGCCGGGGCGTCAGGGCCCAGCTCGGCGAGTCCCAGCTCCTCCGCGCTCGCCGCGGGCAGTGACCTGGTCGCGAGGCCGTCGAAGCTGGTCACGAAGCCGGCCACGCGGTCGATGCCGACCCCGCTCAGCCGCGCGCGCAGCCGGTTGGCGTGCTCCTGGTCGTTGGCCAGCAGTATCAGCTCGCGGCCCTCTCGCTCCGGGTCGATGAGGAAGCTGGCGTACGAGGTGAAGGACGCGCCGCCGGGCACGGCGAGGGCGCCTGGCACGCTACCGGCGCGCTGTTCGACCAACGGTCGGGTGTCGAGGAGCACGAGGTCGCGGTTCACGCGGCCGGTCAACGCGCTCGGCTCCAGCTCCGGCACGTCGGGCCGCTCCCCGAGCAGCTCGGGGCCGGCGCGGTTGAGGCGCTTCATCCGCCCGAAGTAGGTGGGCGTGTCGGGCTGGCCGGTGAGCAGCTCCTCGACGAAGCCGGCCTTGTCACCGCGCTCGAGGTAGCCCGCCCACCACGCGGTCAGCTTCTCGTAGCCGACCGTGGTGCTCGCGACCTGGCCGAGCGCCTTGCCGCAGGCGCTGCCCGCCCCGTGCCCGGGCCACACCTGGACGTGATCGGGCAAGGCGAGGAAGACCTTCCCCAGGCTGTCGAAGAGACGTTCGGCGCCCTCGAAGCGGGTGTCGACGTAGCCGGCGGCCTCGTCGAGCAGGTCGGGGCGGCCGACGTCGCCCACGAACACGAAGTCGCCGGTGAGCGCGTAACCGGGCTCCTCGGTGAGGGCCCTGTCGGTGACCAGGAACGTCAGGTGCTCGGGCGTGTGGCCTGGCGTGTGCCGCGCGGTGAGCCTGACCTCGCCGACGTCGATGACGCTGCCGTCTCTCAGCGGCCGGTGCTCGAAGGCGTACTGCCAGTCTTCCCCGCCCTCGTCCGAGAGGTAGAGCTCGGCGCCGGTGCGGGCCGCGAGCTCGCGCGCGCCGGAGAGGTAGTCGGCGTGGATGTGCGTCTCGGTGACCGCGACGATCTTCAGGCCCTGAGCCGCCGCCTCGGCCAGGTACTCCGACACGTCGCGCCGCGGGTCGACGACCACCGCCTCCGAGCACGCCTGGCAGCCGATGAGGTAGCTGCCCTGCGAGAGGTCGTCGTCGTAGAAGTGCTTGAAGTACATCTGGCCACACTCTATGGCGTCCGACCGTCCAGCCGCTATGCAGCAGATGCATAATACGGACGTGGCAGATCTGCCGGACACCGAACAGCTATTCACGTTGTTGGCCTTGGCCGAAGCTGGCAGCGAGAGCGCCGCTGCCGAGCTGCTCGGCATCGGCCAGTCGTCGGTGAGCCGGCGCCTCGCCGCGTTGCAGCGACTGAGCCCCGAACCGCTGACGCAGCGGACCGCTACCGGCTCGAAGCTCACGGCCGCCGGTGAGCGCCTGCTGCCGTTGGCGCGCGAGGTCCGCTCCTCGCTCGCCGCCGTCTCCCGGCTCATGGCTGCCGACGCCGCGGGACCGCTCGACCTGCGCTTCGGCATCGCGCCCGAGCTGGTGCCGCGCTTCGCCGGGCCGCTGGCCGCCGGCACCGAGGAGCTGGTCGAGCCGAACTTCGTCGAGGGCGAGAACGGCGAGCTCCTCGCCGACGTGCGCAGCGGCAAGCTGCACGGAGCGCTAACGACCTGGGCGCCGGCGGGCCGCGAGCCCGGCTTCGTGGCTGAACGGGTCGCGAGCGACAGGATCGTGTGCCTCAGCGCCGCGGGCGACGCGGTCCTCAGGGGCGGTGAGATCGACGCCGCCGAGTTCCGGAAGCGGACGCTGCTCCTGCCCCCGGCCGACACGCAGCTCGGGCTGAGAGCCAGGGGGGCCTTACGTGCAGCGTTGCTGGAGCCGCTAGCGACGGTCGTGCTCGGCAGCCAAGCGGCGGTGCTGGCCGCGGCCCACGCCGGCGCCGGCGTCGGGGTGGCGCTGGCTTCGGCTTGTCAGGCCGAGGTCGCGGCGGGCTGGCTCGACGCTGCCACGCTGCCGGGTCAAGACGCCGAGGTCGCGGTGTGGTCTCTGCTGAACGACGACCTCAGCGAGCGCGACGCGCAGCTCGTCGGCGACCTGGTCCGCCGGGCGATCGCCGCGGCCCCGGGCGGCGCGCCGTGAGCGAGCGCGGCGAGCTGGTCCTCGGCATCGACGCCGGCGGCTCGAGCACCAGGTGGCTGCTGGTCGACGAGGGCGGAGCAGCGGTCGCCTCCGGCAGCGTGGGGCCGGTCTCCGGCATCGAGCTCGGGGCTGAAGACCGGGAGGACGCGCCGGCGTTCACCAACCTCGCCGAGCTGAGGAGCGCGTGCCTCGCGGCCGGGCGACCGGCGCGCGTGGTGGCGGGCGTGACCGGCCTCGACGCCGGCACCCGGGAAGCGCGGCGGCTGCAGGAGTTCCTGGCCGCGCAGTTCGACCTCGGTCTCGACGCGGTGAGCGTCCTCGGCGACGTGGTCACGGCGTACCTGTCGGCGTTCGAGGCCGGGGAGGGCGTGCTGGTCTACGGGGGCACCGGCAGCGTCGCGCTGCACCTCGCTCGCGACGGCTCGAGCGTGCGCGCCGGCGGGCACGGCTTCCTCATCGACGATGCCGGTGGCGGCTTCTGGATCGGCAAGCAGGCGCTCAAGGCGGTGCTGCGCCGCGCCGACCTCACCGGCGCCCCGGCGGGTGGGGCCCTTGCCACCGCGCTCTACAAGGAGCTCGGCGGCCCCGCGTGGAGCGCGGTGCGCGCCGCCGTTTACGGCGGGGGACGCGCCAGGGTCGCGGCGCTGACGCCGCTCGTCGCGCTGGCCGCGCACCGGGGTGACGCCGACGCGGTCCGGATCCTGGCCGCCGCCGGGCAGGAGCTGGCGCGACTGGCCACCGTGGTGATCGGACGGCTCGGCCAGACCCTGCCCGTGGCGTTGGCAGGCGGTGTCGCGGCGTGCGGCGAGCCGCTCCTCGGGCCGTTGCGCGAGGCGTTGCCGGCCGGCGCGACGTTCAAGGTGGCCGCCAGCAGGCCGGTGGAGGCCGCCGCGCGACTGGCTCAGCGGCTGCAGGCCGGTGCGGTGAGGTTGCCTCCCAGCTGAGCGAGCGGGGCCGGCAGGCGCCGGCGATCGTCGACCGCTTGCCTGCCCGCGCTAGGCTGCGGCGCCCACGCCCTCGATGAGCTCGATGCCCACACCGAGCTCGGCCGCGGCCTTGCGCCACAGCCGGGCGTCGTCCTCGCGCGCGCTCAGGTAGACGAACTGCCGCCCGTCGTCGCGCGCCACGGTGAGGATCGCGCTAGCCACCTGCCGGAAGCGGCGTTCGTCGGAGGTGGTCAGGGCCTCGTCGAGGAAGAAGGGCAGCGAGGCGCCGTCCTTCTCAGCCTCGAGGGCGAACGCCAGGCGCGAGGCCAACAGCAGCTGCGCCCGCGTGCCGGTCGACAGCTCGCTCAGTTGCAGCGCCCGACCGCTGGCGACGTCCCTGGCACCGAGCTTCCGTCCTCCGCTCCCCGCCGGCTCGAAGGTGAGCTCGCAGGCGCCACCGGTGAACCGCGAGAACCACTCGCCGGCCCGCTGGAGAGCCGCCGGCCTGGCCCCCGCCTCGTGCTCCTCCTCCACCAGGTCGAGCACGAACTCGGCCGCGGCCAGCTCGCTGGCGACGTGCCGGTGAGCCTGCAGTTCGTCGCGGGCGAGCGTGAGGTCGGCGGTCGCCTTACGCAGCCGACGCTCCGCGCCGGCCCGTTCGACGTCCCGCTCGATCCCGTGGATGTCCCGGGTCAGCGCCTTCACCCTCTCGGCTGCCTGCTCGGCGTCGGTGGCAGCGCTGGCGAGGGCGGCCCGGTCGTGGCCGAGCGCTGCGTCGAGCAGCTCCGTGTCGTGCGCGACCCGCGAGCGCAGCCTGCCGATCGTCGCCTCCGTGGCGCTTATCTTGTCGCGCGTCGAGCGCCACGCCGGCAGGGCGGCCAGCAGCTGGCTGACCGCGGGCAGGGCGGCCGCGGGTTCGACGCCCGTGAGGCGACAGCGCTCGAGTATCGCGCCAACCGCCTGGCGCTGCGAGTCGGCCTCGTCGCTGAGGCGCCTGCGCTCACGTTGCAGGCGCTGCTGCTCGGCCAGCTCTCCTCTCCTGGCCTCCGCCAGTCGCAGCAGCTCCTGGCAACGCCCGCGGGTGGCCTGCGGGTCGAGACCCGGGTGAGGGGGGCCGCCACGCACGTCGTTGGCGGCGAGGTAGCGAGCCAGGCGAGAGGCGAGTTGCTCGGCCTCGGCGCTGAGCCGCGTCAGCTCGGCCTGGGCAGCGCGGACGTCTCTACCCCCGGCGTCCACCTCTCGAGCGGCCTGGAGCCAGAGGGCCAGCCCCGTGTCGGGCGCGAGCCGGTAGCCGACCTCCGCCCGCAGCGCGTCGATCTCGGCCTGCAGGTCCGCGACTTGCCTCTCCGCGAGCTGCACGTGGCCCATCAACTGGCGGCGTCTGTCTGCGTAGCGCTCCCGCTCCCGCCGCGACGCTTCGCGGGCGGCGAGCTCCGCGTCGACGCCAAGGAGCAGCTCGACGACCGAGCCGTGGGTCCACTCCGCAGGCAACTCGAGGTCGAGGGGGCCGCTCGCGGCTTCGAGATCGGCCTCGATGAGGTCTTTCACGGGCGAGGTCGCGGGCCTCAGCAGCAGCCACACGATGCCCAGCCACGCGACCTCGAGCGCGGCCAGGCCGGCCAGCCAGCGCTCGCTCAG
>CAZQVC010000098.1:0-8412 GCA_964596625.1 uncultured bacterium | reverse complement strand
CCCAACAACTGCGCGAGCGCCGCAGCGATGGCCTGTGGCCCGTAACCGAGCTCCTCGTGCTGCTTGCTCGGGTCGCCATGGGGGACGGTGCGGTCCTGAACGCCGAGCCGGACCACCGGCACGCTGATGCCGAGGTTCGCCAACTCCTCGAGCACCGCCGAGCCGAGGCCGCCCGTGACCGTGTGGTCTTCCACCGTCACCAGCGCCCGCGCGCCGGTTGCCACCTCGCGCAGCAGGTCGCTGTCGAGCGGCTTCACGAACCGGGCGTTGACGACGCCGACCTCCGGCCGGTCGGCGGCAGCGGTGAGGGCGTAATCGACGGTCGGTCCGAGGCCGAGCAGCCACACCGGACCGCCAGTCTGGGCAGCGGCCGAGGGCCGTTTCACGACCTCCCAGGTGCCCCACTCGATGTCGGGCCACTCCTCTACCGGAGCCTCGTCGGGCGCGGCAACCGCCCCCCGCGGCCAACGGATCGCCTTGGGCCCGCCGAGCCGCAGGGCCGTCTTGAGCATCGAGCGCATCTCGTTCGCGTCGCGCGGCATCGCCACGCTGACGTTGGGCACGGTGCGCAGGTAGGCGATGTCGTAGATGCCCTGGTGCGTGGCGCCGTCGCCGCCGACCAGACCCGCCCGGTCGATGGCGAACACCACGTCCTGGTTCTCGAGCGCGACGTCGTGGATCACCTGGTCGTAGCCGCGCTGGAGGAAGGTGGAGTAGATCGCGACGATCGGCTTCTCGCCCCTCAGCGCGAGGCCCGCGCCGACCGTGACGGCGACGTCCTCGGCGATGCCGACGTCGATGTAGCGGTTGGGGTGCGTCTTGCTGTACTCGACCAGACCGCTGCCCTCGCGCATGGCCGGCGTGATGACCCAGACGCGGTCGTCGACGTCGGCGAGGGCGCTGGCCGCCTGGCCGAAGGCCTTGGCCCAGGTGAAGCTGCCGCCCTTGGCGACCGGGTTGTCCGGATCGAAGCTCGAGGCGCCGTGCCAGGCGATCGGGTCGGTCTCGGCGACCTTGTAGCCCTTGCCCTTGCGCGTGACGATGTGGAGCATGGTCGGGCCTTCGAGCTCGCGGATGTGGCCCAGATAGTAGACGAGCTGGTCGATGTCGTGCCCGTCGATCGGCCCGACGTAGCGCACGCCCATCGCGTGGAACGGGTTGTTGCTGGCCGGGTCGAAGAAGCGGCGGGCCGCCTTCTTGGCCCGGCTGCCGATCTCGCCGAGAGGCTCCCAGACGCGGTTGAGCGCCGCCTTGCCGCGGTCCTCGGCGCGCTGGAACCAGGGCTGGACCTGCAGGGTGCGCAGGTAGTGGTTGAGCGCACCGACGTTCTCGCTTATCGACATCTCGTTGTCGTTGAGCACGATGGTCATGCGCGGCTTGAGGTGGCCGATCTGGTTGAGCGCGGCCAGCGCCATGCCGCCGGTCAGGGCGCCGTCACCGATCACGGCGACGACGTCGTACGGGGCCTGGCGGGCGTCACGCGCCAGGGCCATGCCGAGCGCGGCCGCCAGGCTGGTGCTGGCGTGGCCCACCGTCAACGCGTCGTGTTCCGACTCGCTGGTGGCCGTGAAGCCGGCCAGGCCGCCGCCTTGGCGGATGCTGTCGATGCGCTCGCGGCGACCGGTGAGGATCTTGTGGCCGTAGGTCTGGTGACCGACGTCCCAGACGATCCTGTCGGCGGCCGTGTCGTACAGGTAGTGAAGGGCGACCGTGAGCTCGACGGCGCCGAGGCTCGAGGCCAGGTGACCCCCGGCGATCGAGCAGACCCTGATGATCTCGCTGCGCAGCTCCGACGCCAACTCCTCGAGCTGGCCGGGACCGAGCCGCTTGACGTCGGCCGGCGAGGCGACGCGCGCGAGCAGCGAATCAGCCACCGGCACCCGCCTCCGGCTCGACCCCGAGCGGGACGTTGGTCTCCACCAGCACGTGACCGGAGCGCAGCCTGACCTCGCCGACGTACGGCGTGAACCAGGTCTGCAACGACTCTTCCTCCACGACGGTGCCGTCGTCGCCGATCAGCCTGGTGATGAGGTCGATGACGTAGACCTCGATCTCGCCGGCCGGCACCGTGACGGTGCGCTTGTCGACGACCGTGTAGACGTAAGACACCCGGCGCTGCTCGGTGTCGGTCTCGCCGGTGAGGGTCAGGTGCACCGTGGTCTCCCCCGACCACTGCGCGCCGACGCGCAAACTACCGGCCGGCGGGAACTCCTGCAGCGGCGGGTCGTAGCGCAGTGTCGTGATGCCGAGGCGTACCTGGGAGTGCAGGAAGACGCCTTCTGGCCGGACCTGCCGGTAGCTGCGCTGTTCGAAGCCTGGGCGGATCTGCCGGTAGCTGATCCAGACCTCACCGTCGACGACGGTCGGGCCTTCGACGACGATGCTGGCGCGCGGCGCGTTCAGCCGTGCGCCTTCCGGCAAGTACTGCCAGCTCGCCCCCGTCTGGAACGGGTAGTAGGTGATCTCATCGCGCAGCTGGTCGACCGCCACCGTGCCCTCCTCGGCGGTCGGGGCGCAGGCGGCGACGAACAGGGCGACGAGCACGGCGACGAGCGCGAGCGCGCGGTGGTTCTGACGCATGGAAGACACTCTACCGCGACCGGCGATGAGCTTCCGGGGGCCGCTGGCTACGCGATGCCCTTGCCGATGTCGCGCCTCATGACCACCCCGGGGAGGTCGACCTGAGACGCGACCTCGTACGCCTTCGCCACCGCCGAAGGGACGTCGCGGCCGAGCGCGACGACGTTGAGCACACGCCCGCCGTTGCAACAGAACGCGGGCTCACCTTCACCGCCAGCCCTGGTACCGGCGTGGAACACCAGCACGTCCTCCGACAACGCCTGCGGCAGACCGACGCCGATGCCGCGCACCGGGGAGGCCGGGTAACCGGGCGCTGCCAGCACCACGCACGCCGCCGCGGCTTCCCGCCAGCGGGTCGTGATCTCGGCCAGGCGGCCGTCGGCGACCGCGGCCAAGAGCTCCCCGACGTCGCTCGACAGCAGCGGGAGCAACGCCTGGGTCTCCGGATCGCCGAAGCGGACGTTGAACTCCAGCACCTTGAAGCCGTCCGGCGTGTCCATGACGCCCACGTACAGCACACCCCGGTAGTCGACCTGCTCGCGATCCAGTGCGGCCATGATCGGCTCGATGACGTCGCGGCGCAACCGTTCGTGGTCGTGCTCGCCGAACGGCAGCGGGGCCACGGCGCCCATGCCGCCGGTCATCGGCCCGACGTCGCCGTCACCCACGCGCTTGTAGTCGCGTGAAGCCGGCATCACCAGGTAGCCGCTGGGGTCGACGAACAGCAGCACGCTGATCTCCTCACCGCTCAGTCGCTCTTCAAGCACCACCTCCTGATCCGGCTCCTGGAAGATGGCCTCGATCGCCGTGCGGGCCTCGGCCAGGTCCTCGGGCACCGTCACGCCCTTGCCGGCCGCCAGGCCCGAATCTTTGACCACCAACGGCGCCCCGTAGCCTTCGAGGTAGGCAAGTGCCGCCCGCATGCCGGTGAACGTCTCGAACTCGGCCGTGGGGATGCCGTTGCGACGCATGAACTCCTTGGCGTGGCGCTTCGAGCCTTCGAGCTTCGCGGCCTCGCGGCCGGGGCCGAAGACGCGTAGTCCGGCGTTGCGCAGCCGGTCGGCGAGGCCGCTGACCAGCGGTGCCTCCGGGCCGATGACGACGAGGTCGTAGCGGTCGCTGGTGGCGACGGCGAACAGGCTGTCGTCGTCGGCCTCACCGCCGATCACCTCGGCCACATCGGCCATGCCGGCGTTGCCCGGCGCCACGGCTACGGACTCCACCGACGGTGAGCGCGACAGCGCCCAGGCGATGGCGTGCTCGCGGCCCCCCGACCCGATGACCAGTACCTTCATGCCGGCCTCCCTTGCGCAGCCCCGGCGGACGAGCCGGACGCGCCGCGGTCTTCGCGACCGCCCTCTCCTGCGAGTACCGCCCTCACGGCGGCCGGATAGAGCCGGTGCTCGGCCTCGAGGATCCTCGCGCTCAGCGTCTCGACGGTGTCGCCCGGCTGGACGGGCACCTTGGCCTGCATCACCACCGGACCGGTGTCGACCCCTTCATCTACGAAGTGGACGCTGCAGCCGGTCTCCTGCACGCCGGCCTCGAGGGCCTGCCGTTGCGGCTCGAGGCCACGGAAGGCGGGAAGCAGGCTGGGGTGGATGTTGAGCAGCCTGCCGGCGTACGCCTTGGTGAAGTCGGCGGAGAGGATGCGCATGAAGCCGGCGAGGCAGACCAGGTCGACCTCGTGCAGTTCGAGCAGGTCGCGTAGCCGCGCCTCGAAGGTAGGGCGGTCCTGCCAGGGGATGTAGGCCGCCGTGACGCCTGCCGCGGTCGCCTTGGCAAGTGCCGGGGCGCCGGACTTGTCCGTGACGGCGAGGACTACCGTGGCTAGAGGATCGCCGCCGCCGCCCTTGTGCGGGGGGAACGCTTCGATGAGCGACGCGAGGTTCGATCCTCGGCCGGAGGCCAGCACCGCGATGCGGGCCGTGCGGCCCAACGGGAAGGGGGTGAAGCTTGGTTCAGAGCCGGAATCGCTGTCAGCCGCATCTCGCTCCGCCTTCTTGGTGAGGTAGCGCTTCAAGCCGCCAACGGTCATCGCGGCGTCCGAGGTGATCTTGTAGCGAGCGGCTATCCCGCTCGGCACGCCGGCCTGCCGCAGCTCGGCGTCCTCGAGCGCCTCGATCCGCGCCACCAGCGCTTCGTCGTCTTCACCGGCCTCGAAGCCGGCAGCGAACTCGCGCTCCCAGCGACGGTTCGCCTCCGGCACGGCCTCGAGGTGCGCCACCGGGTCGACGACCGGACCGAAGTGGGTGAGGATCAGCCGGTCCGGTCTGAGGGCGCGCATCGCCTCGAGGCTGCGCTCGGCCGCCTCCAGGTCGAGGTCGGGCGGCGGTAGGGCTGGTCGCACCACCGAGGCGCCCTGCAGGCGCACGCCGGCGGCGTCGCCGGCGAAGAGCGTGCCGTCGTCGAGCAGGTAGCTCACGTGGTGGGAGGCGTGTCCGGGCGTGTACAGCACACGCACGCCGAGGCCGTCGAGGTCGAGGCGCTCTTCACCCTCGACCGCTCGCACGCGCTCCTCTGCGACGGGCTCCATGATGCCCCAGAGGTGCTCGAGGGCGTCGCCGTAGACGCGCGTGGCGCTGGCCATCAGCCGGCTCGGATCGACCATGTGCCGCGCGCCGATGCGGTGCACGACGACCTGCGCCCCTGACTCCCTGGCGATCGCCCCGGCGGCGCCCGCGTGGTCGAGGTGGATGTGCGTGAGCAGCACGAAGCGAAGCTCCCCGAGGCTCGCTCCCGCGGCGGCCATGGCAGCTTCGACCTCGGGCTGGGAGACGGCGGGGCCGCTCTCCACCAGCGCGTAGCCGCCGCCCGGCAAGCGCAGCAGGAAGACGGCGATGGTCCCCGGGTGGCCGTGGTGCAGCGTATCGAGCGCCCAGACGTCGCCGCCGAGGTCGCGGGCCCTCGGGTAGTCGGGCAGGGCGACCGAGGCGCCGGACGTGTGGCTCTCGCGGATCGTGGGCCGCTCGCCGCTCACCTGTCCGACGCGTCTCGTCGAGCGACCGACTCTTCCCGGTCGGACGCCATCGAGCGAGCGTCGCCCTCGGCCGCCACCTGGTTGGTGAGCGTACCGACGCCTTCGACCGTCACCTCGATGCGGTCGCCGACCTGGAGCTTGCCCACGCCCTCCGGCGTGCCGGTGAGCACCAGGTCGCCGGCGCGCAGGGTCATGAACCGGCTGATGTAGGAGAGCACGTCAGCCACCGGGAAGATCATGTCGGAGGTGCGCCCGTCCTGCTTGACCTCGCCGTTCACCACGGTCTTGACGCTGAGGTCGCGGGGGTCGAGGTCGGTCTCGAGCCACGGCCCGACCGGGCAGAACCCGTCGGCCGACTTGCCGCGCACCCACTGGAGGTCGGCGCGCTGCTTGTCACGGGCGGTGACGTCGACCGCGCAGGTGTAGCCGAGCACGTAGTCGAGCGCCTCGTCGGGCGTGACGTCGCGCATGGTGCTGCCGATGACCACGGCCAGCTCGCCTTCGAACTGAAGGTCCTGGGTCCACGAGGGGTACGGGATGTCGTCGCCCGGTCCCGACAGGGTGTTGAGCCCCTTGAGGAACAGGCCCGGCTCCCGCGGCAGGTCGCCGCTGCGAGGCAGGTTGCCCAACTCGCGGATGTGCTCGGCGTAGTTGCGGCCGACGCAGATGATGATGCCCGGCTCGCACGGCGGCAGCAGGGAGACCTCGGAGAGAGGCACCTCGCTGCCGTCGGGGTGGCCGACCATGCCGCTGAGTCGCTTGATCATGCCGCCGTCGACGTCGCCCCAGTGCACGCCGTCGTAGCTCAGGTACCTGACTCGCCGCATCTAGCTCCTCCTCTTGGTGTTCAACCTTGCACCAGGTCGCTCAGCTCGTGCCACTCGTGAAGCAGCTCGAGCAGCTCGCTCTCGATGACGGCGTGCCTGGTGCCGAGGTTCGTGACGATCTCGACATCGGTCGGGGGCCGACCCGGCAACGTGTCGATTTCCTCGAGCAGCGCCGGCTCGACCTTGGCCGGCGCAGCGAGGCCCTGCGTAACGCGCTCCAACTCGGCCTCCAGGTCGGCGATCTCGCTCTCGACCTCCACCAGGCGCCGCCGCCGCTGCCAATCGCTCATCCTCGCGAAGCGCGAGCTCGCCGGCGCGTCTTCGCTGACAACGCGCTCGCTTCGCTCGGGCGCGGCGCCCCGCTGCACGGCCGGGCTCGCCTCGGCCTCCTCGAGCTGCGCCCTGCGCTCCTGCGCCTTGCGCCGGTAGAAGTCCCAGTCGCCCTCGTACGACAGGAAGTGGCCGTCCCTGATCTCCCAGATCCTGGAGACCAGCGCGCTCAGGAACCGCCGGTCGTGCGAGACGATGAGCAAGGTGCCTTCGTAGGCGTTGAGCGCGGCTTCGAGCGCCTCGATCATCTCGACGTCCAGGTGGTTGGTCGGCTCGTCGAGGATCAGGAGGTTCCTGCGCTCGAGGGTCAACAGCAGCAGCGCGAGCCTGGCCCGCTCGCCGCCCGAGAGGTCCTTGACCTTCTTGAACTGCGCGTCGTACGGGAACATGAACCGCCCGAGCAGGTCGTGGGCCTCGACGTTGCCGACACGCTGCAGCAGCTCCTCGAACAGGGTGGCCTCCGGGTTCACGCCGCCGAGAGCCTGGTCGTAGTAACCGACGCGCACGCGCGAGCCCGTCATCACGTGCCCACGCGGGTCGTCGGAGGCCAGGTCGCCGAGGAGCATCTTCAGGAAGGTGGTCTTCCCGGCGCCGTTGGGCCCGACCAGGCCGACCTTGTCGCCGGCCCGCAGCTCGACGCTGACGTCCTCGAAGAGCGGGCTCTCATTGCCCCCGAACCGCTTGGTCAGGTGAGACGCGCTGAGCACGATGTCGCCGCTGCGCTCGGATTCGAAGGTGAAGCGGGTGGTGCGCTCCGGGCCGGCGACCTCGTCGATCATCCTGTCGTCGTAGCGCTCGGCGCGCTTCTCCATGGCCTTCGCGCGCCGGTGGAGCTTCTCGTTCTGCCCGGCCCAGCGCTTCATCTGCGTCGCGGCGTCGTGCAGCCTTGCGCTCTCGCGCTCCTGGTTGGCGCGGGTCTGCGCCTGGATGCGCTCCGTGGTCTCACGCGCCTCCCGGTAGGCGCTGGGGTTGCCCTCCCCCACGCGCAGTTCCCCGCGACTGACCTCGGCTGTGCGGTCGCAAGCCGCGTCGAGGAAAGCCCTGTCGTGAGAGACGAGGATCGCGGCCCCGGGGTAGCGGGCGAGGTAGCTCTCGAGCCAGCCGCGCATGTCGATGTCGAGGTGGTTGGTCGGCTCGTCGAGGAGCAGCACGTCGGGCTGCGCCATCAGGAGCCGCGCCAGTCCCAGCCTGGTGCGCTCGCCGCCGGAGAGCTGCTTGACGGCCTGGTCGTGGCGGTCCTTGAAGCCGAGGGCTGCGAGCACTGCGTCACGCCGCGAGCGCCTGGCGTAGCCGCCGCGCCGCTCGAACGTCGCGTGGAGGCGCTCCCAGCGCTCGTAAGTGGACATCTCGTCGAGCCCCGCCTCCTCGAGCCGTTTGAGCTCGACGTCGAGCGTGTCGAGCTCCGCGAACGCCCTCTCGGCCACCTCCGCGACGGTCTCGCCTTCCGCGAACTCCGGGTCCTGTTCGAGGAGCGAGAAACGCGCGTCGGGCGCGCGGTAGATGGCGCCGCGATCGGGCTCCTCGAGGCCCATCAAGAGACGCAGGACGGTCGACTTGCCCGAGCCGTTGCGGCCGATGAGGGCGAGGCGGTAACCGTCGCGAAGCTCGAAGGACGCGTTGTCGAGGACGACCTGGTCGCCGAAGACCTTCTCGACGCCGCTGAACGAGGCCAGCAACATAGCGGAAGCAAGTCTA
>CAZQVC010000097.1:4192-8446 GCA_964596625.1 uncultured bacterium | reverse complement strand
ATCTCGGCCTCGATGATCTCTTCGCGGTCGTAGCGGTAGGCCGCCGTCAGGTCGAGCTCGAGTTCGAGCTCCCAGCCTCCCGGCGCGGCGGCGGGCTCGTTGACGTGCTCCACGCCGGGCGCGAGCGTGCCGACGGCGCTGAGGCCCCTTCGCGCCAGGCGAAGCTCGGCGCGCGCGTCGTCCAGGTCGCGCTCGAGCGCCTCGGCGTCCTCGCTGCTGAAGCCCAAGGCCGCGTCGAGGTCGGCGAGGAAGCGCTCGACGCTCGCGGCCGGGGCGTCGGGTAAGGCGGCAGCCGTGCTGGCGCCTTGAGCCAGCGCGGGTTGCGCCAGCGCGCAGGCAAGCGACAACGTCGCGGCCGTGAGCACGCGGCATCGCGACAACAGCGCGCTCGTGAGCCCGACGCGTTCAGGCGCCGCGGCCGTGATCACGCCACGCAGGGTGAGGTTGCCGTTCAGCGCCGCCTTCTCCACCTTGGCTGAGTTCATGTGACCCCAGGCAGATCGTATTCACGGCGCGCTGTTCGCGACCTACGAAAGTCACACTCGCCGCCAGCTGACCCTCGAGCCGGCACTCCCATGACCGCGGCATGGAGGGCGAAGAGGACAGCCGGTCGTAGCTCATAAGATCCGCACCAAAGGTTCAGGCAACCGTCTGCTAGAGTCGGTTGGCTGCTTCCGGCGGCCCTGAGAGGTCTGATGCCAAACGACGTGTCGATCCCGGTAGGCGAGGCGCTGCGCGTGCTGCGCCGCGGCCTCGCGTTCAGTCTCGCGGTCGCGGTCATCCTCGGCTATCTGACATACATCTGGTCGGCCAGGCAGGACCCGGTCTACGAGTCCCAGGCGACCGTGCTCGCCTCATCGTCCACCACCGACTTCCGCTCGTTCGGGGTCTCCCCGGTCGTCGCCCCGCCCATCGACGTCAGCGCCTACCAGGTCGCGGCCCGCAGCGACCCCGTGGTCGGCGAGGCGCTGCTCAGCCTCGGCCGCGAGGTCGACACCGCCGGGATCAGGGACCTGCGCTCGGATTACACGATCTCGACGACCGACTCCGGCAGCTCCTCGCTGATCACCGTCACCGCCCGCTCCGGGGCGCCCGAGCAGGCCGCGGCCATCGCCAACGCCGTGGCGCTGGCGCTGGTCGACTGGGACGTCGAGCGCGCCACGCGCAGCGTCGCGCAGATCGTCGAGGCGCTGGAGCAGCAGGTGGTGTCCCTCAACGAGCAGATCCGCGCCCTGCAGACGCTCGGCGACGCGTCGCGCCAGACCGAGATCGACGGGCTCATCACGCTCAGGGCCCAGCAGCAGCAGGCCATGGCGGTCGCCAGAGCGATGAGCGCCTCGGCCATCGGTCGCCTCGAGATCATCCAGGAAGGCGTGCCGAACAGCACGCCGGTCGCGCCGCGGCCGCTGATCAACGGCTTGCTCGCCGCGCTGGCCGGCATCGTGGTGGCCTACGGCATCGTCATCCTGCGCTCGGCGCTCGACACGCGCATCACCGACGTCGGCGCCGTCGAGGCGCTCACCGGCGCCCCGATCCTGGCGGAGTTCGAGCGCCAGCCCAAGCCGACCAGGCGCCTGCCGCGCGAGTCGGCCAGCTACCTGCGCACCGGGGTGCTGTTCGCCACCGCCGACGCCTCGCCGAAGGTCGTGATGATCACCAGCGGGCGGTCGGTCGAGGGCAAGTCGGCCGTGGCCATGAACCTCGCGGAGAGCTTCGCGCGCAACGACTACCGCACGCTGCTGGTCGACGCCGACCTGCGGCAGCCGGTGCTCTTCCAGGAGTACGGCTTGCGCCGCGGGCAGGCTTCCGACCTCGTCGACTTCCTGCAGGACCCCGACGGCCCGCACATGGTCGCGCGCGTGCCGCTCGGCAGCAAGCAGAAGCTGGACGTGGTGCCGTCGTTCCAGGTCTCCGCCCAGGCGGCCGAGATCCTCGGGCGCGGCTTCGGCGCCTGCGTGCAGCGCTGGGGGCAGGAGTACGACGTCATCATCGTCGACTCGCCGCCCGTGCTGGCCGTCGCCGACGCCTTGACCATCGCTCCGTTCTGCACCGGCACCATCCTCGCCGTCAACATGCGCAAGGCCGACAGGCGGCCGCTGCGCGCCACGCTCGACCTGCTCGAGCGCATGGGCGTCAGGCTCCTCGGCATCGCAGCGACGATGGTGGCTGAACCGAGACTGCGCGGCATGTCGGCTTACGGTTACGGTTACGGCGCACCGGAGGCTAAGCCCGAGGCGCCTCAGGCCCCGGCAGCCAGGCCGGAAGCGCGCGTCAGCGTGAGGTCCAACAGCCGCCGCAACTGATCCCCACAGCTACCAGGAGTCACGAAGGAGAGAGGTCCAGCTGATGCACGTCACGATTATCGGCACCGGTTACGTCGGGTTGACGACCGGTACCGCCCTCGCCTACCTAGGCCACGAGGTCACCTGCGTCGACAAGAAGCAGGAGATCGTCGAGAAGCTGTCGAGCGGAGAGCCCACCATCCACGAGGACGGCCTGCGCGAGATCATGAAGGCCGGCAGGGCGAACCTGCGCTACACCACCGACATCCCCCCGCTCAGCGGCACGGGCGTCGTGATGATCGCCGTCGGCACGCCGTCGAAGGAGAACGGTGACGCCGACCTGCGCTTCGTCGACGCCGCCGCTCGCGAGGTCGCCGACCTGATCCAGGAGGGCGCGCGCCTGGTGGTCGTCAACAAGTCGACCGTGCCCGTCGGCAGCGCCAGGCACGTGCGCGGCATCATCACCAGGAGGCTCGAGGCTCGCGGCGTGAACGCCGAGGTTCACGTGGCCTCGAACCCCGAGTTCCTCGCCGAGGGGCGCGCCGTTCACGACACGCTCTACCCCGACCGCATCGTCATCGGCGTCGACGACCCCGCCGCCGCCAGCCTGCTGCGCGACCTCTACGCGCCGATCCTCGAGCAGTCGTTCGAGCCGCCGCCCGGCACTCCCCGGCCGGAGCGCTACGACCTGCCGCCGCTGATCACCACCTCGGCCACCAGCGCCGAACTGACCAAGTACGCCGCCAACTCGTTCCTGGCGACGAAGATCAGCTTCATCAACGAGTTCTCCGGGTTGGCCGAGAAGGTCGGCGCCGACATCACCGAGGTCGCTCGGGCCATCGGCCTCGACGCGCGCATCGGCGGCAAGTTCCTGCACGCCGGCATCGGCTGGGGTGGCTCGTGCTTCGGCAAGGACACCAAGGCGATCCTCGCGCTGGCCAGCGGCTACGAGTACACGATGCCGATCGTGACCTCGGCGATCGACGTCAACCGCAGGCAGCGGCTGTTCGTGGTCGACAAGCTGCAGCAGCACCTCAAGGTCCTGCGCGGCACGACCATCGGGCTGCTCGGCCTCGCCTTCAAGGGCAACACCGACGACCTACGCGACTCGCCGGCCCTGACGCTGATCGAGAACCTTCACGAGCGCGGCGCCGTGATCAAGGTGCACGACCCCGTCGCCATCGAGAACGCCCGCCGGCTGCATCCCGACCTGCCGGTCGAGTACTGCGAGGACGTCGACTGCCTGGCCGTCGGCTGCGACGCCGTCGTGGTCGTCACCGACTGGCCGCAGTACCGCGAGCTCGACTTCGAGGAGATCGCCAAGCGCATGAGCGGCAAGCTGGTCCTGGACGCGCGCAACTACCTGCAGCCGGCCCAGGTCCGCAACGCCGGCCTGGAGTACGTCGGCATCGGGCGCTGAGCTCGTTCACCAACCGCTGAACGCGCCGCCCGCCGGCACCAGCGCGGCGCGCACGCGAAGGTCCATCGGGTAGTAGGCCTCGACGTCGAGCGGCTGACCGTTCTCGTCGAACGCGTAACGCGAGTCGAGCGGACGCCCCTGCGTGTCGCGCAGCACGACCAGGAGTTGCGACATGCCCTGCGACCAGTCGATCGCAGCGGCGCCGTCCAGCGCGCTGACGCTCTGGCTCGCGGTGATCACGCCCTCGTTCGAGAGCCGCACGCGGGAAGCCTCGCTGCAGGCCGGGCTGACCGTGATGATGTCGTCTGGCACCAGGCAGACCTGCATGTAGATCGGGTCGTCGGTGGGCTTGTCGAGCACCTCGACCTGGACGTGTAGTGTGCCCTGGCCGTAGTCGTAAGGCTCGTCGAGGTTGCCGATCACGGCGGCGGGCGCGGCCAGGAAGTTGAACGCGCCCTCGCCACCGGCGTTCGGCGCGCGCGTGTTGAGCGTGGTGTCGATCAGCTGGATGGTCGGGCCGCCGGTCTGGGCTACGGGTTCGTCGGCCGGCTC
>CAZQVC010000097.1:2991-4092 GCA_964596625.1 uncultured bacterium | reverse complement strand
TCGGCCGCGGCCTGCGCCGCCTCCGCCTCGGCCGCTGCCTGGGCCTCGGCGGCTGCCTGCGCGGCCGCAGCAGCCTCTGCCGCTGCGTCGTCGGCGGCCTCGAAGCGCGCGATCACGGCAGCCGCCTCCGCGTCGTCAGGGTCCAGCTCGGCCACCCGCTCCCAGGTCGAGCGCGATTCGGCCGAGCGGCCCAGCGCCCCGTAGCTCGACGCCATGCCCTTGAGCGCCTCGGTGAAGCCGGGCGCCGACTGGCTCGCCGCGGTGTACAGCGACAGGGCGCCGGCCGCGTTGCCCTCGGCGAAGCGCTGCTCGGCTGCGAGGAACGCGTCGGCGGCCTGGAGGCCGTACTCCGCGCCGAGGCGGGCCCGCGTCAGGCGCGGCCGTAGCTGCGGGTAGGTGTCGATGGCCTCCTCGAGCAGCGGCACGGCCGCCTCTGGGTTGCCGAGCTCCAGCTCGGTCTGGCCGAGGTACGTCACGGTCGTGATGTCGTCGGGCGCCAGCTCGTACGACTCGCGCAGCAGGCCGAGCGCGCGGTCGAGCGCACCGGCGCTGAACGCCTGGTAGCCGAGGGTCAGCGCGGCGCGGGCGGCGTCGGCGCGGGAGCGGGCGTCGAGCGTGCCGCCGGCCTCGAGGTACGCCTGCCAGGTCTCCCAGGTCCGGGCGGTCCAGCCCGTGGCCCCGTAGACCTGCGCCAGGAACCGCAGCGGCTCGGTGCGTCCTGGAGCCAGCTGCCTGGCGCGCTCGCCCTGCTCGATCGCCTCCTGCCACAACGGCCGGTCGGGGTAGTGCGACTCGTAGGTGGCGATCGCCTCGGCCGCGGCCGCCTGGCCGGCCTTGAGCGCCTCGGCCGCTTCCCCGCTGAGACCAGCTTGCGCGCTGGCGGTGCTGGCTCCGGTAAGTAACCACGCCAACGACACGCACAAGACCATGGTCACGACCGCTGCACTCGCGCCGGGGCGAGCCCCGAGGCCGTGCCCGGCGCTTCGTCTTGTCGAGTGGCGACTTGTCGAGTGGCGACGCGGCTTCACGCCGCCATTATCCCCTGCACGCGTGCGCGCAGCGTTCCGAGTCGCACACGCGTGCTGCACCCAGTCGCACCCG
>CAZQVC010000097.1:1567-2891 GCA_964596625.1 uncultured bacterium | reverse complement strand
GCCTGCCCCACAGCGTTCACGGAGCACACGACGGGAAGGCGCAGAATCGCAGGTGACCAACAGGGTTCGGATAGCCAAGCGGCTGGCCACGGCCGCCAGGGACGAATGACGGGCAGGTGCAGTAGATGAAGAGGATCGTGTTCGTGTTGAGCGTGCTCTTCGCGCTGACGGTGGTCCTCGGCCAGGTCACCGAGGACGGCTGGGGCAGGGAGGCGCTGGGGGAGCTGAGCGAGGAGGGGGTGGACACGGCTTTCCCCGACGGCTCGTTCCTCGGCGAGGGCGCGGTCACCGGTTACCAGGCGGCGGTGTTGGTCGACAGGCTGTTGGCCAGGACCGACGCTCGCACCGGCTGCACCGACGCCATGGCCGGTCTTCCCGACACCCAGTTCACCTTCAGCGACGTGCCGCCCGATCACTGGGCCGCTGGCGCCGCGGCGCGCGTCGCCGGCTTGGGCGTCGCGGAGGCTTTCCCCGATGGGGCGCTGAACGGCGACGAGTTCCTCACCGGCTACCAGACCGCCCTGTTGCTGGCGTCGGTCGTGGAGGTGGTCGACGCGAAGATCGACTGCGGCGAGACCTCGGTGGAGGAGCGGCTAGGGGAGATGAGCCAGGAGGTCGCGGCGATGCGCGCCGACGTGGCGGCGGGCGCGCTGCGCGGGCCGCAGGGCCCGGCGGGTCCGGAGGGGCCACCCGGCCCGGCAGGTCCCCCGGGGCCCCAGGGCGAGCCCGGCCAGGACGGACTGCAGGGCGTGAGGGGCGAGGTCGGCCCGCCCGGACCCGCGGGTCCTGAGGGTCCGGCCGGTCCTCCTGGACTGCCCGGTATCGACGGTGAGAGGGGGCCGGCCGGCCCTCCTGGCGAGCCCGGCCCGCCCGGTCCGGTCGGCGACACCGGCCCCATGGGACCGGCTGGCGAGCGCGGCCCGATCGGCCCAGAGGGTCCGCCGGGAGTCGACGGCGTCGATGGGGTGGACGGTGTTGCCTGCTGGGACCTCGACGCCGACGCCGTTGGCGGCTTCCTGGAGGACGCCAACGCCGACGGCCAGGTCAACGTGGAGGACTGCCGCGGCGAGGACGGCCCCCAAGGGCCGCCGGGACCTCCCGGACCTCCGGGCCCGGCAGGAGCCCCCGGCGCCGATGGCCCGCAAGGGCCCGCAGGCCCTCCTGGACCTCAGGGTGAGCCCGGTCCTGTCGGCCCCGCCGGTCTCGAAGGCGAGATAGGTCCGGCCGGTCCGCCTGGGCCCATGGGACCCGTGGGGCCGCAAGGCGAGCCTGGGCCGCAGGGCGAGATAGGGCCGGCGGGCCCGCAAGGCGAACCGGGGGAAGA
>CAZQVC010000097.1:0-1467 GCA_964596625.1 uncultured bacterium | reverse complement strand
CGGGGCCGCAGGGGCCGGCTGGTCCGGCGGGACCGGAAGGTCCAGAGGGCCCGGCCGGCCCGGAAGGTCCACAGGGTCCGGCCGGTCCAGAAGGTCCGGAAGGCCCGCAAGGACCGGAGGGCCCGGCAGGCCCGGAAGGCCCCCAAGGTCCCGAGGGCCCGCAGGGTCCAGAGGGTCCACAGGGGCCGGAAGGCCCGCCCGGCGAGTGCGGCTGCGAGGGTTGATAAGCCCCTGATGCGTGTCTGAGGCGCCCAACCGTGGGCTACCCCCACCGCGATCCTAGGCGAGCGAGGCCGCTATCGGCCTCGCTCCCTTCATCTGGCGGCGGTGGATAATCACCCATCTGCCACAGTTGGTGGATAACCTTGAGCGCGACGAGACTTCGGGCCGGGTCGCTGCCGGCGGCGCCGCGCCGCCGCGTTGACACGGGATCGTGGGATGGGACGGTGGTGTTGCCTTGAGATTGGCTCTGTTGACGACAATCGTTGGTTTGACGCTCGCGTTCGCCCTCTCGCAGGGCGACGACAGCGCGTGGGGCAGGAGCGCGCTGACGCAGCTGGGGGACGAAGGGGTCGATACCAGCTTCCCCGACGGCTCGTTCCTCGGTGAGGGCGCCGTCACCGGCTACCAGGCTGCCGTGCTGGTCGACCGGCTGCTGGCCCGCGCCGACGCGCAGACCGGCTGCACCGACGCGATGGCCGGCCTTCCCGACACCGACTTCTCCTTCACCGACGTGCCCGCCGACCACTGGGCGGCCGGCGCCGCTTCGAGGGTCGCGGCCCTCGGCGTGTCCGAAGCGTTCCCCGACGGCGCGCTGAACGGCGACGAGTTCCTCACCGGTTACCAGACCGCGCTGCTTCTCGCCTCGGCTGTCGAAGTAGTGGACGCCAAGACCGAGTGCGGCGAGGCGACCGTCACCGAGCGGTTGGGCGCGATGAGCGAAGAGGTCGCGGCGCTGCGCGCGGACATCGCGGCCGGCGCCCTCCAAGGTCCTGCGGGACCTCCCGGCCCTCCGGGGCCTCAAGGCGAGCAGGGTGAACAGGGCGTGCCCGGCGAGCCCGGCCCGCAGGGTGTTCAAGGCGAGGTCGGCCCCGCGGGGCCGCCTGGACCGATCGGTGAGACCGGCCCGGTCGGCCCCGCTGGGGACGTGGGACCGCCAGGACCAGCCGGCCCCGTCGGTGAGACCGGCCCGGTCGGCCCCGCGGGACCGCCGGGCGAGACGGGCCCGATCGGGCCAGCCGGCCCGGCCGGTGCACCTGGGGTCGACGGCGTTGACGGTGTTGACGGCACCGACGGCCTGGCGTGCTGGGATCTCAACGGCGACGGTGTAGCCAACGAGTTCGAGGACGTCAACGGCGACGGCGTCGTGGACGTGGGTGACTGCCGCGGCGCCGAGGGCGCTGCGGGTCCAGCCGGCCCGCCGGGACCGGCGGGCGAGATGGGCCCCGCCGGCGAACCGGGTCCGCA
>CAZQVC010000096.1:1449-8608 GCA_964596625.1 uncultured bacterium | reverse complement strand
GCTCCTCGGCCCGGCTTCACGCTCCGACACGGCCGACCTCCGTCCCGAACAGCTTCAGCGAGCGGCCCGCCAGCAGGTAAAGAAGCCCGAGCGCCGCGAACGTGACGAGCACGAGGGCGCTCGAGAGCGCCGCAGCCCGTCCCCAGCGCCCCTGCTCGGCCAGGTTGAGGATCGACACCGAAGCCAGCGGCGTGTCGAACGAGACCAGGAAGATCACGGTGCTGAGGGTGCCGACCGACTGGATGAAGCAGAACACGAACGCGGCGACCAGCGCCGTGCGCAGGAGGGGCACGATCACGCTTGCAAAGGTCTGCAGCTTCGAGGCGCCGAGGTTGGCGGCGCTCTCGTCGAGGGAGGCTCGTAGCTGGGACAACGAGGCGGCGCAGATGCGGTAGCCGACCGGCAGGTAGGCGGCGGCCATCGCGATCACGATGATCAGGCCGCCGCCGGTGAGCGCCAACGGCGGGGCGTTGAACATCAGCACGTAGGCCACACCCATCAGCGTGCCGGGGATGGCCGCCGGCAGCAGCGTCGCCAGGTCGAGCTCACGGCGCAGCGGCAGGCGCGTGCGTTGGACGAGGTAGGCGGCCAGGGCGGAGAGCGCCATGCAGAGCAGGGCCGCCAGGCCGGCGAAGCGCAGGCTGTTGCCGAGCACGGCGAACTGGTCGACGAGGTAGCGGACGTGCTCGAGCGTGAGGCTGTAGTCGATGCCCCACAGCTCCGTGACGGCCCCGAGGAACACGACGCCGTGGCTCGCGACCACGAAGAGTGAGACCGCGGTGCAGAACGCGAAGAGCGCCCAGCGCACGGCGGGCGGAGGCGGCCGCTCCGGGAGCCGCGAGCCGCGCCCGCCGACGGTGGCGAAGCGCTCGCGGGTCAGGGCCTGCACCCGCTGTTGTGCGGCGAAGAGCGCGACCGCCGGCAACAGCAGCACCAGGCCGAGGGCGGCGCTGGTGCCGATGTTCGCCCAGCCCGTCAGCTGGGTGTAGACCTCGGTGGCCAGCACGCGGAAGCGCCCGCCGACCAGCATCGGGTTGCCGAAGTCGCCGAGCACGCCGATCGCGATGAACAGCCCGGCGGCCAGCAGGCCAGGCGTGGCCAACGGCAAGGTGACGGTTCTCAGCACCTGCCAGCGGCCCGCGCCCAGACCGCGCGCCGCCTGCTCGAGTGACGGGTCGATGGCCCGGAACACGCCGTGCAGCACGAGGTAGGCGATGGGGAAGAAGGAGATGGTCTGGGCGAGCCAAAGGCCGTGCCAGCCGTAGATCGACGTCTCTAGACCGAGCAGCTGATAGGTCACGAGCCCGCGGCGGCCAAGCAGCAGGATGAACGCCAGGCCGGAGACGAACGGCGGCGTGATCAGCAGCAGCAGCGGCACCAGGCCGAAGAGCCTGGACCCCGGCACGCGCGCCTTGGTGATCGCGTAGGCGTACAGCGTGCCGATCAACAGCGCGGAGGCCGTCGACAGCGCCATCATCGTCAGCGTGTTGAGGGCCGCACCGCGCCACCGGGGCGTGGCCAGGACCTGCTGCCAGTCGCTGGCCGTGGGCGCGAGGAAGACCCGCACCAGCGGGGCCAGTACGAAGAGGCCGAGGAACGCCGCCACAAAGACGTACGACAGGAGCAAGCTCCTGTCGTAGCGCCACAGACGTCGAACCGATCCGAGTGCCGTCGTCAATCGACCACCTGTTGCCAGCGCAGCAGCACCTCGTCGCGCTGCTCGCCCGCTACGGCGGCATCGTAATCGATGAAGTCGAACGCCTCGAAGCTGGGCGCACCCTCCGGCAGCGCCGCGTCGGGGTTCAGCGGTGTGGTGTAGGACTGCGCGGCGAACGCCTCTTGAGCCTCGGCCGAGAGGATGAAGTCGACGAAGCGACGGGCGTTCTCGGGGTTGGGGCCGCCCGCGATGATGCCTACCGAGCCGATCTCGCCGGCCGTGTCGGGCGGCACGATCGAGGTCACGGGGAAGCCGTCGATGCGGTAGCGGGTCAGCGCGTGCACGTAGGCGACGCCGATCGCGTACTCGCCGGTGCCGACCAGCTGAGGCGGCGCGCCACCGCTCTGCGGGAACTGCCCGACCAGCGGCGCCAGCGTCTCGAGGTACGCCCAGCCCTCGTCCCAGCCGAGGCGCTGAAGCTGCGTCTGCACGAACAGGTAGGCGGTCGAGGAGGCGACCGGGTCGGTTAGCACGATCTCGCCCTCGAACGCGGGGTTGAGCAGGTCGTCCCAGGTGGCGGGGAGCGGCGTGTCGCCGAACTGCTCGGCGAAGCGCTCCTCGTTGACCCCGATGCCGAGCGCGGTGAGGTAGAAGCCCGTCCAATGACCCTCCGGGTCGTAAGCGTAGGCCGGCAGGTCCGCGGTGGCGGGCGAGAGGTACGGCTCGAGGGCGCCGGCCTCCGCGATGGCGATGAACTGGCCGCTCGGGCCGCCGAGCAGCACGTCGGCCTGGGGCGCGGCGGCCTCTGCGATCACGCGGCTAACCAGTTCGCCGGTCGAGGCGCGCAGGAAGTCGACCTCGATGCCCGTCTGCTCGGTGAACATCTCGGCCAACAGCCTGGTGTCGTCCTCGTTGATGACGGCGTACACGCGCACGGTCTGTTGAGCAGCGGCCCAGCTCGCGGCAGCAGTGAAGAGCAGGGCTGTCAGCAGGATGAGCTTCGCTGGCCGCGTCGTGGCGCGGGTTCGGCTCGCTCGCAGCTTCGTCGTGTTTCGGTTGGCTGGCTGGTGCATCTGGCTCCTCCAGAACACGAAGAGTGTACGTCGGTTAGGTGAAGGCGCGGGGCCGGGGGCACCAGATGCGCTTGGACCTGTGCTTGACACGAGGTCCGCCTATCCCTAGACTGTCGTGCATTAGTAAGTAAAACTTCTTTACTAACCTGTGGGAGGTGATACAGGAGAGTCGTAGCTAGTAGCCACGACCGTAGAGCCCCAGGAGTCCGCTTCGCTGCCGGCACGGCCCGGCAAGGAACGCACGCGTCACGGAGGAAGAGATGACCAGAAGGCTAACCGCACTGCTTGCAGGGCTGCTGCTCGGCTTCGGCCCGGCCCTCGCCCAGGACAGCCTGGAGATCTACATCACCGGGCTCACGGAAGACACCATGGCCTGGTTCCAGGAGGACGCGTTCCCGCGCTTCCAGGAGACGCACCCGGGCGTCACGCTCGAGATCCTCACGGGCGGCTGGGGCGACTTCGACGCCGCCGTCGCCGGCTGGATCACCACCGGCTCGGGGCCCGACATCGTCTACCTCGGCTCCGAGTACGCGGCGGCCTTCGGTCCGCTGTTGGCCGACCTCGACCCGTATCTCGCCGACTGGGACCAGCTCGACGCGTTCCTGCCAGCCGCTCTCGACGTCGCGACCTACGACGGCCACCTCGTCGGCCTACCGCTGCTGATGAGCCCCCGCCCGATCTTCTTCCGCACCGACCTGGCCGCCGACCCTACAGCCGTGCCGCCTCTGACCTTCGAGGACTCGCTCGAGTTCGTGCGCGCCAACTCCGCCGTCGAGAACAACGCCATGACCAAGATGGGCTTCATGGACATCGGCTCCGCCCTCTTCGACGCCCAGGAGTTCATCGCCTACATCTGGAGTGCCGGCGGCGAGCTGTACCACGAGGACGGCTCCAGCGCGTTCGACAGCGAAGCCACGGCCGAGGCGCTGCAGTTCATGTACGACCGCCGGCGCGCGGTGATGCCGTCGGAGATGACCGCCGGCCTGCCGCCCATCGAGGGTTGGCCGATCGCCTCAGGCCTCGTCGTGAGCGGGATCTTCCCGATGTGGAACATGCCGCCGACCAGCCACGAGCTGTGGCAGGACATCGCCATGGGCCCGTACCCGGCCGGCGCCAACGGCGAGCCGCTGGTCCAGGTCTTCACCGACTGGCTCTCGGTCCCGGCCTACGTCGAGGATCCCGAGCTGGCCACCGAGTTCCTCAAGTTCATCACCAGCCAGGAGAACGCCATCGCGCTGAGCCAGGTAGCCGGCTTCACGCCGACCCGCACAGACGCCTGGGAGGAGCTCCGTGCCGACCCCGTGTGGGACGCCATGCTCGACATGGCCGTCGAGTACGGCCGCGCCTTCTCCGACATCCGCGCGAGCGCCGAGCTGCGCCCGCTGATCGTCGAGCAGGCCACGCTGTTCCTGACCGACCAGCAGAGCCTCGAGGACACCCAGCAGTTCCTCAAGGAGGAGTACGACGCGATCCTCGAGGACAACGACTTCCTCTAGCGCCCGACTCCGCGGCCCCGGCGCGAGCTATCTACCGTGCCGGGGCCCGCACCTACCCTCAGCGGTCGACCACTGGCTAACCTGTGGCGTCCTGACCGCCTAGCAACCCAGACCCCTGAAGGGCGAGTCGTCTCGTGGATCCCAGCGTCGCCGCACGGCTTCACAACCTGTACTGGTCGCTCGGCACGGTGGCCTTCATCGTGGTCGGCAGCTGGCTCGTCGGGCTGCTGGCGCGGCGCATCGCGCGCTCGCGAGGGGCGTCGCTGCTGGCTCAGCGCCGGACGTTCTGGGGCTACGCGATGGCCTCCCCCTGGATCCTCGGCTTCGTCATCTTCGTGCTCGGGCCCTCTCTCGCGTCCCTCTATTACAGCCTCACCGACTACCGACTCGGCCGCGAGGCCGAGTGGATCGGCCTGGAGAACTACCGCGTCCTGCTCGGCGGCCTCGGCGCACACGGCCGCCGCTTCATGCAGGCGATGTACAACTCCTTCTACTACGCGGTCGTGGGCGTGCCGCTGCAGATCGCCACGGCGCTCGGCATGGCGCTGCTGGTGGCGCGCGCGCTGCCTGGCATGAGCTTCTTCCGGCTGGTCTTCTATCTTCCTGTGATCCTCGCGGGCGGTCCCGCGATCCTGCTGGCCTGGCGTTACATGCTGGCCAGCAACGGCGGCTTCATCAACGTCACCCTGCAGAGCTTCGCCGCGGCGTTCGCGCCGTTCGACTGGCTGTACCGCAGTTTCATCTTCGCCTCCGAGAGCTTCAACGCCTTCTACGCGGGCTTCGCCAGGAACGATCCCGTGGGACCGCTGATGTACTTCATCCCCGCGTTGCTCGGCCTGGTCGTCTGCCTGCTCCTCTTGCTGTGGCGCGACCCCGAGGTCAAGCGCTCGGTCGCGACAGTCACGCTCGAGGTCGTGGGCGGCCTGCTGGCCCTGGCGCTGCTGCGCCTCGCGCTTCTCAGCGAGTCGGCCTACGACCTCGCCCTGCTGGGGGGAGCGGCGGTGCTCCTGCTCGCGCTCTGGTGGTGCAGGCGCAGCCCCGCCAGCGCCCTCGCCGCAAGAGCCCCGTTGGTGGTAGCGGGCGCGCTCGCGCTGGCAGCGCTGGTGCGGCTGGTACCCGGTCAACTGACCGGGGGGCGGCTCGCGACGCTCTGGCAGTTGCTGACACTGCGCTCCTCGCTGCGCGAGCCCGGTTCGCTCGCCTACCTCAACGACGGCTTCGCGCTGCACGCGCCCTCACCGTTGTGGCTGCTGGCGGGGCTCCTGCTCGTGGCCGGCGCGGTCGTGAGCGGGCGCCTCGGACCGGCCGCCGGGCGCGCGCTCCTGCTCGGCGGTGCGGCCGGCTTCGGACTGCTGGCGGCCGGTTCGCTGCTCGACGGCGTCGCCTACTTCAGGCAGTTCGACGTCGTGGCCGCGGCCAGCGGCTCGGTCAACCACCACTTCGCGCTGTTCCGCATGGTGACGGCCGAGTTCCCGGATTCGAACCGCGTGCCGCTGTGGCTCAGCAACGAGCTGTGGTCGAAGCCGTCGCTGATCCTCATCACGATGTGGAGCAGCGGCGCCGGCATGCTGATCTTCCTGGCCGCGATCAAGGGCGTGCCGAAGGCGATGTACGAGGCCGCCGAGGTCGACGGGGCCTCGGCCTGGCAGCGCTTCTGGCGCATCACGCTGCCGCAGATCTCGCCCGCGATGTTCTACAACGTCGTCATCGGCATGATCGCCGCCCTCCAGACGTTCGAGGCCGTCTACATCATCCAGACGACCCAGACCGAGCAGAGCCTGGCCTCGGCCGCGTACTTCCTGTTCGTGCGGACCTTCCGCCAGCTCGAGATCGGCCAGGGCGCCGCGGCCTCCTGGATCCTCGCCGTCATCATCGTGGTGCTGACCGTCGCGCAGTTCCGTTACAGCAAGTGGGTGCACTACGCGTGAACCGCTCAGGCAGCCTCGAACGCTCGGGCCGGGTCGACCGCTCGGCCCTTCCAGAGATCGCGGTGCCCGAGCTGCCTCTGGCCGGCGGCAGCGGGCGCGAGGGGGCCTCAGGCCCCGGCGTGCGGCGCGCCAGCCACCGCGTCGGACCGCGCGCGCGGCTCGCGAAGCTCCTCAGGAGCCGCTTCGGCCCGCTCGCCATCTACCTGCTGCTGATCGGCGCCTCGCTGTTCTTCCTCTTCCCGGTCGCCTGGATGACCGGCACCTCGCTGAAGACGATCGAGGAGGTGCAGCAGCCGCAGCTGAGCCTGCTGCCGCAGGACCCACAGTGGAGCAACTACCGCGAGCTGGTCGCCGAGCAGAACTTCTACCGCGCCTACGGCAACAGCGTGTTCACCGTCGCCATGGTGCTGCTCGGCACGGTCTCGAGCATCGCCGTGGTGGCGTTCGCGTTCAGCCGCCTGAAGTGGCCTGGCAAGAACCTGGTGTTCGCGATTATGCTCGGCACGCTCATGCTGCCGGCACAGGCGACCCTCGTGCCGCAGTACGTGATGTTCTACGAGCTGGGCTGGCTGCGCACCTTCAACCCGATAACCCTGCCGGGCTTCTTCGCCGGCGGCGCCGCCCTGGTCTTCCTGCTGCGCCAGTTCATGCTCACGCTGCCGCACGAGCTCGACGAGGCCGCCGAGATCGACGGCGCGAACCCGCTCCAGCTGTTCTGGTACGTGATCTTGCCGCTGTCGCGCCCGGCGGTGGCGACGATCACCGTGTTCCTCTTCGTCGGCCAGTGGAACAACCTGGTGCAGCCGCTGCTCTACCTGCAGAAGGCCGAGCTGTTCACGATGCCGATCTACGTCGCGCAGAAGCACAACCTCCAGGAGTCGCCCATCCCCTGGCACGACATCATGGCGGCCAGCGTCCTGTTCGTGATCCCCGTGATGATCGTGTTCATCCTCACCCAGCGCTACTTCATCGAGGGCATCTCGATGACCGGCTCGAAGGGCTGAG
>CAZQVC010000096.1:0-1349 GCA_964596625.1 uncultured bacterium | reverse complement strand
GTGTGCCTCTTCGCCTTCAACTTCCGCGACCTCGAGCAGTTCCGCGAGCTCACGAGCTCGCTGCACGACGCGGCCCGCGCTGGCGGCCAGCCGCCGCCGCTGGTCGGCATCGACCAGGAGGGCGGCCAGCTCATGGCCATCACCGGCGGCGCCACCGAGTTGCCCGGCAACATGGCGCTCGGCGCGACCCGTTCGGCGGTCCTCGCACGCGCGGCGGGGCGCATCCTCGGCAGCGAGCTGGCGGCGCTGGGCGTCAACCTCAACTTCGCACCCGTGCTCGACATCGCCACGCAACCGGCCAACCCCGTGGTGGGGCTGCGCGCGTTCGGCGACGACCCTGAGTTGGTCGGCGAGCTGGGCGCCGCGCTCGTCGAAGGCATGCAGGCGGAGGGCGTGCTGGCCTGCGCCAAGCACTTCCCCGGCCACGGCAGCACCGTCACCGACTCGCACCACGCCGCGGCCAGCGTCGACCGGTCGCTCGAGGAGCTCGCGGCGCTCGAGCTGAGGCCGTTCGAAGCCGCCTTCGCGGTCGGCCTTGCGGCGGTGATGACGGCCCACGTGCGCTACCCGCAGCTCGCTGACGTGCCGGCGACGTTCTCGGCCGCCGTGCTGCGCGACCTGCTGCGGGAGCGTCTGGGCTTCGCCGGGCTGGTCGTCACCGACGCCCTCGACATGCACGCGCTGGCCGAGGTGCCCGAAGAGCTCCGCGCCCGCAGCGCGCTCGAGGCCGGCGCCGACCTCGCCGTGCTCGGCCACCTGCCAGGCCAGCAGGCGATCGTGGAGGCCTTGGGCGACTCGTACCCCGAGGCGGCCGAGCGGGTGAGGCGGGCACGAGAGTCGCTGGCCGGGCCGCGAGGTCACGCTCAAGCGGTCGCGCAGTCGCAGGCGAAGGCGCCCCGCCCGCTCGTCTGGCCGCGCCACGCTGCCGAGGCCCGCGCCATGGCTCAGGCGGCGATCACGGTCGTGGGCGACGAGTCAGCGCTGCCGCTACGGCTCGAAGCCGACCAGCGGCTGTGCCTCATCGTGGTCACCGCCGGCAACCTCACGCCGGCCGAGACGCCCGTAGGCGTGCCCGGCGCGCTGGTCGCGCAGCTGGCGCGACGCCACGCCGCGCTCGACGTGTTCGAGTTCCCGTTCGGCGCGGCCGAGCAGGCGGAGGCGGTGGTGGGTGCGGCCCTGACCGCCTGCACCGCCGCCGACGCCGTGGTGGTCGGGACCGTAGATGCCGCCGCGGATCCGTCCCAACGGCGGCTGGTCGAGTCGCTGGCCGAGCGAGGCCAGGCGCCGCTCGTGCTCGCCCTACGCAGCCCAGCCGACGCCGCCGTGCTGCCCGGAGCCCGCGCCGTGAT
>CAZQVC010000095.1:0-8758 GCA_964596625.1 uncultured bacterium | reverse complement strand
GCCGCGAGAGCGCATAGCATGGGGCCGTGAGCGACGAGCTGGACTTCCGCACGTTCGACGCGCCCGCAGGAGAGCGGCTCGACGTGGCCATCGCGCAAGCTCTGGCGCTGTCGCGGACCTACGCCAAGAGCCTGGTCGACGACGGCTACGTGATGCTCGACGGGCGTCCGGTCGGCAAGCCGGCGACCAAGCTCAGCGGCGCCGAGGTCGTCACCGTCATGCTCCCACCGCCCCGGCCGCTCGACGTCGAGCCGGAGGACGTGCCCGTCGGCATCATCTACGAGGACCTCGACATGGCCGTCATCGACAAGCCGCCTGGCATGGTGGCCCACCCGACCGCGACCGTCCGCACCGGCACGGTGGTCAACGCGCTGCTCGGCCGCATGCCGCTGAGCAAGGAGAAGTTGCAGGACCCCACGGACGAGGCCTACCGCCCAGGCATCGTCCACCGTCTCGACAAGGACACCTCCGGCGTCATGGCGGTGGCCAAGACCGACGAGGCCCACCGGCACCTGGCCAACTCCTTCAAGAGGCGCTTCACCGAGAAGGAGTACCTGGCGATCACCGTCGGCGCGGTGGAGGACGGCGCGTACGTGGACGCGCCCATCGGGCGGCACCCGGTCAAGCGGCAGCAGATGACCGTCGGCGGGGAGGCTCCGCGCTCGGCGTCCACCCACTTCTGGCTGCTGGCCAGCGCGCCCGGGCACAGCCTGGTAAGGGCCAAGCCCCACACCGGCAGGACGCACCAGATACGCGTCCACCTGGCCCACCTCGGCGCCCCCATCCTCGGTGACGAGGTCTACGGCCGGCCGTCGCAGCACATCGCGAGGCAGGCGCTGCACGCTCACCGCCTCACGATCCCGCACCCCCACGACAACCGCCCGATGACCTTCGTCGCCCCCGTGCCCATGGACATGATCGAGGCGTGGTTGGCGGTCGGCGGCAGCTGGCCCTCGGACCTGGATCTCGGAGCCTGAGCGCGTACTGACCGGTCAGTCTGTTCCGTTGCCCCGGCTGAGAGCCCCGCTCGCGCCGCCTTCGTGCGCCAAGGCTTGGGGCGTTAGAATCCAAGGCGCCGGTGCGTCCATCACCGGTGGAGGTGAATCTCAGTTTGCTAAGCGAACCTCGCGCGGACGGGCTGCCGCGTTGGCAGCTCGACTCCATCTATCCCGGGCTCGACTCGGCTGAGTTCCGAGCCGACAAGGATCGTCTGCAGGCCGCTGTCGACGGCCTCGAGAGCTACTTCGACGACCACGGCGTGAGCGGCGGCGCCGACGCACAGAGCAGCGCTGCCCAGCAGGCGGGCACGGCGCTCGATACCGACGCCGCGCCCCGACCGGTGCTCGAAGGGGGCAGCGCCCGCACCATCGAGGTGCTCGAGGGCGCCCTCGACCGCCTCGAGGAGTGCTACTCACTGCTGGCCACACTTCAGCCGTACGTGGGGCTGCGCATCGCCACCGACGCGTTCGACGAGCGCTCCCAGGCCGAGGCCTCCAAGCTCAAGCCGTACGCCTCGCGCCTCAGGGCGCTCTCCGCGCGCTTCAAGGCCTGGCTCGGCGGCCTGGAGATCACGGAGCTGGCGGCGCAGTCGGTGCGCATCAAGGACCACGAGTACATGCTGCTGCGCGCGAAGGTCGAGTCCGAGCACCTGCTGAGCGACCAGGCCGAGGAGCTCGCGGCGGTGCTGGACGAGACCGGCGGCTCCGCTTGGGCGAAGCTCTACACCAACCTCGTCTCCAGGGAGACGATCAGGGCCCGCATCGTCGACGTGGACGGTAGTCCCACGGCATCCGACGACGGCGGCGCCGCCCCCGGCTCGAAGGTCGCCTCGGCTCAGCCGGCGACCAGCGAAGGCGAGTACGGTCTCGCCGAGCTGCGGGGGCTGCAGGCGCACGCCCAACGCGAGGTGAGGCGGCGCGCCTACGAGGCCGAGCTCCGTCTCCTGCGGCGCAACGCCGTGCCGTTCGCGGCGGCCATCAACGGCATCAAGGGCCAGGTCGACGAGCTCGCGCGCCGCCGCGGCTGGGGCGGCGCCTTCGAGTACAGCCTCTTCCAGCACGGCATCACCGCCTCGAGCCTCGAAGCCATGCAGGCCGCCTGCCAGGAGCGCTTCGGCGACCTGCGGCGCTACCTCCTGACCAAGGCGCGGCTGCTCGGCACCGAGCGCCTCGCCTGGCACGACGTCTACGCTCCGCTGCCCCAGGCCGCGGCGCCCCGCTACGAGTGGGAGGAGGCCAAGGCCTTCGTCGTCGAGCGGTTCGCGACCTACACCGACGGCCTGGCGAGCTTCGCGAGGCGGGCGTTCGACGAGAACTGGATCGACGTACCCCCGCGCAAGGGCAAGCGCAACGGCGCGTTCTGCTCGGCCATCCATCCGCGCGGCGAGTCTCGCGTGATGCTCAACTTCACCGGCAACTTCAGCGACATCCGCACGCTGGCGCACGAGCTCGGGCACGCCTACCACAACGACTGCAAGGTCCGCTTCGGACGCGACATCCTGCAGGTCCCCACCCCGATGACGCTGGCGGAGACGGCCAGCATCTTCTGCGAGACGGTGGTATTCCAGGGGCTCATGCAGAGCACCGACGGCGCCGGACGCCTCGCGCTCCTCGAGCAGGACCTCCAGCAGGTCACCCAGCTGGTCATCGACATACACAGTCGCTTCCTCTTCGAGTCGTCGCTCATCGAGCGCAGGCGCGAGCGCGAGCTGAGCGTCGACGAGCTCGACCAGCTGATGCTCGACGCCCAGGACGCCACCTACGGCGAGACCCTCGACCCCGACGCCCGCCATCCGCTGATGTGGGCTCACAAGGGGCACTACTACTCGAGCCTGCTGTCCTTCTACAACTACCCGTACACCTTCGGCTTCCTCTTCGGGCTCGGCCTCTACGCGCAGTACCGCGAGGCCGGCGAGGAGTTCGTCGGTCGCTACGACGAGCTGCTGGCCTCGACCGGCATGGCCGACGCGGCCACGCTCGCGCGCGGCTTCGGCATCGACATCGAGGACCCGGCGTTCTGGCGTTCGAGCCTCGACGTGATCGCGGGGCGCGTCGACGCGTTCGAAGAGCTGGTGAACAGGACAGTGGGCGCCAGCGGCGCCAACGGCGCCGCCGCCGATTGGGCTACCGGCGGCCCCGAGCGAACGGAGATGAGCAAGTGACAGACAACGCCACACCCGTCGCTGACTACCGCGACCTCTTCGACCTCAGCGGGCGGCACGCGCTGGTCATCGGCGCCGGCTCCGGCATCGGCCGGGCCACGGCCCAGGGCCTCGCCGACTTCGGCGCCGAGGTCACCTGTGCGGACGTGAACCTCGAGGCCGCGCAGAGCGTCGCGGCCGAGCTTCAGGGCCGCGGCACCAGCGCGACCGCAGTGCAGGCGAACATCGTCGAGGAGCAGGCCGTAGAGGACCTGGTCGGCGGCTTCGACCGCCTCGACGTGCTGGTCTGCACGCCCTCCATCAACGTGCGCAAGCCGCTGGCGAAGATCTCGGCCGAGGAGTTCGACCGGGTGATAAACGTCAACCTCAAGGGCAACTTCTTCGCCATGCGCGCCGCCGGCAGCAAGATGGCGGCCCAGGGCAAGGGCAGCATGATCTTCTTCTCCAGCATCCGCTCCCAGGTCGTCGAGCCGGGCCAGGGCGTCTACGCCGCCACCAAGGCGGGCACGCTGCAGATGATCCGTGCGGCCGCGGCCGAGTGGGGTCCGCAAGGCGTGCGCGCCAACGCCGTCGCTCCCGGCGTCGTCGAGACCCCTCTCACGCAGCAGATCAAGGACCAGCCGGCCTGGTACGACGCCTACGCGCAGAAGAGCGCGCTACAGCGCTGGTCGCAGCCCAGCGAGCTCGTCGGGGCCGTGGTGTTCCTCGCCTCCGACGCCGCCAGCTTCGTGACCGGCTCGCTGCTCTACGTCGACGGCGGCTGGACCGCGGTCGACGGAAGGTTCACCCCGCCGCTTTGAGCGAGCTGCCGGCTGAGACGCTCGACCTGGCCCGCCGCGCGGCGGCCGCCGTCGACCCCGAGCGCGTGGTCGAGCTGGCGCAGGGGCTGGTGCGCATCCGCAGCGTCTACGACGAGCAACGCGGGACGACCGAGGCCGGCGCGGCGAAGTACGTCGCCGACCAGCTGCGCCGCGCGGGCTTCGACCCGGTCGTCGAGGAGGCCGCGCCCAACCGTCCCAACGTCATCTGCGACTTCGAGGGCAGCGCCTTCGACCCCGAGCGCGACCGCACGCTGATGCTCGAGGGGCACACCGACGTGGTCACCGAGGGCGACCCCACCGTGTGGTCGATCCCGCCGTTCGAGGGCCGCATCGAGCCCGGCCCGGACGGGAGCCTGGCCGATGGCGTGCTGCACGGGCGCGGCAGCGCCGACATGAAGGCCGGCGTGGCCGCTGCGATGGCTGCTCTGGAGGCCGTGAGGAGCGTCGCGCCCGACCTGCCAGGCCGCGTCCGGCTCGGCATCGTCGCCGACGAGGAGGGCATGATGCTCGGCATCAAGAGCTTCATCGCCAACGGTTGGGCCGACGAGGTCGACGGCGCGATCGTCTGCGAGCCCGAGGAGAACGAGCTCTGCCTCTTCCAGAAGGGCGCCATGCGGCTCAACGTGCGCGTCTACGGCGTGATGAGCCACGGCGCGATGCCGTACGCCGGCGTCAACCCGCTGCGCGGCCTGGCCGACTTCATCGTGGCCGTGCGAGCGTACGAGCAGCGCGAGCACCAGCGCCTCGGCGAGCACCAGTACCTCGGCCTGCCGTGGCTCACCCCCACGATCATCAGGGCGCCGGCGCGCGGCGAGGCGCAGCTCAACGTCATGCCGGACGAGGCCTACCTGGCGCTCGACGTGCGCACCGTGCCGGGCCAGGACCATGAGGTCATCGAGGCCGAGCTGAACCGCATCGCCCGCGAGCTGGAAGCGGCCACCCCGCGCCTGCGCTTCGAGATCGAGTGCTTCGAGTCGCGCCCGTGGACGGCGACCGAGCCGAACGACCCCCTGGTCGCGGCGCTGGAGAGCGTCTACCCCGAGGTCATGGGCAGCGCTCCGCGCTACGGCGGGGTGCCGGGCGCCACCGACGGGACGTTCCTCTGGGCGCTGAAAGACATCCCCATCGTGACCGTCGGTCCGGGCGACCGGACGATCCCGCACCAGGTCGACGAGTTCGTGAGACTTAAGGACACCGTCGCGGCCGCGCGCCTCTACGCGGCGGCCGCTGTCGCCTACCTGACCCGCTAACCTCGGTGCCCACGCGGGCACCGAGGAGGGAGAAGCCGGCTAGGCTTCTTGACGAGCGCTACACGTGAACACCCGTAGGAGGGAGAAAAAGATGAGCAAGACCGCTAGAAGCTCGGGCCCTCGGGCCCACAGGAACTCGAGGGTCGTGGTGCTGCTGGCCCTGGTGGCCGCCGCGGCCATGCTGCTTGGCGCCGCGTTCGCCCAGGACGCTGCCGGCCAAGATCCGGCCCCGGTGGCCGGGGGCAGCCTCACGGTTGCCATCACGGCGGAGCCGCCGGGCTGGGACCCGTCGGCCTCGACCTCGCAGGAGATCCCCCGCGTGGTCTACCACAACGTCCTCGAGGGCCTGGTGCGCTTCGACCGCACCGGTGCGATCGTGCCGGCGCTGGCCACCGAGTGGACCACCTCCGACGACGGCCTCACCTGGACCTTCACGCTGCGTGACGGCGTGCTGTTCCACGACGGCAGCCCCCTCACCACCGGTGACGTCATCGCCAAGTTCGAGCGCGCCATGGACCCCGACTCCGGACACACCAACCCCGGCTACTACGAGGCCATCGAGAGCGTGACCGCGCCCGACGACAGCACCATCGAGTTCCACCTCTCGCGCCCCAGCTCGAGCCTGCTCTACAACCTGGCTCGCCCCGACTCGGTCATCAACCCGGCGGCCAACGCCGAGAACCAGCGCAGCAACCCCATCGGCACCGGCCCGTTCGTGTTCGCCGAGTACGTGCCGGGCAGCCACGTCACGCTCGAGAAGTTCGAGGACTACTACCTCGACGGCGTGCCCTACCTCGACAGCGCGACCTTCCGCATCATCTCCGACCCGAACGCCCGCTTCGCGGCGCTGCAGGCCGGCGACATCGACATGATCGGCGTGGCGCTGCTGCCCGAGCAGTTCCAGCAGGTCGAGGCGAACCCCGACCTCAAGGGCACCCAGGGCTCGGCCACCGCCGAGATCACCGTGGCGATGAACAACACGCGCGAGCCGTTCGACGACCTGCGGGTGCGCCAGGCGATCACGCTCGCCATCGACAAGGAAGCCATCGTCAACGGCGCGATGTTCGGTCTGGGCACGATCATCGGCACGCACATGAGCCCGTCGGAGGGGTACTACATCGACCTCACCGACACCTACCCGTACGACCCGCAGCGCGCCCGCGAGCTGCTGGAGGAGGCCGGCTACGCCGACGGCTTCACCATCAACTTCGAGCTGCCCGAGCCGTACAACATCGAGCGCCGCACCGGCGAGGTCATCGCCCAGCAGCTCGAGCAGGTCGGCATCAATGTGGAGCTCAGCGTGGTCGAGTGGGCCACCTGGATCGAGCGCATCTTCATCGGCGGCGACTACGACATGACGATCATCGGTCACTCCGAGCCGCGCGACATCAACGTCTACGCCAACCCCGACTACTACTACCACTACGACAACCCGCGCATCGGCGAGCTGCTCGACGAGGCCGAGGCCGCCCCGACCCAGGAGGCCGCCAACGCCGCATACCAGGAGATCGCCACGATCATCGCCAACGACGCGGTGAACGTCTGGGTCTTCTCCTCCCCCTACCTGGTCGCCGTCAAGAAGGACGTCTACGGCTTCTGGACCGACCAGCCGACCCCCGCCATCGACCTCACCGAGGTCTACCGGGCGCAGTAACCGCATAGGTGTGAACGGTCGGCCCCTTCAGTGGGGCCGACCCATATTTGATGCTCGCTTTCCTCTTCCGCCGCTTCCTCACCGCCGTGGTCAGCGTGATCCTGGCCAGCATGGTCGTATTCGGCGCGCTGCTCGCGGTGCCGGGCGACCCCGCTGCGGTGATCCTCGGCCTCAACTCCACCGAGCAGGCGCGCGCGGCCCTGCGCACCCAGCTGGGGCTCGACGTCCCACCTGCCCAGCGCTACGTGCAGTGGCTGGGCGGCGTGGTGCAGGGCGACTTCGGTGAGTCGCTCAACTACCAGCGGCCGGTCTCCGGCCTCATCGGGGATCGCCTGCGGGTGAGCGTGCCGCTGGCGCTCGGGGCGGCGGTGATCGCGTGCCTGCTGGCGCTGCCCCTTGGGATCTTCGCCGCGCTGCGGCGCGGCACCGTGTGGGACCCGCTGCTCACCTCGCTGTCGCAGCTCGGCGCTGCGATCCCGAGCTTCTGGCTCGGGCTGATATTCATCCTCTACTTCGCGGTCCAGCTCCGCTGGCTGCCGGCCAGCGGCTTCGTGCCGTTCGGCGAGGACCCGGTTCGCTGGGCCCGCAGCCTGCTGCTGCCGGTGCTGGCGCTCGGCCTCGGCCAGGCGGCGGTGATGACCCGCATGACGCGCGCCGCCATGCTCGAGGTCCTCAGCCAGGACTTCGTGCGCACCGCGAGGGCCAAGGGCGTCGCGCAGCGCGGCGTGGTCATGAAGCACGCGCTGCGCAACGCGATGGTCACGATCATCACCATCCTGGGCTTGAGCCTCTCGAACGTGTTCATCGGCTCGATCGTCATCGAGCAGGTGTTCGCGCTGCCCGGCCTCGGCCGCTTGGCCCTCACCGCCATCGGCACCCGCGACTTCCCGCTGCTGCAGGGCGAGATCCTCATCTACGCCGCCACCATCGTGTTCCTCGGCTTCCTCGTCGACGTCTCGTACGGGCTGCTCGACCCGCGGATCAGGTACTCGTGACCGCTCGTCGCGCCGGCCCGTCGTCGCCCTCGGCCGCGCCGCTCCTGGGTCGCCGGTCGTGAGGCGCCGCCGCTACAACCTGTGGATCGGCGGCCTCCTCATCGGGGTCGTCATCGTGGCCGCAGTGGTGAGCTTCTTCTGGCTCCCCCACGACCCGAACGCGCTGAACTTCGCCGCGCAGCTCAGCGGCCCGACCGGCGAGAACTGGCTCGGCGCCGACCACTTCGGGCGCGACCTCTTCTCCCGCGTGCTGGTGGGCGCCCGCGGGACCCTCTACGTCGGCTTCATCGCCGTGGGCATCGCGCTGGTGCTGGGCACCCTGTTCGGCTCGCTGGCGGGGTTCGTCGGCGGGCTCTTCGACGAGGTGGTCATGCGCCTCATCGACGTGCTCTACGCCTTCCCCGCCATCCTCATGGCCCTGCTGCTGGCCGCGATCTACCGCCCCGGCACGCTCACAGCGATGACCGCCATCGGCATCGCCACGGTGCCCATCTTCGCGCGCATCGCCCGCGCCAGCGTGCTGAGCATCAAGGAGCGCGAGTACGTGGAGGCCGGACGGGCGCTCGGCATCGGCGAGGGGCGCCTGCTGCTGCGGCACGTGCTGCCCGGAGCGATCAGCCCGCTGGTGGTGCAGGCCAGCCTCAGCCTGGCGGTGGCGATCCTGGCCGAGGCCGCCCTCAGCTTCCTCGGCCTCGGGACGCCGCCCAACGTGCCGAGCTGGGGCAACATGCTGCGCGAGGCGCAGGGCTTCTTAAGCCTGAGCCCTTACCCTGCCATGGTGCCGGGCTTGGCCATCGTCTGGACGGTGCTGGGTTGGAGCCTGCTGGGGGATGGGCTGAGGGACCTGTGGGATCCGCGGGCCAGAGGGACATAGGCGC